>MENI01000111.1 GCA_001768195.1 Bacteroidetes bacterium GWA2_40_15 | reverse complement strand
GTCACCCATCCTTTTTCACGCCAAAAGAGCGCTTTCTCAATTTCAATGGTGATAATTTCAGTTTCGGGCAAAATATCAATCGTTTTCCTTAAGGGGGTAATTTCAAATCCTTTTGAAATTTCAATATATACTTTCCCGCGTGGCAGCTTTATTAATGTCTCCCCGGGGATATAAGTACAATTATGAACCTTCTGATGTACAAAATCGACACTATAATCCTCAAACCATTCATAATTTGGCTGACGATGCCGGTCTGCCGGGGCAAGGTATTCTCCGGATTCTCCATGAGCATGAAATTTTACAGGCACTGTCTTTCCACTCTCTTTTTCAACAACCCTGATCTTTACTTTCTGATTTGCAGGTTCAACAGCCCTGATCAGACTGTAATTAGCACTCTTCATAAGATTGGATACCGGAATTGGCTCCATGCCGGACAGGTGAAACATAGCTTCCGGGTGAGCCGCGTATTCAACAATTATTTCATTTTCCGAATTCCCGGGAATTTTATTATTATAGGATTGTTCCCAGTTCTGATCGGGATAAGTTAATCCGGGTATTGCAGATATTACCTGCCCGAGGTCAATCTGGATGCCTGTCAGCTGACCTTTCTCGTCCGGCTCAGGATTGAAAACAGATCCTTTCGGAAGTGAAAGGATAGCCTTCTGTCTTGAATTCCAACGTAAAGGATTAGTCCTGATATGCCCGATAGTAATGGCTGAAAGGATAAGGGGTGATTTATTGAGTGGTTCAAACCTGAAACCTTTGATCTTTTTCTCAGGAATTGGATTTTCCCAGGCCCACAGCCAGTTTATCCATGTTGCCCTGTCATTCATCCCTACCCTGGTTTGAATCCATCCCCATTCACCATTTGTCATTTTCTGATGAAAACCGACCGGACCGGGTTTTTGATGAGCTACCGACTCAATACAATTTTCTCCCCACCACTGCTGAAACATCCCGATATGATAGCGTTGACGTATAGGAAGGCCAACCTCTTTACCATCTTCATAAATCACAAAATAATTGGCAATATCTTCATTCAGCATTCCAATCCCCCTGAACGGTTTCTCATAAAAGCCATCAGCGCTTTTTTTCAAATCCTGTTTGTCGGAGGTATGAAGGAAAATGATCCAGTTTCCCAAATGAGGATTGATATTTACTTTGAACGGTTCATTTTGAAGATAAATAATTTGTTCATTGATACTAAATGGAATTCCCCAGGCCACTGAGTTTCCTGTCGGAGCCGATTTTACAGCTTCAGCCATTCTTCCTGATACAACCGATGAATCGATTTTGGATATATCAAGGTTGCCAGTAATATCCAGGGGATCGAAAAACGGAGAGGAAGGACCATCACAGAGCCTCGGTAGTCCACCCTGAACCATATCTGATCCTCTGTTTTCAGAAATGTTACCTTCCTCTTTTTTACTGACAATCTCAGCTAAACCGGAAATGGAAGAGGTTGAAATGAGGGCAGTTGTTGTCAGTGTCTTTAAAAAATTCCGTCGGGAGTTTTCATGATAAGTCATAATGTAGTTTTTTAGGTAGATTACTAAAGTTAACTTTTTATAACAAGTTCTCCAACTCAGCTATTGAATTCATTAGCTTTCTGCCGGTAGGATATAAGGATATCACAGTTATAACCTCCTATAATTCAGTCCATTTATCTTTATTTCATACACTATCTGCTATTTTTTCAATGCCGGTAAAGCGAAAGCAAGATACTTATCGTCTGATTTTGTACCCATTTTACCGCCGCCACAGGCAATTACTATATATTGTTTACCTCCTGCCTCGTATACACTTGGCGTTGCATAGCCTCCTGCAGGAAGCTTATATTTCCATAATTCTTTCCCGGTATATTTATCAAAGGCTCTGAAATATTCATCTTTTGAAGCGCCGATAAAAATGAGACCTCCTGCAGTAACTACTGGTCCTCCGTAATTTTCTGTTCCGGTTTGAGGGATTCCCATTGCGGTCAATTCCGGATATTCACCCAGAGGAACCTGCCACAGGATTTTACCTTTGTTTAAATCAATGGCGGAAATAGTCCCCCAGGGCGGTTTAACTGCAGGATAGCCATGCTGATCAAAAAACCTGTTATAACCTGTATGTGTATACGGGACCGCTGGTAAACCGATATCCGATTGCCCTGATACTGTAACCCGTTTTGTATCCTGCTCATGTAGGAATGCAACAAGTGCCTCTTTCTTCTTTTCAGGAATATGTTTAAATGATGGCATAAATCCTTTGCCTGTGTTGATCAGTTTCAGGATCTCTGTCCTGGTAAATTTTTCCGGGGTGTTTCTTAATGCAGGATATGTTCCTGTCGGGTCGCCCTGCCGGTCAATACCATGGCACACGGCACAATTAATCTCATAGATCGATTCTCCTTCTCCTTTTTTAGCGGAATTATCTCCCGTAAGCTCTACCATTTGGAGAATCCATGGCATAATATTGCCATTTATATACAATACTCCCTTTTCCGGATCAACAGCTGCACCTCCCCATTCTCCTCCTCCATCGAAACCAGGAAATATTATAGTTCCCTGCGTACTTGGGGGCATGAATAATTCACCTGTCCGGACAGAAGCGAGGAAACCAGCCACAAAATTATACGATTCAGGGCTAATATTGGTAATTTCATTTTCAGTGAAGATCTGCGGAACAAAGGGTGGCGGAGCCTTAGGAATAGGTTGTGATGGCCATGTTTCTTCATCTTTTAAGTCAGAACCAGGTACTGATATTTCCTCAACCGGAAACAGCGGTTTTCCGGTTTCCCTGTCAAGAAGGAATACAAAGCCGGATTTGGTGATCTGTGCCACCGCATCGATTTTTTTCCCGTTATGGATCACGGTCAGCAGGTTTGGAGGTGCCGGCAGATCCCTGTCCCATACATCGTGGTGTACAGTCTGAAAATGCCAGATCCGTTCTCCGGTCTGAGCATTGAGTGCCAGGATGCAATTGGCAAACAGGTTGGCTCCTATTCTGTTACCTCCCCAGAAATCAAAAGAAGCTGAACCGGTTGGAACAAAAACAATTCCACGCGATTCGTCGAGGCTCATTCCTGCCCATGAATTTGCTCCACCTGCTGATTTCCAAGCATCAGTCGGCCATGTTTCATAACCAAATTCACCGGGTCCGGGTATAGTTTTGAAAGTCCACATAAGCTCTCCTGTCAGTATATTGAAAGCACGGATATATCCAGGGGCGGCACCTGCCTCTTCGGAAACCCTTGATCCTATGATGATCAGATCATGATAAACTATGCCAGGCGAAGTAGCCGCGAGGTAAAGATCTTCAGCTCTATCTCCTAATCCTTCATGTAAGGAAATCCTTCCAGATCTGCCAAATCGTTCAACAGGTTCACCTGTCTCCGCATTAAGTGCATACATGTCAGGGCCCGAAGTGAATAAAATGCGTTTTTCCTGTTCGTTTTGCCAGTAAGTGACTCCTCTGTTGACGTTCTTTGCATAGTTATCTTCAGGTTCAGGATCGAACTCCCAAATCTGCCTGCCTGAAGCTGCGTCAAGTGCAAATACTTTAAGGCTGGGAGATGTACCATATAATATGCCATCAATGATGATCGGATTGCATTGGATCTGAGTGCGGTTGCCGGAAACACTATCGTCTGTTGCATATTGCCAGGCAGGCACCAGCTGATCTACATTGGTTCTTGTGATTTCCTTAAGATTGGAATAGTGACTGCCGGATTTGTCCCCAAGATAAACCGGCCAGTCTTTACCGGCACCTGTAAGTTCCTTTTCGTCATGTGAAGAACATCCGGCAATAAGAGATATTAGTAAAAATAAGGAGAGTGGGGTGCTAAAAACAGGACATAAGTGTTTTTGCATGGCAGTATATATTAGAGCAAAATAATTATCACTCGTATCTCAGCGATTCAACAGGATTTCTCAGTGCCGCAGTAACTATCTTATATGATAAAGTTATAGTAGTAGCAAAAATAAGGATAAATGATGAAAGAATCAGTGTTATTACACTTATGTCCACAAAATGATCCCAGATACTGTCAAGCAGGGATTTTGAAAGATAGTACCCACCGGTGCTCCCAAGCAATGATGCTATTAAGACTACAGACATGAATTTACGGCTGGCAAGCCATGTGATATTGATGAGCGGGGCTCCCTGTATTTTCCTGATCCCCATCTCCTTGGTACGCCTGATAATGTCAATTGACACAAGGTTATACATCCCGATAAGCGATAGCAGGGCGGCAGTGACAGCCAGGAAAATATTCACTTTCATAATACTGTCGTTTATATCTTTTCCCTCCTTCATCAGATCTTCCTGCAACATTCCATTAAAAAGTGAGTTTGGTGCATGCTTTTTCCATTTCTGATTAAGATATTCCAGCACTTCCGGTAAATCTGGTTTATCAGCCCTGACAGCAAGGATATTAAAATTATCATCCGTACTCAGACGCATCATCGAAGGCTCAATAGCTCTCCAGACACCATTATGGAAGAAGTCTTCAACAACACCTATAACAGTTAACCGGGTGGTATCATAAAGAGTAACGCTTTTCCCGATAGCATCATCCCAACCAAAGTCTTTTACAAACTTCCGGTTCACAACAATTGATGAATTTGTCCTGTCAGCCGCAGCCCTTAATTCATCAAAGAGGCGACCTTCAACAAGCCTGAGTCCCATTGTTTTAAGATACTCAGGTCCAACATCAAACACATCCACCTCAAGCTGTTTTTCAGCATCCTTAAGAGGTCGTCTGTAAGTTCCCCACCCGATGTGGTTAACTGTTCCCTCAGCGGAAATTATTTTGGGATTGGTAAGTACTTCATTCCGGAATGATAAGAAAAGCTCGGTAGTGACAGGAACTACAATAAGTTTATCCCTGTCAAATCCCAGATCAAGAGTATCCTGGTATTTCGAATTCTGTGCAAAAACTATTCCCATCACAAGTGCTGCCGCTGAAATAGAAAACTGAAGGGTCAGAAGTATCAAGGAAAGCATTCCGGTTCCGCGGAAAAGATAAGATCCTTTAAGAACATTTACAGGGCTGAACGAACTCACATAAATTGCGGGATAAACACCCGATAAAAAACCTGTTATCAACACAAGAAGAACAAGGAAGATCCAGAAGATTCCATAACCTGAAAATGTAAGTTTTATAGACATATAAGCCCACAGGCTACTATAGGCAGGAACAAGGAAGGAGGCAAAAGCAAGACCGACAATTAAAGCCAGGAAACAAATGACAATAGTTTCTATCATGAACTGAGTAACTATCTGCCGCTTTTGTCCCCCGAATGTTTTTCTCAATCCAATCTCTTTAAGCCTTTTACCAAAGACGGAAATAGAAGTATTTGCGAAATTAAAACAGGCTATCAGAAGTATAAAAAGCGCCATTACAGGAGGAGAATAAAGTGCAGCCGGATGAAGCGAAGGAAAGAGCCCGGAGGACCAAATGATCCTCGTATTCTCCCCAACATCATCTAAAGCTACCAGATTAAACCTGTTGATTATAAAATCCTCCCGTGCTTTATTCTGAACGGGAATGTAAGTTTTAAGGGATTGTGCAACCGACGGAACGAGTGATTTCTGAGGGATCATTACAAAGAAAGCATTTGCCCATAATTTCCAGTCAGCATCAGTAACATCCCACATCAGTAGAAAATTGTCGAGATGGGTAAGTATATCTATTCTGAAGCTTGAGTTTTCAGGCAGGTCCCTGTAAACTGCACCTACACTATAAGTGAATTCCCTGTCATTGTCATTGACAACCGAAATGGTTTTCCCGATCGGAAATTCTTTTCCGAACAGAGAGTTTGCCATCTTCTCGCTGAGCAAAACACTTCCCTGGTTTTCTATTGATTTCTTATCTCCAAGGATTATTGGAAAAGTGAATATATCGAGGAATTCCGGATCAACATAAGAGATATTCGATGAGAAAATATCATCTCCCTCCTTTACCGGTGATTCTGATCTCAGCAGCCGGGCAGACCTTTCAATCCCCGGGATATCCCTTTTTAATTCAAGACCAAGGGTGGCAGGAGATATTCCATACTCCTGCTCTCTTCCTTTCATGTCTCTGAAACTTGTTACCCTGTAAATACTTTCAAAATTCTCATGTGTCCGGTCAAAATCATAATTGAACATATTGTTAAAAAAAGCAACTATGCATACTGCAAGTGCAATGCCCAGCCCCATAATATTGATCAGGGTAAAAATCTTGTTCTTAAGCAGGTTACGGAAAGCAACAAGGAAATAATTTTTTAACATACTCTGCTTTTACTTATTCATACTTAAGTGATTGTGCAGGATTAACTCTTGCGGCCTGTAATACCTTAAAGCTGATTGTAAGCAAAGCTATTCCAAGGGCAATAGACAAACCTGCTATAAAACTGAACATACCCAGATCGATCCTGTAATAGAAGTTCTCAAGCCACTTACCTGCAATATAATATATAAGCGGCCAGGATATTAATGCTGATAATGATACCAGCAAAATCACTTCCTTCGACATCTGAAAATATATACCGGCGACCGAAGATCCCATAGCCTTTCTCACTCCTATTTCTTTAGTGCGCTGCTCAACAGTAAAAGATGTAAGTCCAAATAGTCCGAGCGCTGCAATAAATACTGCAAGTATTGAGAATATAACTGCCATCTGAGCATTTTGCTTCTCCTGGGAATACATCTGTTCAAAATCCTCGTCGAGAAAATAATACTGAAGCGGATCGTTCGCCATAAACTCTCTCCATACTTTCTCGATCTGGCTTATTGTACTTGTATAATTCAGTGCTGAGATCTTCACAGTAATATAGCCAAATAACATACCATCATTCTGGAATTTAAGTATATATGGCTCTATTGGATTCCGCAGCGATGCAAAATTAAAGTTCTTTACCACACCCAGAATCTGATAGTAATCATTTTTTCCTGAATCGCCGGGCTGAAAGAACCTGGTATTTACCACATCGGTAATACCGAAATTCTTTATAGCTGCTTCATTTACAAGACATGCATTCTGATCGCTTGTATACGATTCATCAAAAAAACGGCCTGACACCAGGGACATGCCGTAAGTATCAAGAAAATCATAATCTACCCAGGCAGTTGTCAATATGAGAGATTCATCATTTTTCCCTTCAATTCTGTAACCATTAACATTATTAGTCCGACCAGGTATAGCAGTTGAACTGGAAATATTTATAACACCAGGAATCTCTTTTACTGTATTTTTAAATGCTTTCATTCTGGTACCCAATGCTCCAGCCCTGTTAATAACAAGCAACTGCTCTTTATTGAATCCCACATCTTTATTAAGCATATAGTTTATCTGACTATACATAATAATCATACCGATAATTAACAGTATGGATACGGCGAACTGAAATACCACCAATACTCTTCGCAGTCTTCCGTTCTTCATACTGTTTTTTACATTTCCTTTAAGAACTTCATAGGGGCTGAACGATGAAAGGAAGAATGCAGGATAGCTTCCTGCAAGTAAGCCCACAAAAACAGAGAACAGCAACAATAGCGGAATAGTGAACCATGGGGAAAACAGATTCAATACGAGATCAGAATTCAGGAGGTTATTGAAATATGGCAGGGAGGCTTTAATTATAATAATTGCAAACATAAGTGCAATGAATGCAAGAATAATTGACTCGGAAAGGAATTGAGTGATGAGCATACCACGGGTGGAACCACCTATCTTTTTTATACCAACCTCTTTTGCTCTTTTTGATGCCTGGGCTGTTGAGAGATTCATAAAGTTAATTGCAGCTATAACAACTATAAGCACAGCGATACTGGCAAAAATTATCAGATATTTCGGGTCACTGGCTGCTTTGAATTCCTGCTGAACTGAGGTATCAAGATGAAAGTCACTGAGGCTCTGAAGAAAAAACCTGTACCTGTTCCCCTGCTTTTCGAAATCTTCCATTGATACTCCCAGATACTGCTGAAGTTCCGGCCCAACATATTTAACAAGCAAACCAGGAAATTTATTATCAACAGATTCAGGGCTGGTATTTGGTTTAAGTAAAAAATATGTACTGAGGTTATTGCTCATCCAGGTAGGATTTTTTGAATTGCGATTTGTCATGAATGAGGTAATAATATTGGCTTCAAAATGTGTATTACCCGGAATATCACCCATCACACCCGTCACAGCATATCTTATCGAATCAGTACCGATTTTAATTGTTTTGTCAATTGGATTTTCATCCCCAAAAATCTTTATTGCTGTTGACTTCGAGAGAACTGCTTTCCTTGGGGCATTGAGAAGATTTTCCATGTCCCCCTTGAGTACAGGTATTGAGAAAAAATTAAAAAAGGATGAATCAGCCTGAATCAGGTGCTCCTCAGTAAATGTAAGGTTATTGTACTCAATAACAGTAGGGCCGCTCCCGGTCATTCTCAGAAAATCCTCAATCTCAGGAAATTCTTTCAGCATTGTAGGTCCCATAACAGGCGGAGATGATGTAGTTATCACTTCCTGCCCACCTATTTTACCATCAAGAATTGCCCGGTAGATCCTATCCTTTTTTACATTATACTTGTCGAAGCCTGCTTCATTAATTACATAAACAGCTATAAGTAAACTACAGGCAATACCAATTGAAAGTCCGAGTATATTTATTATTACATACGCACGCTGTCTTTTAAAAGACCTGATACTGTGTCTGATTATATTCTGTATCATTTTTATTTAATGTTTATGGGAATTGTAACTCCGTCAATTCAGATTATTGATTGGATTCTGATTCCGGATTATTTTATTCGTACTTTAAAGATTGTGCAGGATTTACCCTTGCTGCCTGCAACACCCTGTAACTTATAGTAAGTAATGCTATTGAAAGTGCAATAGCCAAACCGGCAATAAAGCTCATAAAGCCCAGGCTTATCCTGTAATGAAAATTTTCGAGCCAGTTACCTGCTATATAGTAAATTAAGGGCCATGATATAATAGCGGAAATAGTTACAAGAATCATAATCTCTTTAGATATTTCGAAATAAATACCGGCTATTGAAGAACCCATGGCTTTCCTTACTCCTATCTCTTTTGTGCGCTGTTCAACAGTAAATGAAGTCAGTCCAAACAGTCCCAAACCTGCTATAAACATTGCAAGTATTGAAAATATCACTGCCATCTGTGCATTTTGTTTCTCCTGGATATACATCTGTTCAAAATCCTCCTCAAGAAAATAATACTGCAGCGGATCATCAGTAAGGTACTCCTGCCATACTTTTTCAATTTCATTTATTGTCTGGGCGATATTTTGTCCATTCAGTTTTACTGTAAGATATCCCCAGAGAATTTCATCTCTCTTGAACTGGAATATATAAGGCTGGATTGGATTCCTGAGTGATTCAAAATTGAAGTTTTTTACAACACCTGTTATCTGCCTGTAATCATATCGTCCGGAATCGCGGGGCTGCAGAAACCTTGTCTGGGAAATATCTGTAATATTAAAGTCTTTAATTGTTGATTCATTTACCAGGCATGCTTCCTGATCAGTGGTGTAAGATTCATTGAAATTCCTTCCATCGGTTATTGTCATACCATAGGTGTCAATATAATCATAGTCGATCCAGTTGGTCATGAGAAGAAAGCTCTCATCCTTCCTCCCTTCAATACCATAACCGTTATTATTATTATTTCTTCCGGGCACCGCAGTTGAACTTGCTATATTTAAAACTCCGGGGATCTTTTTAACATTCTCTTTAAATGACTTCACCTTGTTGCCTAATGCTCCTGCCCTGTTTATTACAACCAGGTTTTCCTTATCAAAGCCTACATCCTTGTTCAGCATGAAGCTTATCTGTCTGTACATAATTATGGTGCCGATAATCAGTAGGATTGAGACAGTAAACTGGAATACAACGAGCACCTTTCTTAACCGACCGTTCTTCATACTGCTTTTTACCTCTCCTTTGAGCACTTCATAAGGACTGAACGAGGAAAGGAAAAATGCAGGGTAACTGCCGGCAAGCAGACCAACTAATAGTGCGAAAAGGAACAAAGCCGGAATGGTGAACATGCTGTTTAGCAGTTTAAGTTCAAGACCAATTCCCAGAAGGTCACTGAAGTATGGAAGAGCAACCTTCACAATTATCACCGCCAGTATCAACGACATAAAAGTGAGGATAAAAGATTCTGTCAGGAACTGGGTAATAAGCATCCCTTTTGTTGAGCCTCCAATCTTTTTGATCCCTACCTCTTTTGCCCGCCTGGCTGATTGAGCGGTTGAAAGGTTCATGAAGTTAATGGCAGCGATCAGCACAATAAGCAATGCTATACATCCGAATATCCACAGGAATTTAGGATCGCTTGCATCCTTGAATTGCTGCCTGATTGAAGTATCGAGGTGAACCTTGGTCAGGGGCTGCAAAAAATACCTGTACCTGTTTCCCTGGGCAATAAAATCGGCCAGGCTTATCCCCATGAATCTCTGAACTTCAGGTCCGACATATTTTTCAAGCAAAGCAGTTATCTTTGCATCCACATCCAGATAGTTTGTATTAGGTTTAAGAAGAAGATAAGTGCTGAAACTGTTGCTCATCCATACAGGATTTGCAGACCTGGGATTAGTCATAAATGATCCCAGGATATTAGCTTCAAAATGTGTATTTGCAGGTATATCACCGAAAACTCCGCTCACAGTGTATCTGACAGAGTCACTTCCGACCTTTATTGATTTGTCAATCGGATTTTCGTCACCGAAGATCTTCCTGGCAGTTGATTCCGACAGAACAACCTTTCTGGGAGAGTTAAGGAGGTTTTCCTTATCACCTTTAAGAACAGGAATGGAAAAAAAATCAAAAAATGATGAGTCAACTTCGATAAAATGTTCCTCTGTAAACGTCTGCTTGTTGTATTCAATAACAGTTGGTCCCCAGCCATTCATTCTGAGGAAATCCTCAACTTCCGGAAATTCTCTTGCCATGGTTGGACCAATCGGTGAACAGGTATAGGCTCCGACTATCTCCTGCCCACCTATTTTACCTGTAAGTACAATTCTGACGATTCTGTCCTTTTTCGAATTGTACCTGTCATAACTGGCTTCATTTATAACGAACAGGGCTATTAGCAGACTGCAGGCTATTCCTATCGACAGGCCTATAATATTTATGATTACATATGAGCGTTGTCTCTTAAAAGATCTTATACTGTGGGTAATCAGATTTTTGAACATTGTAATGGTTAATTAAAGGGTTGATATAGAGTAAAAATTGTTAAATTCTTTTACACTTTTTTTTCTAAAGACAGGAAAAAAATAAAAATGCTGCAGGAGAATTATTTTTCAATCTTGAGCGCCTCAGCAGGATTGATACCTGCAGCCCTGAATGCCTGGAAACTGACTGTAAGCATTGCAATTGCAACAGAAGCTGCAGCAATAAACAGGAAGATCATAAAGTCAAGATCGATTCTGTAAGGGAATTGTGCCAGTAGTTTTTTCATAATAATCCAGCCTGCAGGAAATGCTATTGCAATGGAAATAATAATCAGGACCAAAAACTCTTTTGAGACGGAATACATAATCGAAAAGTTACCTGCACCCATTACTTTTCTGATACCAACCTCATTTGTGCGCCTTTCAGCCGAATAGGACGCCAGTCCGAACAATCCGATACAGGCAATGAAAAGGGCCAGCACTGTAAAGTACTTTAATAACTCTGAAAGGCGTATCTCCGACTTGAAGAGATTTTCGTAATCCTGATCAATAAATGTGTACTCGAGCGGATATTCAGGAATTACATCCTTCCATACCTTTTCAACAGCTTTAAGGGAACCAGGGATATTGCCCGGGGTTAATCTTATCAGGATCATTCTTAAAAAACTGGTATCGGCAAGAGCAAAGGCAACAGGTTCAATAGGCTGATCCGCTCCCTTGAAGTGAAAGTTTTTCATCACTCCCACGATTGTACCGTTCAGGCCCATGAACCTGAAATTTTTACCCACAGGATCACCAATATCCATGAGCTTTACAACCTCCTCATTTACGAGAAAATTTCCTGTAGTATCATGTGCCATATCGGATGGGAAATCTCTTGAAAAATCGCGGCCCGAGACCAATTCCATCTTCATTGTGGAGATATAATCGTAATCAATACCATTGGTGCCAATAAGTACGTGTTTGTCAGGATCTTTACCGGGCCAGCTTGCCCCGCCGGAATTACTCCCAATCATTACAGGATTCCATAATGAAGCCGTAACTCCCTGCACTAAAACCTCTTTCTGCAGTTCTTTTTTTAAAGAATAATATGCAGGTTTCATATTATCGGCCATCTGGATACCGATAAGGTTATTCTTATTAAAACCGAGCTCTTTCTCCTGCATGAATTTCAGCTGTCTGTACATAAAAATGGCCGAAACAGCTATAAGTACTGAAAGAGTAAACTGAACCACTACAAGTACCTGTCTTAGTCTTCCATTTCCCTTGCCGGATAAGGACTCACCTTTAAGTACAGCAACCGGATTGATTGAGGACAGATAAAATGCAGGATAGATACCTGAAATAAATCCTGCCAGGAGTCCAACGCATAAAAAGCTGATAAGGAATCTTGCATTCAGAAGGTCGGAAAAAGAAAAGAATTTACCCGAAATATTATTGAACAGATCAAGTGATAATCCTATCAGGATAAAAGCCAGCAACATTGCAATACTGACCTGCAGAAGCGATTCAAGCATGAATTGCGTGATCATCGACATTTTATCAGCACCTGATACCTTCTTTATGCCAATCTCCTTTCCTCTTGATGCAGCTCTGGCAGTGGAGAGGTTTATAAAATTAATACAGGCAATCAGTAAGATGAAAACAGCAATCAACGAAAAAATGAACACCACAATTACAGGTCCCTTAGTTTCTGTAAAGCCAAACTGTCCATGCAGATGTATATCAATAAGTGGGAAAAGAAGATATTTTGTCTCTGTTTCAGGGAGATGCTCCAGCACTATGTCGGTCAGCTTTTTATTAATGCTTTCAATATCAACACCATTTTCCAGCAATACGTATGTAAAGATCGAATTATTGCCCCAGTGGTCGCTGTATGCCCCAATCTCTTGCAGAAATGAGAATGAGATGATCCCTTCAAATGTAAACATTGAGTTTTTGGGAAGTTCTTTCATAACACCTGTTACCATGAACTGGTATTTGTTTTCAAGAGTCAGCGATTGTCCTACCGGATCGGTATTGCCAAAATATTTCTTTGCCAGTTTTTCGGTAAGTATAATGGAGTGGGGCGCATCGAGTGCCGTTTCCGGATCGCCCTTGATGAGGGGGAAAGTGAACATTTTAAGAAGTTCTGAATCAGCAGCAACAATTGCCGACTCAAAGAATACCTTGTCATCCATTCTGAACAGTATGCGGGGGAGCCTGCTTACACGTGTCTGCTCCTTTATCTCAGGGATCTTCTCTTTCCAGACCGGGCCACTTGGATATGGAGTTACCGTTACATGATATCTCCGTCCGGAATAGAACTGGTCCTCTTCAACACGGTAAATATTGTCCGCATTGGTATTAAACTTTTCATAACTCAGCTCATCAACTACCCACAAAAGAAGCAGTAATGATGAAGCAAGTCCGACAGCCAGACCTGTCATATTGATCAGTGCGTACCCAAAATTCTTTGAATTATTACGGAGAGCTATTAGAAAGAAATTCTTTATCATGACAGGCCAGATTATGTTTTAAGCAAAGACGATTCATATCTCTGCATGTTGCATCTGTCCTTCGATTCTAACCCTGATTTCTTACTTTGCCGGTTCAGTCAGCTAAATACCACTTCTTTTATAATTGTTGCTGTATAAGAGAAATCCGATAAGTGATGTTATTGATACTGCTATACCAATTGAATAGGATATACCCATTGAAAGGGAAAATCCTTCAGGTGCAAGAAGCAGGTAGGTGGTGATAACTGCAGTCATGAACACTGCCGGCACGAGGGTGATCCAGTAAAACTTCCCGGCCTTCAAAAGGTAAACTGTAATGGCCCATAGCACTATCATCGCAAGAGTCTGGTTCGACCATGCAAAGTAGCGCCAGATAATACTGAAATCTATCCTTGTCAGGAGAAAGCCTAAGGTGAATAACGGAAGACTGATCATCAGCCTGTTCAGTATCGGGCCCTGCCTGAATTTCAAAAAATCTGCCACAATAAGCCGGGCGCTCCTGAAAGCTGTATCTCCTGATGTGATTGGAGCAGCCACAACTCCGAGGAGAGCAAGCAATCCGCCGAATTTACCCAGTAGCGAATTTGATATCTCATTCACAATAAATGCGGCATTGCCCTGGTTAGCTGTCATCATTTCATTAAGTTCCCTGACACCACCATAAAAACTCATTCCTATGGCAGCCCATATCAGGGCAACCACTCCTTCTGTGATCATTGCACCGTAAAAAACCCTTCGCCCCAGTTTTACATTTGTAATACAACGCGCCATCATTGGCGATTGTGTGGCATGGAACCCTGAAATTGCTCCACAGGCAATAGTAATGAACATCATTGGGAAAACAGGGAATTTTTCAGCCTCATT
>MENI01000110.1:99076-114251 GCA_001768195.1 Bacteroidetes bacterium GWA2_40_15 | reverse complement strand
CACATAAAAATTATTTCTATCTAAAATAACCGTTAAAAAGCCCTCCTGATTTGTTAATAGTCTGTCAATTTTTAATTTCTTCGTGCGTTGACCCTGTAGTGCAATCATGAAATTTCAGACATTAAAGACTTTTTGTTACTTTTGCAGCCGTAAAATTACCATGGGAAGAATTATAGGAATAGATTACGGTAAAAGAAGGATCGGAATTGCAATTACCGATCCCCTTCAGATGTTTGCTTCCCCTCTTACCACAATAACTCCCGCAGAATTTGACACTTTCATTAAAGATTATCTTAAAACTGAAAGTGTAGATGAATTTGTGATCGGATATCCCCGGCAAATGAACAACCAGCCAAGTGAATCTGTTAAATATATTGATCCCTTCATCAAAAAACTGAAAAAAAGTTATCCTGAAATACAGGTACATTTAGCCGATGAGAGATTTACCTCTCAATTGGCTTTCAGAAGCATGATAGACGGGGGAGTTAAAAAAGAAAACAGAAAGGATAAAGCTATGGTTGACAGGATAAGTGCCTCTATCATTTTGCAGTCTTACCTTGACATCAGGTCGAACATGAAAAGTTATAAATAAGTATGATTTACCCTATTGTTGTATATGGCCATCCGGTTTTAAGGAAAATTGCAGAAGATGTTGATAAAGACTATCCGGGTCTGCATCAGCTTATCGATGATCTTTTCGAGACAATGTATCATGCTGAAGGTATTGGACTTGCAGCACCTCAGATTGGAAAATCGGTCAGAATATTTGTTATTGACGGCGGCCCTGCCGCTGAGGATGATCCATCTATGGCTGATTTCAGGAAGGCTTTCATCAATGCACATATAACCGAAAGAAGCGGAGAGCTGTTACCCATGACCGAAGGTTGTCTCAGTATACCTAACTTAAGAGAAGAAGTTAATCGTCAATCACATATAAAAATAGAGTATTACGACCAGGACTGGGAATACCACGAAGAAACCTATGAAGGTTACAAGGCCAGAGTCATTCTTCACGAGTATGACCACCTTGATGGTGTAATGTTTACAGACAGAGTCGGACCATTAAGGAAAAGACTTCTGAAAGGCAAACTGAATGCCATAAGCAAAGGAGTTTTTGAGGTAGATTATAAGACAATTCTTCCCGTCCGGAAAAATAAATGAACGGTCGCGACCGTTCATAACTACCGAATATTTCATATCTTTATACAGTCTCAACCGCTGCGGACTGTGCTACATAAAGAAATCCCGTTTCTCAGGATTATTATTCCCTTATGTGCCGGAATAATATCAAACCTTTATACGGAACCTGGTCCCATATTCCTGTTAACTGCATCCGTGCTTATTGCAGCTTCTTTCCTGTTTTCAATATATTTCAACAGAAGCCGGATGAATATATTATTTGGCTTCATTATGACGCTGGCACTTATACTGTGCGGACATCTGATGTACTCACATGAAAAGAACCGGATTACAATACTTGAGCAGAAGAAAAGCAAGATCATTTGTACAGTCTCTGATTTTCCTGAAGAAAGGGAAAACAGCTATCGGGTGAAAGTCAGACTTGCCGCAGTTTCTGATAGTGATGGAATAAAAAGAATAGCAGGTTCAATGCTGTTATATATACGAAAAGATTCGTCTGTCACAGATCTTTTACCGGGCGATATTCTTAAAATAGTATGTATTCCAGCCGTAATAACAGCCAGGGGAAATCCATGTGAATTTGATTACAGATCCTATATGGAAAATCATGGGATTAAGTTCATGTCATTTATCAGTAAGCATGATATACTGGGTCGTATAGTCCCTGAAAACAGAAGAATTGTACACAGGGCTCTGATCATCAGAGAGAGAATTATTGAAATGTACAGGAACAGAGGAATAACCGGCAGAAACCTGGCACTGGTGGCAGCCATGACCGTGGGTGAGAAGACCATGCTTGAACCGGAACAGAAAGAGAATTTCAGGAAAGCCGGAGTAATGCATATTATGGCAGTATCGGGTTTGCATGCAATGGTATTGAGCCTGTTCGTTTTTAACATCCTGTTTTTTCTGAAGAGGCGATTCAACATCCTCAGGATCATTTTAGCAATTTCCATATTATGGGCATTTGCATTTGTCACAGGGTTAACTCCATCTGTAATGAGAGCAACCCTTATGTTCTCATTTATCCAGGCAGGATCGCTTATGAAAAGACCGGCAAACTCCCTGAATTCTGTTCTGTCGTCGGCATTTGTTCTAATTCTGATAAGGCCCTCTGTTATTTTCGATACAGGCTTTCTCCTCTCTTACTCCGCTGTGATCTTTATAATAGCATTTTACAGGAACTTATACATAAGGCTTCAATTGAAAAACTGGCTGGCTGATAAGGTATGGCAGTCTGTTGTGGTGGCCTTTGTAGCACAGGCGGGTACTTTTCCTCTGACAGTAATGCTGTTCAACAGGTTTCCGGCTTATTTCCTTATCACAAATGTAATAATTGTTCCTCTTTCATCACTGATTATCATTACGGGATGCATGATCCCTCTGTTATATCCTCTGGTCTTCCTTTCAGGATTTCTTGGAACAACTCTCAATTATCTGACAAGCATCACAGAATTTCTAACTGAAACAGCTGCATCGCTTCCGGGTTCCACAATCGGGGGTATTGGCATGCCTGTAATTGAATGTATTCTTTTAACATTAATTATTACAATTCTATGTTATATCTTAATTAATAATCAATTAAGACTGGTAAAATACCTGCTGACTTTAGTACTTATGTCAGCACTTGTGACATCATTAAGAGATATTTCTGTAAGGAGAACCAACGAACTTATTGTTTACAATTCACCCGGAGCAACAGTAGTCGGAATCCGAACCGGAAAAATTCTGAATCTTTATTCAACAGAAGCAAATATGCCAGATGAAGTAATGCGTCATATCTCAACGCTCAGTCTGAAGGTTGAAAAGACACTTCCTGCGAATGAAACAACCTGCATAGAGATTTCCGGCAGGAGAATTTTGATCAGTGGATCTGTTGGAAGTAAACTATTGTCATCTGTTTCTCCCGAAATTGTAATCTTAACGGGGCCCAGGCCTCTGATAAAAGATTGCTCCGGACTGCACAAATATCCGGAGATGTTAATATTATCATCAGAAACCGCCTCTGGTTTCAGTTTGTCCGATGAATTTTCATTTCTCTTTAATAAGACTCCGTTTAATGTACGGAAATCAGGAGCATTCATTATGAGCTTGTGAAGGGATGTAAAAAAGTCGGGGAAAGTTAGAACATTACACAATTTATGTCGTAATTTAGCATGTTTTTTTCAAATAAATTCTTATGAGAATAGTTATTGCAGGGGCCGGTGAAGTTGGGACACATCTGGCAAAGATGTTGGCGAATGAAAATCATGAAATTGTTCTTATAGATCCTGCGGAGGTAAAGCTAAGACCGATTGACAATTCGCTTGATATTCTGACTCATGAAGGTTCGGCAACTTCGGTAAGCTTACTAAGAGACACTCTTATTAAAAAGACTGATCTTTTCATTGCTGTAACCCAATCGGAGGATACAAATATTATCTCTTCCATCATGGCTAAGCGCTTTGGTGCAATCAAAACAATAGCCAGAATTGACAATCTTGACTTTCTTGAATCATCCATCCTTGATTTTTTCAAATCGATAGGTATTGACTCACTGATCTACCCTGAACTTATTGCTGCCAGAGAGGTACTCGGACTTCTGCATGAAACAGGCGCTTCAGATTTCATGGAATTCTGTGGAGGGAAACTTGCTATGTATGTCCAGAAACTTGATGAAGATGCACCGATAATCAATAAAAGCCTGCAGGAGATTGCAATGAGTAACAGAACTGATAAATACAGGGCTGTTGCTATCAAGAGGGAAGGAAAAACTATTATTCCGCGGGGAAATGAACATTTCCAGCTTGCTGACTCAGTTTATGTGATCTCTACCAATGAAGGTATGACTGAGATGATGAAGACTTCAGGTAAAAAGAACTTTGAAGCAAAAAACATCATGATCCTGGGTGGCAGCAGGATAGGAAAGCATATAGCCCTTCATATGCAAAAAACATGTGAAGTCAAATTGATTGATTCAGACCCTAAAAAGTGTGAGGATCTTGCCGAGATACTCGATAACACACTTATAATTAACGGGGATGGACGAAATGTTGACCTGCTGGAACAGGAAGGTATCAGCAAGATGGATGCCTTTGTTGCCGTAACAGGCAATTCTGAAACCAACATACTTTCATGCCTGCTGGCAAAAAAGTTCGGTGTAAAAAAGACTTTTGCCGAAGTGGAGAACATGGAGTATATAAATCTTGCCGAGAACAGCGGTATCGACACCATTATCAATAAAAAGATTTCAGCTGCAAGCAGGATATTCCGGCACACTGTCAGCCCTATCATCACACAGGTAAAATACATGGCCGGTACTGATGCAGAAGTTCTTGAACTGATTGTACCGGAAAACTCCAGAATTACCAAAGGGACTTTAAGAAGCATTGATTTCCCAAAGGACGCCATAGTTGGAGGTGGATTGAGAGACGGAATACCATATATTGCTACAGGAGATACAATTATAAATGCCAATGATAAGGTTGTTGTGTTCACACTTCCCACAGCATATGAGAAGCTGAATAAATTCTTCACCTGATTTATATGGTCAACTTCAGGATAATAGCCAGGGTATTAAGTCCGGTGCTCATTGTTGAGGGGTTGTTTATGCTGCTTTGCTCAGGCATTTCAGTTCTTCTGAAAGATGGTTCAGCATCTGCATTTCTGTACTCTGCAATTATTACTACAGTAACAGGTATTATCTCATTAACTCCTCTTCATACTGATGAAAAGGTTTACGGTAACAGGGAAGGTTATATAATTGTCACAGCTACATGGATCATTTTCAGCTTCTTCGGTACATTGCCATTCCTCTTCAGCGGTTCAATAAATAATTTCACAGATGCCTTCTTTGAATCAATGTCCGGCTTTACAACAACAGGGGCTACAATCTTAACTGAGATTGAATCACTCCCACAGGTAATCCTTTTATGGAGAAGCCTTACCCAGTGGATCGGTGGAATTGGAATAATTTTTATCTCCCTTTCTCTGTTTCCCATCGTCAAATCAGTAAACATCCAGCTCTCGGCAACTGAATTCTCGGGGCAACTGTCAGACAGGATACAGGTACGGTTTGTTGAGGCAGCTAAAAGGCTCATTATGATTTACATCCTGCTTACCGCTGCAGAAGTACTTCTCCTGTTTATTGCCGGCATGCCGGTATTTGATGCAGTATGTCATTCATTTTCAACATTATCTACCGGAGGTTTTTCAACCCGCAATTTTGGGATGACTGCATTCCCGTCTCCCGTTATAAAGATCATTCTTACGCTTTTCATGTTCCTGGCAGGAGTAAACCTGCCAATCATCTACTTTGCAATTAAAGGAAATTTTAAGAAGATTACCGGCAATAACGAATTTGTATTTTACTCCCTTCTATGCATTGGATTTGTCATTCTGGCAGCATTTCTACTTATTCTGACTGAGGGGTTTAAACCAGGAAAAGCTATTCTGGAAAGCGCATTTAATATAATCTCAATTATCACTACTACAGGCTATTACTCTCTAAATTTTAACCAGTGGGGAGATATTATGATCGTGCTTCTGTTTATACTGATGTTCACAGGAGGTACAACAGGATCGACAAGTGGCGGTTTAAAAATCATCAGGCTCCTGCTTATAACAATAAATAACCGGAAAGAATTTCAGAGACTGATACATCCGAATGCATTGATCCCTGTTCGTATTGATGAACATATTATTACACAGAACAATATCTATTATCTGCTGGTCTTTATTACTTTATATTTCATAATCATTTGTTCAAGTGCTTTCATCATTTCTTTAATGGGGTATGATCTTGTAACCTCCTTCAGTACATCTGCATCAATGCTTGCAAATATTGGTCCGGGGCTGGGTGAGTTCGGGCCTTTAACAAATTATTCTTCACTACCGGTGGCAGGAAAATATTTTCTGACAGGATTGATGCTTACAGGCAGGCTTGAACTGCTGACCATTCTGATGTTTTTCAGCAAAAGTTTTTACAGGCACTAATCTGATTTCACCATTCAACTATTCCAAGCCCCTGCCTGACGACTACAATTTCATCGCCGGTGCAATCAACAATTGTGGATGGTTCATTATGACCATACCCTCCATCAATAACTGCATCGGCAAAGTCGCGGTACTTTTCGAAAATAAATTCAGGATCGGTGGTATACTCAATAAGCTCATCAGGATCGTGTATTGAAGTGGTTACGATCGGGTATCCCAGTTCCCTTACGAGTTCCAGTACAACATTGTTCTTAGGGATCCTGATACCTACAGTCTTTTTCTTATTTCTGAACAGTCCTGGAATCTGGCTGTTAGCCGGCACTATAAATGTGAATGGCCCTGGAAGATTCCTTTTAAGAAGCTTAAAGACTGTATTATCCCTGATAATTGTGTACTCTGACAACTGGCTCATATCATGGAAGATAAGTGAGAGATCCGGATTTTTAGGATTCAATCCCTTGAATCTGGCAATTTTCTCTATAGCCTTTTTTGCCCTGATGTCACAACCCATCGCATAAACTGTATCGGTTGGATAAATGATAATACCTCCGGCTTCAAGAAGTTCAGCTACCCTCCTGATAGATTTATGATTGGGATTTTCATTGTATATTTTAATCAGCATATCGGTAAAAAAAAAGGGTAAGCCCCTTATATCGCACCGCTACAACTGCCTACCCTTGCTACCTTCCGATCCTGGGGGAGTTCAGCAGGAGCTGGTCGTATAAGACTTACCCCGCACAAAAATACTATAATTTAAGCCAGGTGCAAAATTATTGTCTCATTTTAGCTGTACTATTATCATTTCTATTTTTTACATTATATTTGTTGTTAAGCTTTAATATCCCAAAACAATCTAAACCTATACAACATGGAAGAAAAAGTCAATGTCTGGAAAGCCAATTTAACAAATGGGCTGATCTTAGGTCTTACGGGAGTGGTTTACTCTCTTGTTATGTATTTTCTCGACCTTACCTTTAACCAGGTTCAGGGTTATGTGTTCATGGTTCTTCAGATTGCCTTGCTCTATTTCCTTCTTAAATCATACCGTGATAATTTCATGCATGGACAGATAACATACGGCCAGTCTGTTGGAGCCGGAGTGATAATCTTTCTTTACAGTGCAATAATCGGTGCAATATTTACTTATATCCTCTATACTGTGATTGACTCCGGTCTGACTGACAAACAGCTTGCATTCCTCGAGGAAAAAATGCTGGAAAAAGGTGCTCCCCAAGAGGCGGTAGATGTGGGCATGGCTATACAGAGGAAAATTATGAAACCTGAGATATTGGCGCCTTTCAGTATCCTGGGCAGTATGTTCTGGGGAACAATTCTTTCTCTTATTGTAAGTATTTTCATCAAGAAAGAGGGTAATCCTCTTGTTGACACTCCGGCCAACTAGTATTTCAGCATTTAATGGATCTTACTTTAGTTATACCTGTTTACAATGAGGAAGAGTCAATTCAGGAACTGGCTGAATGGATAAAAAGAGTATGTATATCAGGCAGCCTCTCATATGAAATTATCTTTATTGATGACGGTAGTTCTGACTCATCATGGCAAAAGATATACCTGCAGTCGGAGAAAGACAACTTTGTAAAAGGTTTCCGGTTCAGGCGTAATTACGGAAAAGCAGCAGCTCTTCATACCGGTTTCACCAATGCAACAGGTGACGTTGTAATAACTATGGATTCGGATCTTCAGGATAGTCCTGATGAAATACCTGACCTTGTAAGAATGATCAGGGAAGATGGATTTGACATTGTATCAGGGTGGAAAAAGAAGAGGTTCGATCCATTCATAAAACGAACAACCAGCAGATTCTATAACCTTACCGCCCGCTGGGCATCAGGAATTAAGCTTCACGACTTTAACTGCGGACTGAAAGCTTACCGTAACGAGGTGGTTAAGAGTATTGAGATTTATGGTGAAATGCACAGGTATATTCCGATGCTGGCGAAAGAGGCAGGCTTCAAAAAAATCGGGGAAAAGGTTGTGCAGCACAGTGCCAGGAAATATGGAGTAACGAAATACGGATTAGACAGATTCATAAAAGGTTATCTCGACCTTCTGACAATTGGTTTTATAACCCGTTTTGGAAAGAATCCAATGCATCTTTTCGGCTTCCTTGGCACCATAATGTTCATTACCGGTTTTGTGATGGCAGGATACCTGGGTATAAGAAAACTTGTATTTATAAATCAGAACCTCAGGGTCCCTCTGGTTACTGACAGTCCGTATTTTTTTATCGCACTTACCGTAATGGTTATTGGAACTTTGCTCTTTATGACTGGTTTTCTCGGAGAACTTCTCAACAGGAATTCTTCAGAGAGAAACAATTACCTTTTAAAAGACAGGATTAATATCTGAAGGATTATTATACTCCGGGAAGTATAAGCAAATTATCTTTAGGAGAACCTTTTAAAAGAAACCTGTTTGCTTCAGGAATTCCTGCTCTCCTTCCGGATTCCAGGTCACTCTCCTTATCTCCTATAAGTACACAGCATGATATGTCCAGTCCGAATTCCTCTGTTGCTTTAAGGATCATCCCCGGTTCAGGTTTCCGGCAGTTGCATCTGCCTGTGAAATAAGGATGATGCGGACAATGATACACCTCGTCAATTTCAATACCCTGAGACTTAAACTCATCAATCATCCATCTGGTAAGTACCAGAAAATCATGCTCAGTATATAATCCCTTCGCTATTCCTGCCTGGTTAGTAATTACAATTATCCTGTATCCTGCATCAGTATATCGCCTGCAAAGGTCAAAAATACCGTCAGTAAATTCAAACCGTGCTATTTCGGAGACATGTACCTTGTCAATATTGATAACACCGTCACGGTCAATAAACAGGGCTTTATTCATACTTTTTACGCTATTAATCCCCTTTAAGAAACATTCCTGCTCTCTTATAATCTTCAGGAATTCCGATATCTATGAAAGGTTCATCGAAGATCATGCATTTTAAGTGTGATGTTCCGGCCAGTTTTTCAATTACATCTGCCTCGATTGAAAATACTTCAGGCAGTTGCATGGATTCTAAAAAAGCTTTGTTGATTATATACAAGCCTCCGTTTATCAATCCCTCTGCACAGAATTTTTTTTCTTTAAACCTGATTACTGTGTCCCCTGCACACTCAACACTTCCGTAACGGGAGAAATCCTTCATGTGTTTCAGACCAATTGAAAACTGATTTTTCATACGGTTATGAAACAAAAAGAACCTGTCAAGCTTCACCGGGAACCATGTATCGCCATTCAGGACCAGAACATTATCCTGATAACTCTTTTGCATTGCAAATCTGATTGCTCCCCCTGTACCGAGAGGTTTATGTTCTACAACATATTCCAGAGGTAATCCGCTGAAGTATCCACCGAAATAATCACTTATTGATTCTGATCTGTAACCTGTTGATAATATGATCCTTTCTATATCATAATCCTTAAGCCAGTTAAGAACATAAAATAGAAATGGTTTACCGTTTACCGGAGCCATCGGCTTAGGAAGATCGGAAATTGTATCGCGCAGCCTGGTTCCCATGCCGCCTGCAAGGATTATAGCTTCCATCAATTATCCTGTCCCTGGTTTTTAAAAATGGCCTCCTCCACTATTGAGCATATGATATGCCCGATGAGAATATGCATCTCCTGTATACGCGGAGTCTCTTCCGAAGGAACCTTAACAAGGATATCGCAAAGATCAATCATTTTTCCTCCAGAAGAGCCTGTAAAACCTATTGATCTAATATCTTTCAACCTGCACTCCTTTAATGCCTCAATTATATTCACGGAGGTTCCTGAAGTAGAAAATGCAATAAAAACATCACCCTGATTTCCCAGAGTTTTCACCTGTCTTGCAAATACCCTGTCGAAACCGTAATCATTGCCGATAGCAGTCAGAACTGATGTATCGGTCGTTAGTGCAATTGCAGGTAATCCGTCGCGATCAAAGTAGAAACGGTTAACAAATTCAGCGGCAATGTGCTGTGAATCAGCTGCACTGCCTCCATTTCCTGCCAGCATCACTTTCCCATGGTTTCTGAATGAAAGAATAACAGCTCTTGCTGCATCATTAATAACGGACAGTATCTCCGGGGAGCCGGCTATCATCTCTGCAGTTTTAACCGAGCTCAGAATCTGGGTACGAATGTAATTCTTCATATCTCTGTGATTATTCATTAGTATTGATCTTCCAGCTCTGGCATCCGTTATCGCTGAAATGGAAATTCATCACCCTGCCATTGAACTGGCCTAATGTATTTATCAGGTAATTTTTCTTAACAGGGTCCACGGTGAAAATCATAAATCCCCCACCGCCGGCTCCGGATACTTTTCCTCCATATGCTCCTGCTCCGATTGCTGCTTCGTATATTTTGTCAATATTTCTTGTTGTAATGGATGAAGCCATCATTTTCTTATTCTCCCACTCTTTTCCAAGTGCCTTAGAGAACTGAACAATTTCCCCTTTAAGCAGAAGGTCCTTCATGACATATGAATTCCTTTTTATGCTGTGTGTTGCCTCAACCGGAAGTTTTTTTCCTTCCAGTGTGTTCTTTTGCTGTTCCCTGATAATCTTATCCGACGACCTTGAGTTGCCTGTATAGAACAGCACCATGGATACCTCCAGTTCATCGATTATCCAGCGTTTTATTCTGAGAGGATTCACTATCACCCTGTCATTGTCATTGAACTCGATAAAGTTAAAGCCACCGAATGTTGCTGCATACTGATCCTGCTTTCCGCCACTAAGGCCCAGATCAATCCTTTCTATCTGGTATGCCAGACGCGCCGTATCATAATCCCCGAGCGGAAGGTTCAGCCACTCGGTGAAAGCCTTCAGTATAGCCACAACCATTGTTGAAGATGTACCCAGTCCGCTTCCGGCTGGTACATCACACGAAGTACTCATTCTGAATGACAGAGCTTTTTTGATTCTGAATTGCTGCATCACCCTGTTATATACACCTTTATGTAGATCGAGATGTCCATCGACCGGCAATACGGGTTCTGACTTATATTTAAGCTTCTGGTTAAGGTCATCAGCCTGGAGAATGATTGAGCCGGTGTTTGTCTCTTCGATGGTGCAATAGGCGTACTGATCGATAGTTGCATTAAGTACTGCCCCTCCGTAGAGCTCAGAATAGGGTGAAACATCAGTTCCTCCGCCGGCAAGTCCCAGTCGTAACGGGGCTTTACTTCTTATTATCATTTTTTATACAATTATTATATACTTCGGTGATTGAAGCAGTCATCTGTTTCCATGAATACTTCGTCTTTTCCTCTTTCACATTTTTTGTAAAGGCTACCTTCCTGTTATTGAAGAAATAATCAGAGATGGCATCAGCAATAGCCGATTGATCAGGATTAACCACGTAACCGCATTTATTGTGAGGCACTATCTCTTTCAGCCCGCCTACATCCGTTACAAGCATAGGCTTCTCAAAATGATAGGCGATCTGCGTTACACCACTTTGAGTTGCGCTTCTGTAAGGTTGAACCACAAGGTCAGCAATACTGAAAAAATAGGCAACTTCATTATCATTGATGAACCTGTCAAAGAATACTATATCATTTTCAAGCTGATACTTATTTACCTGCTCCCTGTATGGTGCATCATCCTCATAGAATTCACCAGCAATGATCAGTTTAAGCCCTTTATTCCTCAAACGTTCAGCAGCAAAAGCTTCAATAAGAAGATCAAGTCCTTTATACTTCCTGATAAAACCAAAAAACAGAAGATATTTATATAAGGGATCAAGTCCCAGTGTTCCGAGTGCTGTCTCCCTGTCAACAGAGGGTCCGAAATTATCAAAGAGAGGATGCGGATTAATCCGGGCTGGTAAGTTGTTCCTTAATTGCGACAGGTCTTTTAGAACCGAGGCTGACATTGCTATTGCTCCATCGATCGATGAGGTAAAATATTTTGTAAGCAGCTTATCTCCGGCTCTTTTCTCGTGAGGTATGACATTGTCGAAGATGCTTATCACCATCGTATGTTTATTCTGCCGGGCTAACCTGGCTACAGTTCCAAAACATGGCGCCATAAATGGAAGCCAGTACTTAAAAATAAGGATGTCAGGCTTTTCTTTTCTGATCATGTTTCCGGTAACAAGCCAGTTAACAGGATTTATTGAATTGACTTTTCGGTAGATATCCAGCCCCTCAGGAGCTTTTCCATCGAGATACTGGGACTTTCCGGGGAAAAGGAAAGAGGGATATTGCAGAGAGAAGGTCATAATAGTAACCTCATGACCCTCCGTGACAAACTCTCTGGCAAGCCTCTCATTATAAGCTGCCAGGCCGCCTCTGTACGGATATGCTGTACCAACTATGATAATCTTCATGAATCCTGTATGTCGGGTGTAAAAATAAGAAATAAGCTTCAGAATTTCAGATTCACCGTTTTTCCTGCAGCAAGATTAATCTCCTGCTCGTTCTCTTTATAAATTACTTTGCCTCTGCCTCCTTTTTCTGAATAAACCTTAACTTTTTCAAGATTACAATTACTCCATTTCATATCTAAAACAAATCCACCCCTGGCACACAAACCCTTAACTTCACCAGTGCCCCAGGCTGAAGGTAATGCAGGGAGCAGATGTATAACGCCATTTTGTGACTGAATCAGCATTTCAGCAATCCCTGCCGTTCCTCCGAAATTACCATCGATCTGGAATGGCGGATGAGTGTCAAACAGATTCGGCAGGGTACATTTCCGAAGCAGATCCATGACGTTTTCATATGCTTTTTCTCCATTCTGAAGACGTGCAAAAAAGCTGATCATCCAGGCTTTGCTCCAGCCTGTCTGACCACCTCCGAATGAAAGCCTTCGTTCAATTGTGGCTTCTGCTGCACCGAATAAGTCAGGAGTTTCCGGAGTAAACTGCGCAAGCGGGTAGAGACCAAGCAGGTGCGACATGTGACGGTGTCCGGGTTCTGGTTCATCATAGTCATTAATCCACTCCTGTATCACTCCTTTTGAATTGATCTTAATAGGGGGAAGCCTTTTTTTCGCATTGTCAAGCTGCAAAGCAAAATCACGGTCGATGCCAAGTATTGATGAAGCTTCGATACAATAATCAAACAGGGCGTTTATTATCTCAATATCAATTGTAGCTGCGTAAGTAAGTGCAGATATTTCTCCTGTTTTAGTGTCTTTGAAGTTATTCTCCGGAGAGTGGGACGGATTTGTAACAAGGTATCCCTCCGGTGATTCGACAAGAAATCCAAGTACAAACTCAGCAGATCCTTTCATCAACGGATATGCGCGATTTCTGAGATATACAGTATCGCGGGTATAGAGAAAATGCTCATAGAGAGGGAAAGTCATCCATGGCCCGTTCAATGGTGTTATGCCCCAGACACCATCTGCAACACCTGTACGGCCGAATGGATCGGTTAGATGATGGAAAGTCCATCCATCTGTACCGTACATCTCTTTCGCCGTAATCGTTCCCGGTACAACCAGTTTCTCCATGAAAGAGGTCAGAGCTTCGGTGGTCTCGGTAAGATTGCATACCTCAGCAGGCCAGTAATTCATCTGAAGGTTGATATTTGTATGAAAGTCTGAATTCCATGCAGCATTCATATCCTTGTTCCAGATGCCCTGCAGATTGGCCGGGAGTAAAGCAGGATTTCCCGATGAACCCATAAGGAGATACCGGCCATACTGAAAATAGAGAGCAATCAGACCATTATCTGTTCCCCCATTTTTTACAGCATCAAGTCTCTCATCAGTTGGTTTTGCTGAAAGAGAGTCGTTGCCAAATGTAAGGCTAACCCTGCTGAATACCGGCTGATATTCATCCAGATGACTCTTCCTCAGTTCACTGATTGATTTATAGTCTGTTTTATCGAGAATTGATTTACAGATAGCAGACGGAGCAACCAGCCGGTCAAAATCAAGCTTGTCAAAATTATAGTCAGTGGCAGCGGTCAGCCTTATTAAAACCTCTTCTGCACCTGAAACAATAATAGTCTCATTTGCTGCTTCCACATGACCTCCGGTTGCAGTAAGCCTCAGTTCTCCGCAAAATTTCATATGCTCACCACCAGGACCTGACAGGGGATCATACTTATCAATTATCTGACCATTAAGAATTATAGTAGTTCTGTCAACTGCCCTCACAAGGGCATCAATTTCCCTGCTCATTGTAAAAGATGCATTGATAAAGCCTTTATCCAGTGGTTTTATATGAACTACAATGATATTATCAGGTGCTGAAACAAAAACCTCCTGTGAATAAGTTTTCCCGTCAGCTGTAAATGATGTGGTGGCGATCCCTGTTTCGAGGTTTAGTTCCCTTTGATAGTTTTCAGGTTTACCCGCCCATTTATAGTTTATCAGTAAATCTCCGAGCGGCTGGTAGGAACGTATTCTCGGAGGTGTTCCCAGCAGGTTTTTGTCAGCAATTCCGAATGCATCCTTATAACGGCTTTCAAATAATGCTTTCTGCAACAGAGGAAGGCTTTTCAGGGCATTTGGATTATTATTGTTTATCTTGCTTCCGGCCCAGATACTCTCTTCATTTATCTGAAGCCTTTCGTTTACAGGATCACCGAAGACCATTGCCCCCAGACGGCCATTACCGACAGGCAGGGCTTCTTCCCATACCGCAGCAGGTTGTTTATACCAAAGCTTCAGGGAGTTGTCAGGAATTTCTGAAGACCTGTTGCAGGCAGCCAAAAATATGGAGAGAATAAATAATAAATAATATGCGTACTGTCTTTTCATCTGTTTCTTGTTTCTTGTTTCTTTTGTCTTGGGTCTTTTGTCTTGGGTCTTTTGTCTTGGGTCTTTTGTCTTGGGTCTTTTGTCTTGGGTCTTTTGTCTTGGGTCTTCTTTCTGTTACTCCGACATATTCTCATATTTTGCCTGAAACCTCCTGTAGAGCTGCTTATGTTTATTGTCAACACTTATGTTCCGGCCTGTGATGAAGGCATACTCAACATTATTTGCAGACATATCGAGCAGATCTCCGGTTGAGACAACGATATTTGCATCTTTGCCGGTTTCCAGAGAGCCGGTTCTGTCATCTATACCAAGTATTTTTGCACTAT
>MENI01000110.1:0-99061 GCA_001768195.1 Bacteroidetes bacterium GWA2_40_15 | reverse complement strand
CTTAAACATGGCAGCAAGCCTGAAAGGCAGTTTAGTATCACTGTAATCATATTTAGGCACGCTCAGCGGATCGGCCAGCAGTACCGGAATATTATTCTCCTTCAGAAAATCCTTTACCAGCCATGCAGATTCATCGGCTCCGGTAAGCACCATTTTTTTAACCCCATGCCTTTTCCCGAATGATACAGCAGCCATAATTCCTTTGGGTTCACCAGAACTGATAAACATAGTTTTGGTACCGTCGAACAAACCTTTAAGAGCCTCCAGCCTCAGGTTCGCATCTTTTGGTTTTTCCACAGCGGCATAAGCTGCAGCATCGGTGAAAATATCTTCAAGAGATTCTACCTTATTATCATAGGATGCAGCGCTGCTCTCAGCACCAGGGAAATACCCTCCCCCAAGCCTGCCTGCAGCTGCATACCTGTTTGGCCATACAAGCTGAATACCGTTATCAGGCTTATAGGCAGCGTCCTGCCAGTTCCATGCATCGAGCTGAACAACGCTTGAAGTTCCGGGAAGAAGTGAACCTACAGGAACGATCTGTGCAAGCAATATTCCGTTTGACCTTATTACCGGAATGACGTGAGAATCAGTGTTATAGGCAACAATGGCGCGAACATTAGGATTAAGCTCACCTGTCTCACGGTTATCGGTAGCTACATCAACGCCACTGCCTATCTCTACAAGTCCGATGCTTGTGGCAGGAAATATGAGCCCGGGATATACATGTTTGCCTGAAACATCTATCACTTCAGCACCTGCTTTGTCAAGCTTATTATCGGCTGATTTTCCAACGAAGGTTATCTTTCCGCCTGAGAAAACTACTGTTCCGTCTGTTATTACATCACCGGTCCCGGTATGGATCGTTCCACCCGTCAGCATGATTGTCTTTTTCTGTGCCGGAGCCACAACCGGGCTCTGCGATATTACCTGGCCAACAGAGGCAATTAATATTAATATGATAATTGTATACTTTTTCATCTTCCTGGGAAATTAGGAGTTGTAGAGATTGCTGATGGAGCTTCAAGAAGGATATTTGCTATAATCCGGTTCCGTTCTTTATCAATCTGTTCTTTCAGTTTTGAATCCTGATCCTCATCAAAGTAGATAGTACCGTCAACCATGGTTTTGCTTGCACGTGCATAAACCGACAAAGGATAATCAGTCCAGAGAACAAGGTCGGCATCCTTTCCTTCCCTGATGCTCCCCATCCTGTTGTTGAGGTGAAGTATCTTTGCAGGATTAAGAGTTACAAGCTTAAGCGCCTCTGTTTCAGCGATTCCACCATACTTCATTATTTTTCCCGCTTCCTGATTAAGGCGCCTGCCCATCTCAGGATCATCTGAATGAATGCATGTCAAAACACCCTGGTTCAGCAAAAGTGCTGCATTATATGTATTACCCTCATAAACTTCATATTTATAATTCCACCAGTCGGAAAAAACCGATGCGGCAACTCCATTGGCAGCAATCTGATCTGCGATCTTATATCCTTCATTGAAGTGGATCAGGGTGTTTACCTTAATGCCAAAGTCTTTTGCAAGGTTCATGATCATCGTCCCTTCCGACTGAATATATGTATGACATGTTATAAAGCTTCTTTTCTCAAGCACATCAACAATAGCATCCAGTTCAAGGTCCCTCCTTGGAGGCACCTTACCAATTTTTTCAGCAGTTTTCATTGAATCCCAAGCTTTCCACTGCATATTATAATCTACAGCTCTTTGGTAAGAATCGCGGATGATCTGCTCAACTCCCATCCTTGTATTAGGATAGCGATTGACACTCCGTTTGACATTTTCGCCAAGCGCATGTTTTAAAAATCCCACCTGGTTATCAATTTTGAGCTCCTCGGCATTATGTCCCCAGCGGTTCTTTATTATTACTGACTGCCCGCCTATGGGATTTGCCGATCCATGAAGAATATGAGATGCTGTTACACCACCTCCAAGCTGCCTGTAGATTGTCAGATCTTCAGGATCCACAACATCTCCGGCCCTGACTTCGGAAGTTATTGCCTGTCCCATCTCATTTGTTGCATCAAGGGCCATATGGGAGTGTTCATCAATTATGCCCGGAGTAAGATGCATACCTGTACCATCAATGATTCTTGTTGCTGAAGGAGCGGTAAGGTTTTTGCCCACTTTGGCAATCTTGCCTTTCTGCACCAGAACATCTGTATTCAGGAGATTACCTTCCTTTTCATTTGTCCATACTGTAACATTCTTAAACAAAACATCTTCCTGTTTTGGTATTTCAGTACTGCCATATGCTGCGAAAGGATAAATCACTTTTCCTTTCTCAGGCTCTTTTACATCAGGCTTACTTCGGCCTTTCCCGGCCTCTGAATCACTATTTGTGAATTTCGCATTCCATCTGATCCAGCTGCCATCGGAAAGCTGGCCATTCCCTTCCAGGTTATTGTCTTTCACATAACCTGTTAATCTGTATTTACTTCCTGACCTGTCAAATGTGATGCTAACCAGGTCTTTGTCAATATTGAGTGTAACGCCTTTTACCTCGGTTGAATCAAAGGTCATTTTAACCGATGGCTTATCAGCTTTTCCGGATAACACCATTTTATAATGAGCAGTATCAACAACAAGGGAATAGGTTCCTCTGAGGTCTTTCAGTCGCAGGTCAATAAACCTGTATGGCACACCCTGTACCCAGTTTTCATCAATAGTACATTCATCATTAAAGATATTCCCTGAGGTTACCAGCAGGTTGGCAATCATGTTTTTCTTAATTGCTCCAAGCAGATCAGAGGCTCCTACCATGCTGGCAGGAGTATAAGTAAGTGCCTTAAGCGCCTCAGTCTCAGACAGTCCGTATTTTACTGATTTTCTCAGATTTACCAGGAATGATGAGCGCTGCTTAAGATCTGAAGAGGTTATGGCGAATGTCAGGCCGGCATTTGATACTTTTGAAAGGTTCAGAGGAGCAAGCTCATAGTGTTTCAGAGCTGAATAGGTTACCGTAGCAGCATCATACGGATCCTTTACATCGGGGGCATCAGGAAAACTGACAGGTATTATGAGCTTGTTACCTGCTTTCAGGATATCATTTATTGTCTGGTATTCATCTCCGCCTCCTTTTACAATATACTTTATACCAAACTCTTTTCCCAGTTTGTCAGCCCGCAGTACTTCTATTTTGTTCGTCACTTCAAATATCTGGGGAAGAGTCAGGTTCGCTGTGTATGCTTCCAGTCCGTCATCATGAAAATATCCGGCAGGAAGCTGTTTATAACATTGGGCATCGTAGTTTAACTGCCTGAGCAAAGCAATGATACCAAATTGTGATGCCGGGTAGAGATCAGCTGAACGGCCTCTGACCAGAGAATAATTTGCCGAGGTTCTGTTTTTTAATATCAGGTTATTTGTTTTTCCATCACCGGTAGTTACCAGGGCAGATGTGCCACGGGCAATTCCTTCAGCCTTAAACGTCACTACAGCTCCGAAACCTGCCTGCCGGAATTCTCCGGCGATCTTAGGGTCGGGAATAAATTCAGCAGATATGTCGTATGAAGCATTGATGCCATCATTCCAGTAATCTGCCGCTCTGGGTTCAGGTACAGGCGGAACAGAAGTTCTGACTCCCTGCATTTGAGCGATGAGAGCAGCATATGGATTTGCAGTTGCTGACGAGGCTTGTGCTTTAATACCATAATTTCCTGCATAAACATCGATAAAGGCCGGGTAAACTGTTTTACCGGTGAGATCATAAATGATTGTCCCTTTAGGGAATGTCAGGCTTTTACCGACTGCTTTAATCCTGCCATCTGAGATAAGGATATCGGCGTTTTCAATAGTTGTCTGGTAGTCTACCACAACACGGGCATTTCTCAGACCGTGGATTTCGATCCTCCTGTCGCTTACGCCCACTACAGGAGCATTGTCCTGTTGTGCCCGGATCTGGGCTGAGATAAACAGCAGAATAAGGAAGAGTGTTTTTCGCATAGAAAAGAAGGTTTAACAATTTGGGTTTATAGTTCAGGGTAAATATAGTTCTTTATGATTAATAGCGAAAGGCAAAGGTTGAACGACGCACGACGCAAGGATATAAAAAGTATGAGTAGTGTGCCGTGAGAGGTAAACAGTGTGTCGTGAGCCGTGAGCCGTGAGTCGTGTGTCGTGAGTCGTGCATCATCTCTATACCCTGAGATAATCATTTAAATATGAGTACCTTGAAGTGAGATTACCGTTTTTAAGGATGGTTGCCCGGCTGATCATCGGACTGTCTGTTCCCATAAGCAGGTCATGTAAAACATTATTTATCAGCATCCTGCCGAAATCCTGGGAGGCATCGCGCGGGAGTTCACCCGGAAGGTTGTCGATCGACATCACCGTGATATTGGACGGACGCGAAAAAGCAGGTTCTTCTAAACCAAGATGAGGATTATAACCATAGAAAGGATCGGAGATTGTTGTAACCCTGCATGTTGAAGGGATAGGTCCATTTATATCGCAGCTTATATCAGCAATAACCGTGATCCTGAATTCAGGTTTCTTCATATCCTCACTTGAAAAGAAGTGGGGAGATCGCGGATCCCAGTAGTGCCCTGTTATGAGGATATCCGTTACTTCTGCAAAAGGTTGAAATGCAGACTCATACTCCTGAGGAAATCTTGCAAATTGAGTGAAGCTGAACTCCCTGCCTCCTTTATGTTTTGTATAGTGCTGCGGACCTGCCTGGCAGAAAACCGGAACATCAAATTCCCTGTTAAGAAAATCTTCAGGCCTTACCTGAACAACATTTGCCACATTCAATGTTTCTATTACCCCTCCTGAAACCCGTCCTTCTCCTGTAACCAGAATTTTCAGTCCGGGCTGAAGCTCTATTTTCCGGAGACCTGCCCACATTTCATCCAGGTCGTGGCACTGATAAGCCGGTTTGAGTTTGAACCTGTTGGTTTTTATCCCTCTTGCCCTCAGACCGTTATAGGCTCCGACGATTCCTGCATGCCTTCCGAAGGCTACTACCCTGCGACCTTTATCATCTGTCAAATATTCGAAATCGACAAGGGTAAGCTTTCTCTGAGCCATCTCTCTGAACATATCGAGGTTATGCAGCTGTTTCTTTGCTACATGGGCAAAGAACATATATGTTTTACCAGTGATGAAAGTTCTTTTATCAATCTCCTTCACTCCCAGCAGGATATCACAATCCTTAAGGTCTTCTTTCAGGGGAATGTCGAGATACTCATATTCCTCGTTGGAATAGCACCGGATATCGCTTGGCTGGACAAAAAACTGTACATCAGGGTAAGTCTCCTCAAGAGCTGTTATCTGAGGCGGAGTGAGAGGCACCCTCCTGTCGGGAGGATTCCTTGTTTCACGTAATATTCCAACTCTGAGTGTCTTTGTCATAATGCAGGTCAAATAGCCACAACTGGTGAAGATACGAATTTCAGGGCTAAAAATTCAGGAAGTATGTAGTATTTAAAGGCGGATGGCGGAAGGCTGAGGGCTGAAGGGGTCAACACTCTATGCTTTACGCTTTACGCTGCCTATTGCCAATTGCCAACTAATGTTTACAGTTCAGGCTTTTTTTCGTATCTTTGCATTGTTTTCAGGAGCATTAAGTTCGGGGGTTCTGGTTTTTTTTGCCCTGAGCCCTGAGCTCTGTGCCCTGAGCCACTTTAGGGGCTGACATGGTTTTGACAGCATGAGTGGTGGTATGTAAGCATGCAGGGTGTGGTGACGCGTCCCTTAAACAGAGTTACAAAACAACAAAAGGCGAAAACAATTACGCTCTCGCAGCATAAGCGAATAACAGTAGCTTAAGCACTTTACGCCGAAAGGCATAAACTCCGGGCACATGTGTCCGGACGAGACGTTTCCCGGGCGGTCATGCCCTGATCCAACCCGACACGGAGACGCACGCAATCCGGGGCTAGTCTGAAGGTTGTTCCGACCCGATGGCGAAACAAACAGGAAATAAGGGCAGGTTAGGTTGTTCTGCAGCTGACAGGTCACGAAAATCAAGCAGAACTAAGCATGTAGAAAGCGTATGGCTTCCGTGTTTGGACGCGGGTTCGACTCCCGCCAGCTCCACAAAAAAAGAGCGAGAGTGAGAGTGAGAGCGAGAGCGAAGATTCTCGCTCTTTTTCCCGCACTCACTCTCACACTCACACTTGTTCACTGAATGAAATAAATCAATTACCATGCGCAGCATGGTGCTTGTTTTCTATTTGCAGGACTGGAGCTAAGGGATCAATGAACGAAGTGAATTACCCCCGCAGGGTTGAGAAAGGGTGAGGGGGAGATTTCTAAAAGCAAAAAGAGGTTCGATAGACCTTTACCGGCTATAAAAGCGATTGAGGCAGCGACCACACCGGTAAGGTTCAGGAATACCACACATAAGAGCAATACCACAATTATCACAACAAGCTCAACTGCAGTTGCAGCTGAGATAGGCCCCGTTGTACCGTTTGCTATAAGCGAGGATCTCTGGAAATTTAGGAGGACTGTCATTGCCGGTAAAAAGATCAGTATCTTAAGTGGAAGATATGATAGATCTGCAAGTTCCTTACTCAGTCCGGAGATATTAATAAAACATAAATCAGCCAGGTAAGAGCCAGAGGACCCCAGAATAGAAATATCCTCCGGTATGAAAGTCTTTCAGTTATATCCACTTTTGATAAAAATCCCAAAGATAGTTATTTACCGGTTTTCTGGCTTTTCGGGGCAGGTCGTAAAAAAGTTACTTCCGGTAAATATTGAATTCTATCGTGTTGCACAGGAGCGATAATTCATTTTCCTATAAATCATGCAATCAAATGAAATTTTACCAGCACCATAAATAAACAGGAAAAAACTGAGCAGTGTCATTGCATAGTCTGTCCGCGAATCATGTGCCATCTGCCAGAATCCTTTCTCCTGCAAAATCGGAATCTTGGTTGTGGTAATTGCAGTTATCATGATGATTAGCAGAGGTATTGCAGCAATTCTGACTGATAAGCCAATTAAAATCAGAGCGCCACAGACAATTTCAAGAGAAGCAACGAATGATGCAAGAAACTCAGGATTTGCAAAACCAATCTTCTCAAACCGTCCTGCTCCTACCAGTTCGGGAAAAAGAAACTTCTGGATTCCTTCAGAAAGAAATATCAAACTAACAATCAATCTCGGTAAAACTGACCTGTAATCGTCAACTGTTTTGAAAATCAAACTTTGAATTTTCTTCATATTTAAATGATTTTAAATAATTCCCGCACCTAAACCAAGTGCTATAACAAATAGCATTACAGCAACTAATACCTGAATAAATCGTAAGGTTATTTTCTTTAAAAATATATAACCAATGAAGGCTCCTGCAAAAGATGCAATTATTGCCGGAATCCCAAATCTCAACAGAACTTCCTTATTAGCATTCCTGCCGGCCAGCATGATTTTGAACAGATTGTTGGAAAAATGGACTACCCCTGTTAATGCTATTGCAATTTCAATTGGGAAAAAGATAGCAAATACCGGCATTAAGATTGTCCCAAGTCCAAATCCGGAAAAGAATGTCAGAATCGCTGTAAAAAATGAAGCCAGAACAATAACAACGATATCCATATAATTATCTTTCAATTTAAACATTTGTAACCCATTAAGGTTCAACAAAACGATACCAATTTATATGATGCATTAGATAAAGCACCATGTTTTCTGTATATTAATGAAATTGGGAAAATCGGAGAAGAGAATACGATGAGAAATGTGTACCTGAATAAATTCGCAATTGAAATTACCGGTTATTCTCAGGAAGAATCAAATAAATTAGGATCAGAATATTTCAGAAAAGTTCCGCATCCGGATGATTTTGAATTTATTAATCAATCTGTCGATGAAAATTGTATTCTATTTGTTTATCCAACCTGTAAGGAGGTGTGAGTATGTTATTATGTAAAAAGATATTGCCGACAAAAAATACACCTGAGTTAGTCCTGAACCCTGATGGTGTAATTGTAATCAAAGGACGATCAATCAGTGGCGAGGTTAAGGGTCTTCCACCTCAGGTTGATGCCTGGCTGGAAGAATATCTTTCCGACCCTGCCGAAAGTACAATTATTGAAATCAGGCTCGAATATATCGGAGGATTTAGTTCAGGGTATTATGTTGAGATTGTAAAAAAAATCAAAACAGTATTGCTGAAAGGGAAGAAACTGATTATTAACTGGTATTATGAAGAGGGTGACGAGGATATCCTTGAAAAGGGCGAGTGTTTTTCTATATATCTCGATCTTCCTTTTAACTTCGTAATGATAAAAGATCCTTCGTTACATAAAAAACTCTGATTTTTTTCAAAAGATTACCATAAACTATTGTTGTATTTTATACAATAAATTTTCGCCCTGCTCCCACCGACTCAGGAAAAAGATAGTTTTAAAACCTGTTAAACTACTCTATCTTGCCTTTGATATTGTAAATTTGCAAAAACAATTAATCAGAATGGGCGATATAAAGATATTAATAGTTGAGGATGAACAGAGGCTGGCTGACGTTCTTAAGAAGCAGCTCGAAGAATCAGGTTTTGCAGCAGAAATAGCATATGATGGGTATATAGGTAAACAAATGACAGAAAAGAATGCCTATAACCTCATTATCCTTGATATTAATCTGCCCCTTATAAATGGCTATGATCTATGCCGGGAGATCCGTAAAACAAACAATAAAACTCCGATCATAATGCTTACCGCCTTCGGAACTCCCGAAAATAAAATTTCAGGATTCGACACAGGTGCAGATGACTATGTGGTAAAACCATTTGATTTCAGAGAATTGCTTGCCCGGATCAATGTATTCCTGAGAAGAGCTGATCCTGGAACCATTGATTCTGAGAAGATTGATCTGGCTGATCTGGAGATGGACCTTAAAACAAAAAACGTTACACGTGCCGGCAGGAGAATCGATCTGACAGCCAAGGAGTCTCTTCTTCTGGAGACATTCCTTAAGAACCGTCATAAACTACTGACACGCGATTTCATTATTGAAAAAGTATGGGGAATTGATTTTGATCCAAGCACGAATATTATTGACGTATATGTCAATTATTTAAGGAAAAAAATAGACAGGGATTTCGAACCAAAGCTGATACATACCAAATTCGGGTTCGGTTTCTATTGCAGCGATAAGGAGATATAGGATATGAATATCAAGATAAGATTATCACTTCAGTTCACTCTGATTGTTACAGGGATCTTGTTGTTTTTTTCTGTTCTTGTTTACTATTTTTCCTATTCAAGACAGCATGCCAAATTCAGGCAGAATATACTTGACGGTGCAAAAAATTATGCCACTCTTTTCATTAATGTTGCTGAAGTTGATTCGGTTTTATTGAATAAAATACAGGAATCAGCTATTCTATGGGAAAGAGAAGAATTGGCAATTACCGACACTGCTTACAACATCCTGTACAGCAACAATATTGAATATCTCTCTGATAGTTTAACACTGGTTAAAAACGCTTATCGGAATTCGCACTATTTTGTGGTTGCTGATAAAGAGGGTGTATTTTACAGGCACATTTTTGAAAACAGGACATACTATATTTTTTCGCTGGCCTATGATAAGACCAGGTCAGCATATCTAGAAGAACTGCGAAAAATTCTCTTCTGGAGTATTTTGTTCAGTATAACACTATCAGTACTTCTCTCTTACCTGTTCGCACGAAGAGCTATAAGACCTATTTCTCTTATAATCAGGAGTGTAAAAGAAATCAACTCACTCCGCCTTGGCAACCGGCTCGATGAAGGTGACAGAAAAGATGAGATAGATCAGCTTTCCGTAACTTTCAACCAGATGCTTTCCGACCTTGAAATTGCCTTCCGGAACCAGGAAGACTTTGTTTCAAATGCATCCCATGAGTTACGCACACCTCTTTCTGTTATGATCAGTGAGACAGACTATTTCCTCAGCAGGGAAAGAACGAGGGAGGAATATACTGACCATATTGCCGCATTAATTAATGATCTTAAGAAAATTAACACTCTCCTGAACAGTCTTCTTGAGCTGGCCCAGGTTTCGAAAGATAAAAATATCGGCTTCTCTCCTGTCCGCATTGATGAGATTGTCTTTGATGCCATGCATCAGGTCAAGAACAAGTACCACTATCACAAGATCATTCCCAGAATTCAATATCCCGAAAATGAAAAGGATCTGGTAATTAATGGTAATGAGGGACTGCTTACCATTGCCTTTAAAAACCTGATTGACAATGCCTGCAAGTTTTCAAATGATATTGTTATTGTGGAATTCGGGTTTGATGGTGAGAAAATTAATGTGGCTGTTGCTGATAGCGGAATCGGAATTCCTGAGGCAGAGCTCGGAAATATCTATAAACCATTCACAAGAGGATCAAATGTTAAGTACATAGGAGGTTTTGGTATCGGACTCACTATGGTCTCCAGAATTATGCAATTGCATAAAGCAGCTATCACCGTTGCGAGCAGGGAGAATGAAGGAACACGGATAAATTTACAGTTCAGCCGTTCAATTCCTTAAATTTAAGCAGATTTTAATGAATTTCTAATAAGTTTCTAATAAGTTACAGGTAATTCATCCATAGATTTGCACCTGCTGAGATTAAGAAGATCAAATCTCAAAAGTAAAAGATAGGATATTATCAGTTGCGAATGGTAAAATCTTATGTACTTTGTTTAATTGAAACCAATTTAATTACCTTAAAGCAGTTGTCTGATTGATCAGACAACTGCTTTTTGTTTTCAGCAACTACAGAACTGAAAGAAATAAGAACATGACACTTAATTCATGGCCGTCAGGTAGTCGATTAATCCTTCGTATATCTTCTGAGCCATCTGCTGTCTGAATTTCGGATCAGCAAGCTTTTCTTCATCCTCAGCGTGTGACATAAATGCCTGTTCCACAAGCACTGAAGGCATCTGAGAAATCCTTGTAACAGTGTAATTAAAAGATCCGATCACTCCAAATTCCTTCAGGCCGAGCTCGAGGAGACGGTCATATATATTCCCGGCTAATGGTGCCCAGAATGGATTATGCCAGTATGTACTGGTTCCAGCTACCGATAGATATCCCCTGCCACCTGCATTGGCATGTATGCTTATAAGAAGATTCGCTCCGGATTGCTCTGCTATATCACGTTTCTCAATAAGTGACATGTCCTTGTCTGAATCGCGAACCTGGATAACTTCAGCGCCCATTGATCGACATAACTCCCCAAGCCTGAATGAAAGGTCAAGATTGATCTCCTTCTCAGGAAGGCCTGATAAACCAACTGCTCCGATACCCGAGCCTCCATGCCCAGCCTCAATCGCTATCTTCAAACCGGTTAATGGTTTTTCATTACTCAGATCATACACCGGCGGATATTTAACTTTAAGGACAAGCCGTTTCCCATCGATACGCAAATCATAACCCCATATATCTTTGGTTTTCAGATTCACGATAATACGATATGTACAGGGCGTTGTTTGCTCCCAGGTTATCAAGTCAATCATCCTGCGTCCTGCCATATGGGTTATCCATGTACTGCTGGTCTGAACTCCGAAAAGAGTTACAACAATCCTTTTCTGGTCAGGATCCGGGAAAACTTCATAGGGAACAGGTTCCGGGTATGGTATCGATAAAACATCGGCATCTGAGGAAGGCGCACACGACATACTTGTAATGTAATATGACGGCAGCAGAGTCTCTGCAGGTAGCATTTCAACATCATCCTGATGAATGAAACCACTTTCAATACTGCTGAGACGGACCCTGTAATTTTCACCGATTTTACCGGTGGTCTTCATAATCACCCCTGGCTCCAGTTCAGACCTTATGGGTCCTCCAAGCCGGGGGCCTCCAAGGTTATAGGTTAATCTTGAGTTTTCATTTCTGACCCTTACATGCGGAAAGTCAACCAGTTCCCTGATCTTTATTATGTTCTGAACAGTAAATTCAAGGGCCTGCTTATCAGTTGAACCTTCCAGGGGTATAAGTTTTAAGATCAACTTGTAAGATTTTCCCGGAGTAAGTTTTCCGAGAGGTAACTCAGCCCTGTACCGCGAATAATCTTCATTATCTTCCCGCATACATTTTATTGGATTCTTTCCATGAGTAAGATATACATATGCATCCTGACCCAATGAACCACGAAAGCTTATCTGTACGGCATCATCCCGCAAAAGTTCAATATCAGCTACTGGCTCAACAGATTTTTCATCAATCCACAAAGGGAATGGTGCTATTTTCCTGTCACTCCTGGTATAGTAGAACTCCCGTTCATAAAAAGTTGAGAGAGAATCATATGTCATCACAGTTGCCCTTACCCGGTTCTCTCCCTCATTCAGTTTGATCTTCTTAAAGAATATCCCTGTTTTGTATTGTTTAACGGAGTCACCATTTATCCAGACTTTTGCAGGATAATCAGTTTTACATAACAGATCAAATTCAGGAACATCTGTAAATTGCTTTGGCATTCTGCGGAATTCAACCCAGGGTGATTTTCGGACAGTCTTTCCACCAGTATTTACCATGTAGCTGTATGGAACAATCCAGTCTGCAGTTGAAATCTCAACAGATCCAGCTTCAGTCATCAGTTCAATAGTGTCTGGTTTTGTTAAAATGAAGCTTACGCATCCGTCTGAATCTGTTATCAATGATTTATTACTCTGACCCAGCTTCAATTTTCTGCCACCAGGACTTTCAGGAAACAAATGAGACAGATCAAGTCTTATTACCTGCTCCGGTTTAATCTTTTTCAGATTAAGGTGGAGATTTGCCAGTCCCTCATGAAGTTTGGTATCTGTTCTTGCAATTTTACTTTCAGGAATTATCATGTCAACCATTCCTTCGTTAAGGAAGACAGATGCACTTTTATACTCTTCGTCTTCTGACCAGATTACAAAATTTACAAGATACGGCTTTAACATCATAGCCTCAACTACCATAACTTCAATAAGTTCCGGAGCAAGATCTGAAATATCCATTCCCAGACCATCAATATCATAGTTTGTAACCAGGTTGTTCACCTCCTCTTTAAGATTAGCTATCATCATCTGAAGGGGGATGATCCGTCCAGGGTCAGTATGTCCCGGGAAGTTAATAACTGCATATATCTTATGCTGATTCGCGTGAGCCTCCCTTACATCATCTTTAAGCGAAGACAATCCTCCATCGGTGAAGAAAAAAATCGTACTCTGTTCAGCTTCTTTCACAGGCTGTTCCCCGGGGACTTTCTGCAGAGTTTTACATCCTGAAAGTATCAGAGCCAGGATAATGGGGATCGTACCCAAACTGATAATGGTTCTTTGGTTTTTCATCGGTATAAGAGATATTTCTGCCTGACTTTTAAGAACTCACTCACCTGATCCTGGCATGCTTTTATTATCTCTTCAGCATTCACCCCGGGCTCATCCATTCGTTTTATGACAGCAGGTGGAGACCATATAAGTGAATCAGGGCTGGTTTTACGATATGCATCAAAAGTATGCACTGCTGCTTCAACAGACATGAAAACTGCCGGATCTGTAACCATTACTTCCACTCCATGACTCATCATGTTCCATGGTTTTCCCCGCGGATTGGAACCTGTCGCGGAATTTTCAGGAATGAAATGAACGGGTCTGAAGATTGCTCCTTTAATGCCCCTGCTGTTGAGATCAGCTGCTGCCTTTTCAGCATCTATCCAGGTTGATCCTGATATTAAAAATGGTTTAGTTGTACCTCTTCCTTCAGAAATGTTTGTCCTTTCAAACAGGCATTGACCCGGATAGACTATTGCAGTTTCCAGTGTTCCCATATTCGGCGATGGCATGACCCATAAAAGCCCGGTCTCGTTCCAAAGCATACTCCTTCTCCACCCCTTCATCTTAATTACTGTAAGGTCTGCACCATATCCCTCAGTTTCATTCCACATGGTTGCCAATTCACCATAGGTCATACCATGTCTGAGCGGAAGAGGGTGGCGGAATATACTAACCGTATCAAGTAATGGACCCTCAACAACCCTGCCTCCCAGAGGATTTGGCCTGTCGAGAACGATAAAAGGGATCCCTGCCTCTGCGCATGCCTGCATAGCGAATGACATGGAATATTTGAATGTATACCAGGCTGATCCTACACCCTGAATATCAAAAATAAGTGCATCAAGGTTCTCTATCCATTCCTTCTTCGGGGCAAATGAGTCGCCATACATGCTATATACCGGTATTCCTGTGACCGGGTCCGGTTCCCCATCCTGAATTATCCGTCCCTGCAATGCACCCCTCACTCCATGTTCGGCTCCAAACAGGGCAACAAGGTTTACTCCGGGAGTGGCGGCAAGTATATCAATACTGCTTCTTAAATCAGACCCGACTGCAGATGGATTTGTAATAAGACCTACCTTTTTGCCTCTTATCAGATCGAGGTGATCGGTTACAAGCAGATCTATTCCGGGTGTAACAAATGGCTTAGGGAGAACTGGTTTTATTTTATCTGCACCAAATTTTGCCAGGATCTCAGTTAAGGCAGGAGCATCGCTGAAAGAAAAACCTGACATCTTCCTGTATGTTAAAGCACTTTCATTCCCAAACCGGTCGACAGCAGAAACTGCGATACTGTCTAATGGCAAAAGAACATCCTCCGGCTTAGTTATTGTCCCCGGATCGACCCGGTTTAAAAGGGACTGGTTGACAACAAATGCGGGGACACTATCCGATGTAATACTATTTCCAAATATATCATAGTTCCATTGAGAGCCATGTTTAAAGTAAACAACCCACCGTCCAATGGCATCCTTATCTTTATTAACCCAGGAGACTCTAAGAATATCTTTATCCGGTGAAATATTTATCTCCGGAGCAACTGGCCGTTTTTTGTCAAGCCAGGGAGAAGACGGAACCAGTGCCTTCTTTTTATATGGTCCGTCAGAGATTGCCTTTGCCAATCCCGGAGAATACTGGAGAGGTCCTATGCTCCAGTGGACAACTCCGGGACTTTCAGGAAGCATTCCACGGGCTACCATGATCTGGTTCAGAGTTTCATCTATCAGCTTTGAAACCGGTTGGATACTCAGACTGATCCCCGGCCATAAATGTCTGCCCTTTTTGTTTTCGTCTTTCCACCAGCCGAGAAGCAGCGGATAACTCTGAGGAATCTGGTTGATCTGCCAGTAGAGCTGGGGGGAATAGTAATCAACCCAACCTTTGTTAAGCCATTTGCGTGCATCGGCATACAGCACATTATGCTGATCAAAACCACTTATTGATGGCGGATTATATGGCCGCCAGATACCGAAAGGACTTAATCCGAATTTAACGTAAGGTTTTTCTGCTTTTATCCCCTTATAAATCCTTTCCACAAGTATGTTGACACTTTCTCTTCTCCAGTCACCCCGTGATAATTTACCCCCGCTCTTTTGATAAGCCTGCCAGCTTTCTTCATCAGGAAAATCCTTATCATTATTATAGGACGGATAAGGGTAAAAATAATCGTCGAAATGAATACCGTCAAGATCATATCTGCGGACAAGGTCCATAACCACATTGTAGGTCTGATCCTGTGTAGCCTGCTTTGTGGGTTCCATCCACCAGTAACCCTGCTCAAGCTTAACAACGAGTTCAGTCCTTTTTTTTACAATTGAGGCATCAGATACCTCACCGCCGGAAACATGATGGGCACGATATGGGTTCAGCCAGGCATGAAGTTCAATACCACGGGTATGTGCTTCTTTAATCCAGAATTCCAGCGGATCATAATATGGATCAGGAGCTTTACCCTGTTTCCCGGTAAGATAGTAAGACCATGGTTCAAGATCACTTTGATACATGGCATCGCATTGGGGTCTTACCTGGAAAATGACTGCATTGAAATTATTGTTGAAAAGCAGATCAAGAAGTTCAATTGCCTCTTTTTTCTGTTGTTCCACTGGCAATCCTGGTTTGCTCGGCCAGTTAACATTTGCAACAGTAGCAACCCAGGCAGCCCGGAATTCCCTCTCAGCACCTGGCGTACGGCCTGATGGATCACCGGTAGCAGCAGTTTTAGTAGATACACATCTTGTTACAGTAATTAATAACAGTACATAAGCAAAAAACAGCAGAGTTCTTTTTAACATAGTTTTGATATTAAATACCGACAACTAATATTTGATTTCCTTTAAAGATAATTTTTTAAAAACAATACCCTCATATGGCGATTTTTCTCCTGCTTCATAAAAGCAACCCAATTCTCCAGTCGACAGAAGGGTAATATCCGAATAGGCAGCAGGTCCATCATAGAGAACCTTTGATACAGCCCATGTTTTACCTTCATCATTGCTTATGCGAAGGGTCATCTTCTCACGTGAGTTTTCGCTTGCCGGATTTAAAAAATACAGAATCTTTTTTTTGGGATGGTTAAGAAGGCTGGCCTGGCAAATTGGTTCAATTAACAGAGGATCTGAATAAATATTACTCCATGTCATGCCTCCATCATTACTCAGAGAGACTTTTCTTGTCTTCCGGGTACGGTCATAGTTCCGCATGTTCAGCATCAGTTTACCTTCGGACAATTCGGCTATGGTACATTCATTTACCTGGTCCTGCGGGGTTGTTCCTCCCAGATTCCAGGTCTTTCCATTGTTGTCGGAATAGATTATATGTGAAAAGTATTTCCCGGTTCCTGCCTCAATATGATCGCACGGAATTATCAGACGACTCTTATATTCACCTGCCTGTAGCTGAATCCCGTGGCAGGGTCCTGTAGCATACCATGTCCAGTTATTAAGCTTTACCGTTGTTGTAATTTCTACCGGTTCTGACCATGTCAATCCATCATCGGAGGATACCAGCAGGTAAATCCTCCTGGTGTCCCAGCTTGTCTGATTTATGATCTCGTGCTCATGGTCACTTCCGAGGTTCCAGGTGGATAGAAGAAATATCTTTCCACTCTTTGTATCCTGTACAGGCGCCGGGTTTCCGCATACATTATCACCATCATCCCAGATCAGGATTAACTCGCTCCATGTTTTACCGTTGTCATCTGAACGCTTCATTACCAGATCGATATCTCCTGTATCGGAAGATGTATTCTTCCTGCCCTCGGCAAAAGCCAGGAGTGTACCATTTTTTGTGGTTATAATCGCAGGTATCCTGAATGTGTTGTAACCATTGGTGCCGCTTTCGAAGAGATAATCGAGTTTCTTTTCAGTTGTTTGTACCTGGGCAGATAAGTTATATGCCGGGAACAGAAATAGTGTAAGCAGGCAAATGAAGAGTGCTTTTTTCATATCATAAAGAGTTAATTATTTCAAATTTAAAATATAAATTCATTGAACATATCAAATAATTTCGGTAGGGTACATTATATTTAACTATAATTTTAACCGCAAAGGGAACAAAGTTCTTCGTATCCTACGGCTGGCAGATACTTTTGCGAACTTTGCGGTTAATGGATTTAGTTTTAACAAGACTTATCTGTAAATAATATTACCATATATGTGGCTGATAATCTTACTATTTCTTGCGATTGCATTTATTGTTATCACTACAACAAAATTCAAATGGCATCCGTTTCTGTCGCTCCTGATTGCTGCAATCGGATATGGGGCATTTTCAGGTACAATGACCCTTGAACAGGTTGTCAAATCAGTTAATACAGGATTTGGCAATACGGTTGGATTTATCGGAATTGTAATTCTTGCAGGGTCGATAATCGGAACATTCCTTGAAAAATCAGGAGGAGCATTTACCCTGGCTGCAAGCACACTTAAAATTACAGGAGAAAAGAACGTGCCACTTGCACTGAGCATAATGGGGTATGTTATCAGTATTCCGGTATTCTGTGATTCGGGGTTCATAATTATCTCTCCCCTTGCAAAAGCCCTTACAAAACAGGTCGGGATCTCGTTCGCTGTAGGCGCTATTGCACTCAGCCTGGGGCTGATCACAACCCACTCGATCATACCACCAACACCCGGACCAGTGGGTGCGGCAGGGATACTGAATGCTGATCTGGGACTTGTGTTAATTCTGGGATTCCCTGTCAGTATAGCAGCACTTATTGCCGGCTGGCTCTTCGCAGTTAAAGTCGCACCAAAAATCAGTTATGAATCTTCATACGATACCGGGATCACAAAATCTGAATCAACATACAATCCATCCGCAGCAAAATCATTGTTCCCAATCTTCGCACCAATAATTCTGATCATACTCAGATCCGTTGCTTTGCTCCCATCGGCTCCTTTCGGAACAGGAAATGCATCAAATCTTATAACTTTTCTGGGACAGCCGGTGATAGCCTTACTTTTAGGAGTATTCCTTGCTTTCCTGCTTCCAAAAAAACTTACACGTGAAATGATCTCTCCTGCCGGATGGGTTGGAGAGGCAGTTCTTGCAGCTGCAACTATAATAATTATTACAGGTTGCGGCGGGGCATTCGGACAGGTCCTTCAGAATTCAGGTATAGGCGATTTCATAAAGGAGAACCTTGGAGGGGCAAAAAGTCTTGGTGTAGTTCTGCCGATTCTCATTGCTGCCTCTCTGAAGACAGCTCAGGGCTCAGGAACAGTAGCTATAGTAACAGGGGCAGGCCTTATGGCTCCTCTTCTGACTCCGCTGGGACTCGATTCTCCAATGGCAAAAGCGCTTGTTGTAGTTGCACTGGGCTCAGGAAGTTTGATTGCCAGCCATGTAAATGATAGCTATTTCTGGGTGGTGACACAATTGTCGAAAATGAATGTTAATCAGGGATATAAGCTGCAGACATTCGGGACGTTCACCATCGGAGTTGTTGCTTCTTTGGCAACATGGTTGATGAGCCTGATAATATTATGAGTAATTTTACATAAAGAAGATAGAACGTGATTACAAGCATAAATATTAAACTTACCAAAATCCGGCAGCATTTTCCTAAGAACGGACTTGCCGATGTGAAGGGAGAAGTATCAAAGGAGCTTCTCAGACTGAGACCACTGATAAAACCAGGTGGCAATATTGCAGTGGCAGCCGGAAGCCGGGGAATTAAGAACATAGCTCTGATTGTCAGGGAAGTAACAGATTTTATAAGGGCAAATAATGCCAATCCTTTCATTGTTCCTGCAATGGGCAGTCACGGAAATGCGGATGCTGAAACACAGGCACAGATACTGGCAGACTACGGGATCTCGGAAAAAAACCTCGGAGTTCCGGTAAGATCATCAATGGATGTGGTGGAATTGCCAAAGGGAGCATCACCTGCAGGTATTTTCATTGATAAAAATGCATATCTGGCAGATGGGATTATACTGATCAACAGGATCAAAGCACACACCGATTATCATGGCCAATATGAAAGCGGACTGGTAAAGATGACTGTAATAGGGCTGGGAAAGGAGAAACAGGCCTCTGCAATTCACAGTTACGGGGTTTACGGACTTGCTGAACTGATACCTGTTGTAGCAAAACAAATAATATCTTCAGGAAAGATCATCGGGGGGCTGGCCATAGTGGAGAATGCCTTTGATGATACCATGTTGGTAAGTGCGCTGAGGGCTGATGAATTCTTTGAAAAGGAACCTTCTCTCCTTAAAGCTGCAAAAGAAAACATGCCTTTTATCCCTGCTGATAATATTGACCTGCTGATAATTGATGAGATGGGCAAAAACCTCAGCGGTGTGGGGGTTGATCCTAATATAATCGGGAGGATGAAAATATATGGACAACCGGAGCCTCTCCGTCCTGCAGTTAAGTCGATAATTATTGCAGATATCACAAAAGAATCACATGGAAATGCAATCGGTGTAGGGTTGGCAGATGTTATTCCAAGGAGGCTTTTCAATAAGATTGATTTCCCATCGACCTATACCAACGGAATTACCAGCAGCTTTTATGAAAGAATAAAGATCCCGGTAATAGCTGAGACAGACAGGGAGGCGTTTGATATAGCATTAAGAGGTTGCGGATATATTAAAAAAGGCGAAGAGAAAGTTGTCAGGATAAAGAATACACTGCATCTTGAGGAGCTGTATGTTTCGGATCCAGTACTTGAAGAGATAAAGGCCTCCGGAAAAATTGAGGTTATTGAGAGAAATATCGGATTATTCAACGAATCTGAATTTAAAACGTTCTGATTTATTAAACACTTTGTGTTCCCTGGTGTCTTCGTGCCCTGGTGGCATTAAAAAAATAGGCCACAAAGGCGCTAAGGCACAAAGATTCACGAAGAGATAATTTAAATCCGGCTTTGAATACATATGATTGATAATAAACAACATACCTTTCATAAAGCAGAAAAGATACTGGTTGTTGCCGATGATCTTACCGGTGCTGTTGACACCGGGGTTCAGTTCAGCATAAAGAATCTGAAAACCATTGTTGTGACCAACAATGATAATCTGAAGAAAAATCTCGCAGAGTTCGATGTTCTGGTCATTGATACAGAGAGCCGGTTTGATGATATGCAGACAGCATACAATAAAACTTTTAACGCGGGAAAATCAGCTAAGCAGGAGAATATAAAATACATCTATAAAAAGATGGATTCAACAATGAGGGGAAACATCGGGGCAGAGATCGCCGGTCTGATGGATTCGCTTGATATCAGCCACACGTTTGTTGTACCTGCATTGCCGCAGTATGGAAGAACCACCCTAAACGGTAACGTTTATGTAAAGGGGATACTGCTTGAAGATACTGAATTCGCAAATGATCCTAAAAATCCTGTCACAGAGTCGTATATTCCCGGAATTATTTCACGTCAAACGGACAAAAAAACCGGTGTAATTTGCTTTGATGATCTCCTGGCAGGCAAACTGCAATTCATTAATAAACTTGAAATACTTATAAATGAAGGCGTTCAGATAATTATCATCGATGCAGAAGAAAATGAAGACCTGGATCTGATAGCATCCGTTCTTTCACAAAGAAAAGAAAGAGTGATGTTTGCCGGTTGCTCGGGTTTTGCTGAAAGACTGTCGAATCACCTAATACTTAATAAAGAGAAAAAGAGCAGTATTGTCATAGCCGGAAGCGTAAACAAAGTAACCCTCAGTCAGATAGAGTTTGCTGCGAGTGAACTGAATATAAATGTAATTGATATTGATGCAGATAAGATCCTGGCAAAAAATAAGGGTCAGGAAAAGGGAAGAATCCTGGAGCTCATCAGGGATACTGTTTCCGGAGGGAATGATATAATAATCCGAAGCGCTTCTTCAGCAGAAGATGTTGCAAGATGTTTTGAAAAAGGAAATAAGCTTGGGCTTGACAGTTTTAAAGTAAGTGACACGATATCTGACTTCCTTGGAGAACTGGCGAAGGAGATTGTTAATAATTACAACATTAAAGGGATAGTATTTACGGGCGGAGACACAGCAATAAAAGCCGCCCACTCAATAAATATATCCGGAATTGAGATAAGAGATGAAATATTGCATGGTGTCCCCTACGGATATTTCACAGATGAAAAATACAGGGATATCATAATTGTTACAAAAGCCGGTGGTTTCGGAGGTGAGGATGCTTTGTTTCAGATTTTAGATTTCTTAAGGAATAGCTAACCATATGACAGATAAGAAAAGATCAATTGTAGGTATTACAATGGGTGATCCGTCAGGTATCGGTCCTGAGATTATCCTGAAAAGCTTCGGGAATAAAGAAGTAAGCTCATGCAATATAATTGTAATCGGTGATTATGGAGTTATGGCTGCTGCATATAAAATGCTAATGATCAATTCTTTTAAATTGAAAAGTACCCGGAATATTTCAAATTGTTCATTCAGTAAAGATGTTCTGAACATACTTGACCTGAATCTGATCGGGAAGGATGAGTTGCAGCCAGGGAAAGTAAATGCTGCATCCGGATCGGCTGCATTTGAATGTCTGAAGAAAGCAATTGAACTTGCAAGGAATATTGATATAGATGCAATTGCAACGGCGCCACTTAACAAGGAAGCATTGCATCTGGCCGGACATAAATATGCCGGACATACTGAAATCCTTGCTGATCTTACAAATACAGAAGATTACGCGATGCTGCTTTATGACAAAAGGCTGAGTGTAATCCATGTTTCCACACATATTTCACTTCTTGAGGCAGTTACAGGGCTTAAAAGGGAGAGAATTGAAAAAGTGACAGAACTTGCTGAAAGTTCAATGGAGAGACTTCTCGGCAGATCACCGAGGATTGCAGTTGCGGGACTAAATCCTCATTCCGGGGAAAATGGATTGTTCGGCGATGAAGAGATCAGAGAGATAATCCCGGCAATTAAAAAAATGAGGTTAAAAGGGCTGAATGTTGAAGGTCCGGTTCCACCTGATACAGTTTTCCTTAAAGCAGCGAATGGCATGTATGATGTGGTAGTGGCAATGTATCACGATCAGGGTCATATACCTCTGAAACTGCTTGGATTTAACACAGGAGTAAACATTACCGTGGGTTTGCCATTTATAAGAACATCGGTTGATCATGGAACTGCTTTTGAGATCGCCTGGCAGGGCACGGCAAATGAAGAGAGTATGGTTGAGGCTATAAAGCTTGCTGTAAAACTGGCATAACTACCTTATTTCCAGAAATATTGAAATTAAATCCCATTTTTTGACTTTTTCCTTATCAGGGTCGAAAAACATTTGTAACTTAGAGGATACTCAATATCTGCAATGAAAAGGTTTGTTTCTATATTACTTCTTTTCTTTATTTATGGAAATATATTCTCTCAGGACCGCAGAGAGAAAATACATGTACTTCTGAACAATATTTCAGAAAATCAGCCGGCTGATCAGCTTTTCATTCATACTGACAGGAATCTTTATCATAGTGGCGACACAATAAGGTTCCAGGCCTATATCAGGGACTACCAGACAGAGGTGTTTGAAACAGGAAGCATTTCACTGTATGTATTATTGCTTAACCCTGAACACATTACAATCGACAGCGCCAGGTTCAGGATAAGCTATTCGACAGCCTCAGGATGGCTTAAGGTTCCTGATAACGCATCAGCTGGTGATTACTCAATACTTGCTTTTACAAGCGTCCAGATGAATTATGATCCGGAGTTTGCCTTCAGGATGCCTTTAAGAGTTGATCTCATAAAACCTGATCGCCGGCAAAAACAATCTGATACAATAATAAGTAGTGGAAATGCCGATCTCAGATTCCTCCCTGAAGGCGGTACTTTTATTAACGGGGTCAGACAACGGCTTGCCTTTAATGCAGTCTCTTCAGAAGGCAGAAGACTGAAAACCTCCGGAAAAATAATTAAACTAAACGGAGAAATAATAACTGATTTCGCAACCGGTCCGTATGGTCCGGGAATAGTGGAATTTACGCCACAACCCGGGGAGATTTATTATGCAAAGCCGGTTGAAAAAGAATTCGGCAATATCAGCTGGCCCCTGCCTGCTGCCGAAGACACTGGTATTTCCCTGCGGGTTGACAATCGGGGCAATGGCCTGACAGATATAATTGTAAGAGGAAGGGAAGTAGCCGGTAAAGAATATTTTCTGGCAGTTACTATGAATAATGTATTGATCTTTTCAAAGGAGATCCGGCCGGATACACTTTTTACTGCAAGGATAAAGACTGCTGATATTCCTGCGGGCACAGCATTTGTCACCATCTACGATACTGATTTAAATCCCGTTGCAGAAAGAGTGATATTCCTGAACCACAATAATAAGATGAAAGTTCAGATCAGCATATCACCAGAAGAAGGCAGATCAGGCCGGGAGACAGAACTGATAGTTAATACAACTGATGACAACGGGGAGAATGTGAGCTCCGTGATCTCAGTATCTGCAATAGACTCAGCATCGGGATATCACAATGGAATTCCATTCCCGGATATTGAATCTGCATTTCTCTATGACAGGGAGATTTACAACAATCTGCCATCTAATATTAAGGTGTATGGGTCTGAAGAATCTTGACAGTAAGTCCATCGATCTTTTACTTATGACTTATGGATGGAGGAAGTACACCTTAAAAGAATATGTAACAGCATATCCTCATTCAGAGACAAATTCTAATACAACCCATTCACATTCAGACCATATGAGTTTAAAATAAATTAAAAAAATGTATTATCTTTGACACATGAGTTCTTACAGTAAAATAATAAAAATAAGCTCTGACAAAAGATTTGGCAGACCCTGCATCAGAAATACCAGAATTACAGTATCTGATATACTTGGATGGTTAGGCTCTGGAATGAGTTTTGAAGAAATACTGCAGGACTTTCCGGAACTTTCAAGGGAGGATATCAAAGCAAGTTTAATGTTTGCTGCTGACAGAGAACGTAAACTTCAGATGATCTGATGAAATTACTTTTTGATCAGAATATTTCATTCCGGATTACAAATAAAATCCAGGACATATTTCCAGACTCTGAACAAGTCCGGTACTTAGGGTTAGAAAATTCAAAAGATTCTATTTTATGGAACTATGCTAAAGTGAACGGTTATTGCATTGTCACTTTTGATGGTGATTTTTACGACCTGGGACTTGTTAAAGGATCATCGCCAAAAGTGATCTGGCTAAGGCTTGGAAATACCTCTACACTGAATATTGAAAATGTTCTCAGGAAGAACTGTGAATTAATAAAATCATTCCTTAATGATCCCGAATATAAGGATACCGGATGTCTTGAAATCAATAGTTTATAAACCTCTCCACAAAAAAATATTGAATAAGGTAAAACTGGCATAAAGAATCCGCTTCCGGGGAACTAAAAATTATAAATCAATTTTGAGCCTGCCCCGAAAAGTATTATTCTTGCCACAAAGGCACTAAAACACAAATCCCGATAGCTAGAGCGCCAGGTTCAGGATCAGTTATTCAACAGCGTCAGGATGGCTTAAAGTTCCAGATACTGCATCTGCTGGTGATTACTCAATACTTGCTTTTACAAGTGGCCAGATGAATTTTGATCCGGTGTTTGCCTTCAGGATGCCTTTAAGAGTTGATCTCATAAAACCTGATCGCCGGCAAAAACAATCTGATACAATAATAAGTAGTGGAAATGCCGATCTCATATTCCTCCCTGAAGGCGGTACTTTTATTAACGGGGTCAGACAACGGCTTTCCTTTAATGCAGTCTCTTCAGACGGTAAAAGACTTAAAGCCTCCGGAAAAATAATTAAACTAAACGAAGAAATAATAACTGATTTGAATCCCGTTGCGGAAAGAGTGATATTCCTGAATCCGAACAGCAGGATGAATGTTAAGATCAGCATATCACCTGAAGAAGGCAGGTCAGTCCGGGAGACAGAACTGACAGTTAATACAACTGATGGCACCGGGGAGAATGTGAGCTCCGTGATCTAAATATCTGCAATTGACTCAGCATCAGGATATCACAATGGAATTCCATTCCCGGATATTGAATCTGCATTTCTCTATGACAGGGAGATTTACAACAATCTGCCATATAATAAAAGGTGTATGGGTCTGAAAAATCTTGACAGTAAGTCCATTGATCTCTTAATGATGACTTATGGATGGAGGAAGTATACCCTGGAAGAATCTGTTTTAGCTTATGAAGAAAAAAGAGAGGATAATTATGATCATCTGAAAATCAATAATCCCGGTCCGGAAAAAAATGGAAGATCAGATATCAGACTGATTTCTCCTGAAGGCGGGGGAATTACCATTCTAAGATTGAATGAAAGCAGGGAAACCTTTTTACCGTTTGATTCTCTTGATGCCTATGCAAGACAAATTATGGTTCTTCCCGATGATGACCCTTCACGCAATTCAAATCCTGTTATAGTTGAATTTCCTGAGAACACGGTATATACTGATAGTGCAAAGCTGATAAAAACCGGTTCGATTTATTTTAAACCTGAATTTGCTTTCATTGCTAATGATACATCAGTTTTTAATCAGGACCGTGCGATTATGATTGAGGCTGTAACCATCAAAGGAAAACAGACCATACAAAAGAAATATGTTGATAAAAACGCTGAAGAATTCAAATATGTAAATGCATTTACACTGTATAATAAAGACTTCAAATATGTACAAACTTTTGAGGATATTCTTTATAAGTTACATCTATACTGTGTTGATAAACCTGCCAAAAAGGTCTATATTCGTGGAGCACTATATTTCGGTGGGTTACGTCCCGGAATGTTTGTTGTCGATAATGCTCCGATTTATGGTCAAACATATTCCCCGATAGCACAAATGCGTACATCAGAAATAGCATCTGTTACTGTTATAAGAGGGCCACAGGGATTTGCAAGATATGGAAATGAAGCAAGTTATGGGGCGATACTAATAACCACAAAAATTGGAAACAGGCTTAATGGCGGGATTGATCCCGATGATGAGGCAAACCCAGGTAATCCCCTTTTAAACCAATAAGAATATTCCGCACTGAAACTGAATATTACATCCCTGTAAAAGAAGAACTTGAATCGATTCCTGAGTTTCAGTTCAGACCTACACTTCTCTGGAAAAGTGATGTTTATCTTGACGGTTCTGGTCCTGTAACATTCAGGTACCCAAATAATATGGGCAATGGTAGGGTAATGATATTTGTCAATGGTGTATCAATGACTAACCTTGTTGGTGCAGGCAGAGGAAGCTATGTTCTAAAATAAGATCTGCATAAAAACACATCGCAATTTGAACCTTTTGCATCACTAAATTGTTAAAAAGTTATATTTGCTGAATTACCGGGTATTGGGTTTGATGTTTCTGTTAAGTTGAACATCTTTAAGATAAGAACGGAATAATTTTTAACCCACCCCCAACCCCTCCAGGGAGGGGAGCTTATAATACATTGTATTGTTGAACATGGAATATTAATAGCTTACACGGTGATATATAATTTGTAAATACTTTAAAAAAGATATTATGAAAAAAACAAACCGTCGGGAGTTTCTTCAGAAGAGTGCTGCAGGATTTGCAGGACTGGCAGCTATTTCGGCAGGACTGAAGGATTATGATTTTATGGCTCCGGCTGAGACTATTGATATGATAAAGCTTGGCAATACCGGTATCAATGTACCACGTGTTGCCCTCGGAACAGGATCGGGAGGGTGGAAGAATGCTTCGAACCAGACCAGGCTCGGAATGAAAGGATTTGTTGAGCTTTCACAATACGCCTACGACAAAGGGATCCGCTTTTTCGATACAGCTGACATGTATGGCTCTCATGAATATGTACGTGAAGCACTGAAAGTTATGCCGAGAGATAAAGTATCGGTTCTTACAAAAGTGATGGTTTACGACCAGGAGGGCTGGTATAAGAAAGAGCCGTTCCAGACAAGTCTCGACCGTTTCAGGATCGAAACGGGATCCGAATATTTTGATATTTTTCTGCTGCATTGCATGATGCAGGGTGGCTGGTCTTCAGAGTACAGGGATTACATGGATCAGGTCTCCAGGGCCAAAGAGAAGGGTATCCTAAAGACTGTCGGAGTATCATGCCACAACTTTGAGGCGATGGAAAATGCAGCAAGCAATCCATGGGTGGATGTACTGCTTGCAAGGATAAATAACAAGGGATCAAAAATGGATGGTACACCTGAACAGGTTATGAAGGTTCTTGAAACAGCCCGTAAAAATGGGAAAGGTGTGATCGGCATGAAGGTATTCGGAATGGGAGATCTTATAAAAGAGGATCAGAGGGAAGCTTCTCTTCAGTATGTGATCAAGAGCGGCAATGTTCATTGCATGACACTGGGTCTTGAAAGCAGAGAACAGGTTGATGATGCCGTAAGCAGGGTGATGCGGATTGCCAGATCGTAACACTAAGTTTATCAGACCATAACAATCCCTTTACCACCCGGTGAAGGGATTTTTTATAAGCATTGAGTTATAATACCTCATATCGCCGGTAACCTCCTCTCCCAACCACTCAGGTTTTGGAAACTGATCCGATTCAGATTTAAGCTCAATTTCTGCAATGATCAATCCTTCATTTTCGCTATAAAACTCATCAACTTCAAATGTGAATTCCCCGGCAGGTACCAGGTACCGTGTCTTATCGATCAATCCAGGTTCACATAGTAACAACAGCTCTTCAGCCTCAGTAACAGGGATCTCTTTCTCCCATTCATAACGACTTATTCCTGATTCACTTGCCTCTCCCTTGATTGTCAGAAAACCTTTATCGTCTTTGACACGCACCCGTACTGTTCTTCCATTTGCAGATGAAAGATAACCCTGCTTTATTCTTATCTTTCCGGTCGCAAATCGCTTAAAATCACCATTAACCAGAAACTTACGCTCAATCTCCTGTCCCATCAGGTTTAGTCTTTCAGAGTTATTTTATGAAGTTTGCTATCGGCATCACTTACTATCCAGGCAATCTTAGCTGCCCTGTCGACAGCTACTCCTTCTGCCTGCTTCACATCGATCTCCTGGCTCGAAATGAGCTTCCCTTGGATTGTACAATGGTTGAGTGTTCTCGATTCATGACTTACAATCCATAAAGTATTATCAGAAGAGTCATAGTCAATTCCAGTATAATCTTTTGCAAAATCGAGCTTATGGCGATCCCATTTTTTTGATGAGATGCTGTACTCAATAAGGCTGCCGGGATGATTTTCGATAAGGATGTAAAGAAGGTCTCCGTTCATGGCAATTCCCTCAAATCCTGAATTGTATTTTGTATCTGTTTTTACGTCAGTTATTCTTTCAATAAGTTCCCCATCTCTGCTGAGATGTAAAATATCCTGTTTTCTCTCCTCCACGAGCCAGATTTCCCCGGTTGTTTTGTCTACCTCAATACCTTCAATGTCATGTCCCTGAAATGGAAGTTTTTCAAGCACCTCTCCGGTGAAACCTATTCTGCATATACCCCCGGTCTTGTCGCTTACGACATACAGGGCATCTCCTGAAACAGAAAAGGAAAGACCGGAAGGCTCTCTGATATTCAAAGGAAAAGAAACATCTGAAAGATCAGCTTTAACATCAACCCTGAAGTTCTGACTTTCAGTATTGGTTATACAACCTCTATAAGTCTCTGTAAAGACAGATATTAGAATACCTATAAATACTACCCATTTCATTAATCTCTTGCCGTGAATTGGAACAATTAAACCTGATAATTTAATACAAATGTACAATAGTGTCCGACTATATTTATATTATTTGACCTGAACTATTGATTTTAACAACATTCCCATACAGGTCGCCCCGATTGGCATATGCGTTAACTTAAGGAGTCTGAGAAAGGATTTCCATGGAAGATAAATAAAGGCAACCGAATTAAAATTTTGAGATGAAGTTTGGTCATTAAAGTTTCCCCTCCTTTTGAAGGAGGGGTGGCCGCAGCACATAGATTATTAACATGTTACAATGATTGTTTGCGGCCGGGGCGGTTGATCTATTAGTTTATTCTACCATTATTTATATGTTAAATAAAAACCTCCAACCGAAAAGAATTAAAGTCTTTCATATCACATCTCCAAAAGAGCTCCACTTCGGTTGAGGCTGTATTATGGGAGATGTTAAAATCCGAATATTTGAAAGTGAGATAAGGAAAGTTTTAAATAAAGGAAATTAATCGACCGGAAAGACAAATCAACCACCCCGGCCGGGGAATAAGCTTTGTAAATATCAGATAATCAGTTATTCCGGCCACCCCTCCTTCAAAAGGAGGGGAAACTTCTTCTATTCCTTCCTGTAACAACCTATGCTTAAGTTAACGCCTATGCCCGATGGGGCTCATTATACTTTTCATGCCTGATTTCTACAAACAGTCCGTCCCTGACGGGACTATAGTAAAGCAGACTCCGCAGGAGTGAACTGTTTGCAGAAAAAAGTTACATTTGTCATAATACCTTATAAAAAAAGGATTAATGAGGCTACGATTAAAGCTAATAAATTAATTATGGCAAAATCATTCTGGAAATTAATTCTGTTCATTGTTGTAATATCACAATTAATTGGATGTGGTGTACGGGAGCCTGATTTTCCTGAAAGACCAGGGAGGGTAGTAAAAGTTGCGAATGAAGAAGAACTTGCTCTGGCAATTCTCAATGCAGAATCTCATGAAACCATCCTTATTGAAGATGGTATTTACATCCTTAAGCAATCACTTGTAATTGAGAATAAGGCTCACTTAACTTTGCGTAGTTCATCAGGTGACAGTTCAAAGGTAGTTCTGCAGGGAGATGGCTGGAGTGACTTTTACCATAGGGAACGGAAAGAAAATGATCCTGCAGACTTAATTGTAATCCGCAATTCTGAAGATATTTTTATAGCTGACCTGACCATAAGAGAGGTAAGTCATTATGGTATAAAGCTTGACACCGAAACCAAAGCTGTAAAGTCTAATCTGAAAGACATTAATATTTTCCGCTGCCACTTTTTAAATATAGGGACACGCGCATTCAAAGGTACCGCTGCAAAGGACCGTAAGCATCTGGTTGGCGGTTCAGTAAGCTATTGCATCTTTGAGAATACAAAAATGCCTGATACTTCATGGCTTTACAATGGCGACTATATCTCTGCAATTGACATGATGTATCTTGACAACTGGGTATTCAGTGACAACATCTTCAGGAACATACGGGGAGCCAACGGGGGCGGACGTGGTGCAATTTTCGTATGGAACCAATGCCGTAACATTGTAGTGGAACGCAATATCTTCGTTGGCTGCGATCGCAGTATAGCATTCGGGAATCCCTCGGAACCGACTTACTATGAACCTGGCACTCTGCATAATTATGATGGCATCATCCGTAATAATTTTATTGTTGCCGGTGACAGGCAGGGCAAAGGTATTGAGGTAGTATGGGCCGATAATATCCAGGTGTGTAATAACACAATCTATGCTACTGATCCGGAATATCAGGCAATACATTACTTTCAGAAGATTAGCCGCCTGTTTATCGCTAACAACCTTGTACGCGGCCGCATTTATGGCGAAGGCGAAGGGGTACTCTCTGAAGCCAACCTGACAGGAGATATGGAAGGCTATTTCGTCAATCCTGTTACCGGAGACCTGCATCTGACAAAACTTGCCAAAGCAGCTCTGGGTAAAGGGTTACAGATTTCAACAGTAAGAGATGATATTGATCGTCAAAAGCGAAAGAAGCACCCGGATACAGGAGCCGATCAAAGGTAGAATTGAAATTTAAATCAGATGCTATATGAAAAAATTTACGATATACTTCATATTACTTATGCTTTCAAATGGCTTGTTTGCCGGTATAGATCTGGTCAGAGACGGCAAACCAACCGGAAGGATACTCGTCGGTCCCGATAATAAAAATGAAAACCAGGCAGCAACACTTCTGAATGACTATGTGAAGAAGATTTCAGGGATCACTCTTCCGGTTGAATCATCAGGAACAAAATATAAGTCCGGCGATATAATCATTAAGACTTCGAAAAATGCTGACATAAAAGAAGACGGATTCAGGCTTTCTTCAGACGGGAACTCATTTCTGATTGAAGGAGGTGATGGAATGGGAACTGTTTACGGAGTTGTTACAGTTCTGGAAGATTATTTCCGAGTAAGGTATTATGCAGCAAATGCCAGTACATGGCCAAAAAGCAGGAATCTTTCACTCCCTGCAAACCTTAACAGGGTTGAGAATCCCAGTTTCCGCCACAGGCAGACACAGTCATACAATCTCGCACTCGATCCCCTTTATAAGGTATGGAACAGGCTTGAGGAACCACGTGAGATCTTTGCTGCAGGTTACTGGGTGCATACCTTCGACCGCCTTCTGCCATCAGCAAAATATGGAACCACTCATCCTGAATACTACTCATTCATTAACGGGCAGAGGCGTCCGGGATCGGCCAGTCAGTGGTGCCTGACAAATGAGGATGTGTTTGAGATTGTCTCGAAACAGATTGACTCAATCTTCAAAGCCAATTCCGACCAAAAAATGATTTCCGTAAGTCAGAATGACGGAAACTTCACAAACTGCCAGTGCGGGTATTGCAAAAAAATCGATGACGAAAATGGAGGACCTTCCGGCAGTATTATTTATTTCATGAACAAGCTTGCAGCAAGATTTCCCGACAAGGAATTCTCGACCCTGGCCTACCTCTATTCTATGAATCCGCCAAAGAACATCAAGCCTCTTCCAAATGTCAATATAATGCTTTGTAATATTGACTGTTACAGAGAGGTGCCATTAACCGATAATGCATCAGGTCAACACTTTATGAAGGCACTTGAAGGATGGGCGCAGATCTCTGATAACATCTTTGTATGGGATTATGGTATCAACTTCGACAACTATATCTCTCCTTTCCCGAACTTCCATATCCTGCAGACAAACATGCAGTTGTTCAAAAAAAATAACGTCAATATGCATTTTTCACAGATCGCAAGCATAAAGGGCGGAGATTTCTCGGAATTAAGGAGCTATGTGGTATCAAAGCTGCTCTGGGATGTTAATTGCAATGTTGATTCAGTCATACAATCATTTCTGCAAGGTTATTATGGGAATGCTGCCCCTTTCCTCTATCAGTACATGAAAATACAGGAAGGCGCTTTGCTTGGCAGTAATATTGGCCTGTGGATCTATGATACTCCGATCACTCATAAAACGGGGATGCTAAATCCGAATATGATAAAGAGTTACAGGAAACTCTATGATAATGCAGAAAAAGCTGTTGCTTCAGACAGCACTCTTCTGAAAAGGGTATGGCAACAGCGTCTCACTATTCAGTTTGCAGAACTGGAGATCGCCAGGACTGGTGATATGACAGACACTGAGAGGATCAAAAGAGAGCTTGCATTATTCAGGAACACGGCGCATCGGCTTGGAGTGACTACTCTTAATGAGAGAAACAACACAATTGAAGAGTACTGCGATCTCTATCTGAAACGCAACCTGCCAAATCCAAGGAAAAGCCTGGCATCAAATGCATCAGTAAGTTATACACTGCCTCCAAACAAGCCATACGACAAGATTGCTGATAAGGCACTCACTGACGGGTTACTTGGAGGTGCAACATTCAATGAGAGCTGGGTTGGCTGGGAGAAGAATGACGGAGAGGTGATAATCGACCTTGGAGAAGTAAAAGAGATTGAAATAGTGGAGGCCGATTTCCTTCATAAGCTGGGATCGTGGATCCTGATCCCGAAGAGTATGACCTGTCATATCTCAACTGATAATAAAAACTTTACACTTTTCGGAAGAGTTGATATACCAGAAGACCGTTCGCCTGCGGTGAAGTATGTGAGTTATGAAGTAAAGGCAAAACAGAAGGTCAAAGCCAGGTATATCAAAGTACATTTTGAGAATGTCGGGATAGGGCCTTCATGGCATTACGGAGTCGGCTACCCGGTGTGGTTCTTCACTGATGAGATCTGGGTTTACTAACAATAGATGGTAAATGATTTCAATCTGCGAAAATCAGCGGAATCAGCGGGAAACATTTGTGTCCCGCAGATCGCGCAGATTTTGCGCAGATAAGAAGAACGACACTCCTCCGCTGGCGCGGATTTAGCGAAGCGTAATCCGTGCTTTATATTTTTGGCACCAATTGCAAATTGGCGCCAGCAGGGCCTCTCCCTAAATCCCTCTCCCAGGGGAGAGGGACTTAATTATGTTAAGAAAGCCCCTTCTCCCTCGGGAGAAGGGGTTTGGGGATGAGGTCAGAAAGTCAGTTCTTAACAATCCTGAGAGCAATATCATTAAGGTATTCAGGAGATTTTATCTGAAGCCAGCCTCCGTTATGGCCATGTGCCTCAGGAGTTGAAGTGCCTGTTTTGGTGTCAATCCATGTAAGGTTGTATGACCCTGCAGGCAGATTGACTTCTATAGCTGAAGATATACTGACAGTGTCTTTCACCGAAAGATACAGAGCCCATACTTTTCCTTCCTCAATAAGTCCCTCGACAGAAGTACCGACTGCACCAGGCTTAACAGCATCATTACCAATCGGTTTCATGTTAATGAAGTTCAGTGATCGCATGAATCCTGCCAGTATTTTGAATTGTTCACGAAGTTCTCTGCTCCCGCCACCCGGTTCACCCTTCTGAACGACATTAGATCCATCTTCATTTTCAGTTGTGAAGGAATAATCGAGATGATTGAAGAGGGCTCCTCCGGACAGCAGAAAACGCCATGCCTCAATACGGTAAATAGTACCCTCGATACCTCTGAACCCGGTTTCATTATCACCCAGAGGCAGGTTCAGATGATAGTTAAGGGGTACAGTAACAGGAGGTTCCGCATAATGGAAATTATATACAGAAACATGCTTACGGGGTTCCGGAACAAGCCTTTTAAAATTCTGTACATTATTGGATATAAGGTGCTTATGAACGAAATCCTTCTCAGCATCTGCAACCACATCTGTCATAAGCTCTTCCCATTCCCTCAGAGCAAGCGTATCACCGAAGTATGGTTCATTGCATACTTCATAGTAGAGGTTATCAAAATCCTTAAGCTCAATAATTATCTTTCTGACCATCTTCTCCTGCCCGGCAAGAATTTCATGATGCCTGAGTGAAAGAACCTCTTTATGATCCTTAACAGTGCCGATACCGTTTATATTATTTATTGTATTCAGAGGAGATAGCTTCCACTGTATTGTATCATAGAAATTTGAGAAGAGATCGAGCTCTACAACTATATCCCTGCTGCCGGCCTGTACCACAAAGTCTTTGAGTCTGGCAAAATATGCTTCATCCCATTTTGACAGGTCGAACTTGTTGCCGCCATTTGAATATCCTGCCTCTGTACTCCTTGCCCAGGGAGCAATGAAACGTCCCGGCCAAGGCGCCATTGTGTTCTTCTTAATTCCGAATGCTCCAACGGGTTCGACATATATACCTGTAAATGTACGGGTTGTATTCAGTCCGCAGGCTGCCATCTCATCAAAGTATTTAATGTAGTCAAAATCAAGATTCATCACAGCGCCATAATGTTCTGTGGAACCGATCAGAATAGTCGGTTTATCCCGAAACAGAAAATAATGTGGATTCCGGGGATGAATGGAAAGAGGTAATTGCTGATTATCAGAACTGCAAGCTGATAAAAGTGCCGCAGCTAGTAACAAGAAAAAATGAATGGAAGATTTCATAACTCAATAATGTATTTAAAGATAAAAACTACTACTATTTAATAACTACCCCTGAATCCCATGGCCATCAACTTAAGAGTGGTATTGTAAATCCAGAGATAAGTATAAGTTTCCCCTCCTTTTGAAGGAGGGGTGGCCGCAGAACAATGATAGTTAATGTATTGCAAAGTACCTTTGCGGCCGGGGTGGTTGATTAATACCATGAATCCGAAGCTCACCTTTAGTTTTTCTTGTCTTCAAATTTATATAGTTTATCACAGTCTGCATATATAGTCTGTCAAGTTCAAATAAATCAACCACCCCGGCCGGGGAATGAACCTTGTAAGAATCAGATAATCAAGTGTCCCGGCCACCCCTCATTCAAAAGGAGGGGAAACTCCTTCCAGTCTCTTCATTTATAATATAACTCTTAGGTTGACGGTCTATCACACCTTAACAAACACCTTCTTCTTATACATAAACCAGAGCAGCAACCATTCCGCTGCCACAATAAAAATAGCCCCCAGCACTTCACCAAAACCGCCCAGAGGTTTAATAATCCAGCCAATGAAAAATCCTGTTATTAATCCCACAGAGATTATTCTTCCAAACAGATATATAAAAACGGAGTTCATTCCAATCACCCTGAAGAAGAAGGACCATTTCTGATAACCCCACACATCAATTATTAAGTAGAATAGCGCAATCAATATGAAACTTATACCACCTGCAAGCAAATTGTATGTTGTTGTCCAGCAGACCTTTATTATCGGGTATAAAGGAGAAAGAGCCAGAGCCACAAGTATTGATATCAATCCGATTCCTGCAAGCAATCCTGTTTTACGGTATTCACTGTATGAGGAATTCTGAAGGATCTTGCCTGCAGCAATTCCCATTATGGTTATTCCTATAGCGGAAACAACTGATAGTATTCCGAGAGCATCAAATATCCCATTGAAATAAGCCAGCCTTCCGGGCAGGTATAACCGGTCGATGTATCCGTTCATTGAACCTTCAGGAGTAAATACTCCGGCGCCAAATCCGGGAACAGGGACAAATAGTTGCATTGCTGATACGCCAAGCAGAATACCGGCTAACCAGTACATGTTAGCATTAAATGATTTGGAGTAGATGAAGATTACGGATGCAAAAAAATAAGCGATACCAATCTGCCCTAGCACACTGGCATACCTGGCATTTTCGAAACCATCGCGGAATACTCCGTTATAGAGAATACCGAGTATGACCAGGATTATCATCCTTCTCAGAACTTTCAAAAAGAGGCTTCCTTTAGAGACATTTTTTGATAATGCGGACTTAACAGAAAATGGTATTGCGATGCCGGAAATGAACATGAACAGCGGAAAAATAAGATCATAGAAATGAAAACCATTCCATGTTACATGAGTCATCTGGACATCGAGAACTTTCAGCCAGCCTGCATCACTGTTTTTTGCAAGAGCATTTATGATGCCACTGCCTCCGATTATCCACAGCATATCGAAACCCCTGAGTGCATCGAGTGAAAGCAGTCTTCCTTTGGTACTCTCTGAGGATGTTTTTTCTGATTTGTTCATCCTGAGTTTCTTTATTTTATTTCAGCTGCAATCTGATCCGGGGAAATCACTCCAGCAGGAAGCTCTATTATCTTTATGTTACGGAAATGAATCGGAGCGCCTTCCGATTCAAGGCAGATGTAACCCTTCTTCTGAGATGCCCATGCAACACCATTGACAAACTTTTCATTTACAGATAGTTTAACAACCCCGTCGACACAGACAACATCATAGGTGTTCCATTCACCCTTACCCTTACATCGGTTTTCAATTGATTTACTCCGTGTACCACGTGGATTATCAGGTACGGTAGTCACCCCACCAACGCCAAATAATTCGCCATGGACATATGCTATCGGAGGAGTTACTCCATCGCGCTTATTCAGGTTGACCCACTCTAGTTCAAGCATCTGAACCTCAACACCGTTTGGAAGGTTTCCTCCTTCCGGTGGAGTGGCGTTGCTCCAGACAAAAGTACCTGAATTACCTCCGGCCTCCATATGCATCCACTCAATATGAAGTATAAAATTCTCATATTGTTTTTCTGATCTCATAACTCCTATCGGCTTACCTGAGCAGATCAGAATATCTTTTTCAACATGCCACGTATCCGGATCAGTGTTGACATTAATCCATTTCAGAGGCAACTCTTTCTCTTTTGTTTTGAAGAGAGCTTTATCGAGGGATGATGACTTTCCGAATGAGATCATTCCACCCTGGCCGTAAACAATTGATATTGCAACAAATGTTACAATCAGCAACATGAAGGATTTTTTGTGATTTGGCATTTCGAAGATAGTTTAGTTTAATTATCAAATATAAGATAAAACCACGGAGTTACACAGAGTACCACGGAGTAAAACACGGAGTACTTTACAGTGTAACTCCGTGATAACTCCGTGGAACTCGTGGTTAAGAAAAAAAAAAGAACCACTGTCGGAGTGGTTCTTTATAATATCAGCAGAAATGCGCTGTTACATCAGTTTATACCCTGCCCTGTATTCATAATGCAGGAGCTTAGTGGCAGCTCCATCGGCATCATCAATAAATGTCTCAGTTTCAGGATTCCATTTAATGGTTCTCTTCAGTTCACATGCAATGTTTCCGAGAGTACAGACTGTGCAGCTGCTGTGTCCTGTTTCAACCGGGACAACCGGATCTTTTCCTGACCTTACAGCCTCTATAAAGTTAACCTGATGAGGTATTCTTGTCTCATAGGGTCCTTCATCCGCTGTGGCACTTGCAGGAGGATTGAATTTCTCATCAGAGGCTTTAAAGTATCCGCGTGAGACCTCTATCCATCCATTTTCGCCCCAGAATTTCACACCTTTGGTCAGTTTTTCGTCGAAAGGCTCTGAGGTCATAATTACACCATTTGCATACTTGAATGACATGAATTCTGTTCCATCACCGATGGGTGAGATCTCAACAGGACCGCTTTTGTCCATTCCAAGTCCCCATTGTGCAATATCAAACATATGAGCTCCCCAGTCGGTAGTGAAGCCGCCACCCATCTCTTTGTACCATCTCCATGCACCCCATATCTTCTCATCAACAGGAGGATCAAGTGAAATAGGCGGATTAAGCTCATTATTGAAATGTATCGGCATTGGCAGTGATCCAAGCCAGAGATCCCAGTTCAGATCAGATGGCAAGGTTTCTTCAGGCAGGTCATATGGTTTCGGTGGAGCACCAACATAAGCATTCACGCTGACAATCTTTCCGATCGCCCCATCCTGTACCAGCTTTACAGCATGCTGGAATTCAGCGCTTGAACGCTGCTGGCTGCCGATACCAAGGATACGGTTATTCTCCCTGACAACTTTTTTAAGTTCCTGTCCCTCTTTGATTGTGAATGTCATGGGTTTTTCGAGATAAACATCCTTTCCTGCCCTGCAGGCTGCAATTGCTATCCTTGCATGAGAATGATCAGGAACTGCAATTACCACAGCATTGATATCTGTTCTTGCCAGTATCTCCTCGTACTTTTCATAAGTTTTAACATCAACCTCTTTTCCTGCTTTGGCATAAAATTCAGTAACTCTTTTTTCAAAGCGCTTACACTTAATACCATAAACATCGCATCCGGCAACTGCTTTCACACCCGGAACCTGCATAAATCCGTTCAAAAGGAACATCGATTGGCGGCCGAGACCGATGAAACCGAGTTTTATATCAGTATCTGCCGGCGTCGTTTTGCAGGAACTCAGGTGAGGAATTACTGCAAGTCCGGCTGCACTGCCAATCGTAACATTGATGAACTGGCGCCGTGACCATTGTTTTTTCTCATTTTTCATAATCAATCAGGTTTATTAATAGTTAGTATAAGTTGCCATTAACATTTAAGAAACCATAAAAATAAGGATTTTTTAGAATCTTCCGAATATGGAATATTTCTCTGTATTGCAGAATATTGAAGAATAGACAAAAAGACCGGGATTATTGGTCTCCATCTTCCTTTCGAGATGAAGGACCGGTTGGTTTTTATGCAGTTTAAGAAATTTGCTGATCCTCGCATTAGCCGGTATTGCTTTTAATCTCTGCTCCCCTCCTTTTATCTCAACACGGTAATGATCCCTGAGTATCCGGAACAGTGATCTGTTCTCAAACTGCCGGGAGGTTATTCTGGGAAGATTAATATTGCCTATATAGCTGATATCATAGAATATTGGTACATCGTCGAGAAGCCTTAGTCTTTCCATATATATGCAACCTGACTCATTTTCAAGTTCAGATAAGGGAAACATAAAACTCTGAGGCCATTGTATCAGAACAGGTTTCTTTATGATCTTCGTTTTAAGATTGCGGTCACCAACAGCAGAAGTTGTTCCTGATACAGAAAGTATTCCTATTGCCCTCGGAAGATGATGTACAATGCTTCCTTTTCCCTGGTGTTTCCTTATAAAACCGTCATTGGAGAGTGTGCTCAGAGCCTGACGGACAGTGGGCCGTGTCATACCGTATAACTGACACAACTCATTTTCCGATGGTAACAGGTCTCCTTCCTTGTAAACACCATCGAGGATGTGTTTCCGTAGTACCTCATAAAGTTTTCGGTACCGGGGTATTGTTTTCGGAACAACCATCTGCAGATGATAATTTTTCTGTAAATATATAACATTTTACTTGTAAATACAAGTTAAAATATTTATTTTTGTAGTATCTGATTATTAGATATTTCTATAATCAATTGATAATATTTGACTTACTTATAATAACAAGTTGGCGAAAGGAGGAAGGCGTGAGGTGAGAAGTGAGGTATGAGGCAGTAAGGTTTGGACTTAGAGTTCCCCTCCTGGGAGGGGTTAGGGGTGGGTTGAATCATGAGAGGTAAGGAGTGGGAGGTGAAGAAAGCCCAAGAAAAAAGAAAAAAGAAACAGGACACGAAATAACATCTTTAAAATGGCAACAGCAGTAATAATGCCAAAGCAGGGGCAATCGGTAGAGACCTGCATCATAACCAAATGGTTTAAAAGCAAGGGCGACAAGGTTACAACCGGGGAAATTCTCTTTTCCTATGAGACTGACAAAGCAGCTTTCGATCTTGAATCATCATCCGAAGGGATCCTTCTTGATATTTTTTACAATGAAGGAGATGAAGTACCGGTACTATTCAATGTAGCAGTGATCGGACAAAGCGGCGAAGACATCTCTGCGTTTGTTGGAGTACAGGGAGAGAAAATGAGTGCAGAGGCAAATGAGGCAGTTGGCAATACACCGGTTGGCAAAATAAAAGCAGATGAACCTGATATTGCCCCTGAGGAAAGAACCAGGATATCGCCAAAAGCCAGAAAGATGGCTGAAGAGAAAGGTATAAACTACAACTCTCTCAGGGGAACAGGACCTAGTGGAAGGGTTGTTGCTGCAGATATTGAAAAAGCATTGTCAATGGCCCGGCCCGGGAATAAAGAAGTTATTTCCACAACTGCTGAATTTACCGAGCAGCCTTTAAGCAACATAAGAAAGATCATTGCCAGAACAATGCACAGTTCACTGCAGAATTCGGCCCAGCTTACACACCACATGAGCGCCGATGTGCGTCGCCTGCTGGAACTAAGACTAGTAATTAAAAATAAGCTTTTAACAGACAGGAAACAGCAGGATATCACTCTGAACGACATGATATGCTGGTGTGTTATAAGAGCTCTTGAAAAATTCCCTGAAGCCAACAGTCATTTCCTCGAAGACAGGATAAAAACCTTCAGTAAAGTACATCTCGGTCTGGCTGTCGATACCCCCCGCGGATTGATGGTCCCTGCTGTTAAGAATGCTAATGAGATGGATCTGCCTACCCTTTCCAGGGAACTGAAATCAGCAGCTGATTCATGTAAAAAAGGAAGTATCAGTCCTGAACTTATACAGAGCACCTCCGCCTCTTTCACAGTCTCCAACCTTGGGAACTACGGGGTGGAGATGTTTACACCGGTGATCAACCTGCCACAGGTGGGAATACTTGGAGTATGCACCATTATTAACCGACCTGCCAGCCTGGGGAACAATGTTTTCGGTTTTGTACCATATATCGGACTATCGCTGACTTATGATCACAGGGCAATTGATGGGGGACCGGCTACATTATTCCTTAAGGAGATTAAGAACCAAATCGAGAATTTTCAATTTTAAGTAAGCGAGGGGGAGAAAGGGAGAAAAAAATAAACGAAAAAATAAAGATATGCCAAAGAGTCAGAATATTAATCCAAAGGTGGTACGCAAGCCAAAATTCATTGAGTTCGGTAAGATACCTGTCAACCAGTATAACAAATCAATTGAGGAAGAAAAGAAGAATTTCACAAGTGAGGATTTCGTAAGGATCTATCACGACATGGTTGTTATAAGGGAATTTGAAACCATGCTTAATCTAATCAAAACAACCAACGAATATAACAGCATTCCCTATAATCATCCCGGACCTGCCCACCTCTCAATAGGACAGGAAGCATCAGCAGTCGGGATGGCTTATAACCTTGATGCCAACGACTATATCTTCGGATCACACCGCAGCCACGGCGAAATACTTGCCAAAGGTCTATCAGCAATCCACCGCCTCAATGAAGATACCCTTTATAATGTGATGAAGAGCTATTTCGGAGGATCAGCGCTTAAAGTTGTTGAAAAGAGATTCCAGGGTACTATCAGGCACCTTGCGGTCAGCTTCCTTCTCTATGGAGCGCTTGCAGAGATCTTTGCCCGTGAGAACGGTTTCAACAAGGGACTCGGAGGTTCAATGCATGCCTTCTTTACTCCCTTTGGAATATATCCCAACAATGCAATAGTCGGAGGTTCAGGTGATATATCCGTCGGAGCTGCCCTGTATAAGAAAATAAACCGTAAACAGGGAATCGTTGTATGCAATATCGGTGATGCTTCAATGGGCTGTGGCCCTGTGTGGGAAGGAATATGCTTTGCCACAATGGACCAGTACAAAACACTCTGGACAGGAGATCAAAAGGGAGGTTTGCCACTGATCTTCAACTTCATGAACAACCTTTATGGTATGGGAGGACAAACTATGGGGGAAACTATGGGATTTGACATCCTTGCCAGAGTCGGAGCAGGTATAAATCCTGAATCGATGCATGCTGAACGAATTGATGGATATAACCCACTCGCGGTTATTGATGCTTTCAGAAGAAAAAAACAGATATTGAACGAGAAGAAAGGACCCGTTATGCTTGACACGCTTACCTACAGGATTAGCGGGCACTCTCCCTCCGATGCATCATCCTACAGGTCAAAAGAGGAGATAGAGGCTTGGCAGCAGGAAGATTCCATACTATCATACGGGAAATCCCTGGTCACCTCAGGAATTGCCAAACAGGAAATACTGGATGAAATTACTTCAGAGACAAAAGAATTGCTCTCCCGGATACTTAAATTGACTATTGATGATACAATATCCCCACGACTTGATATGAAAAAAGATCCGGACTGGATCGGGAAAATGATGTTTTCAAATACCCCGGTTGATAAAATGGAGGAAGGTACACCTGATGTTCTTATGCCTCTTGAAGAGAATCCAAGGGTTAAATCCCTGAAAACAAAGGAGCGGTTTTATAAGGACAAAGATGGAAAACTTGTCTCAAAAGCAAGACTTTTCCAGCTCCGTGATGGCATATTTGAAGCCATCATTGACCGTTTTTACAAAGATCCGACCCTTGCAGCATGGGGAGAAGAGAACCGCGACTGGGGCGGAGCATTCGCAGTATACCGGGGTCTTACCGAAGCGCTGCCTTACCATCGTCTTTTCAATTCACCAATTTCAGAAGGAGCCATAGTGGGAACCGCTATTGGATATGGGATGTGCGGAGGAAGAGTTATTGCTGAAATAATGTATTGCGATTTCCTGGGGCGTTGCGGAGATGAAGTCTTTAATCAGCTTCCCAAATGGCAGGCAATGAGCGGTAATATCATTAAGATGCCTGTGGTACTTAGGGTCTCTGTCGGATCAAAATACGGTGCCCAGCATTCACAGGACTGGACAGCTCTTACAGCACACATCCCGGGTTTAAAGGTTGTATTCCCGGCAACACCTTATGATGCTAAAGGTCTTATGAATACTGCACTGCAGGGAACCGATCCGGTTGTTTTCTTCGAGAGCCAGAGGATATACGATATAGGCGAGATGTTTCATGAAGGCGGAGTGCCTGAAGGTTATTATGAGATCCCGCTGGGCGAACCCGATATTAAAAGAGCTGGAACAGATATTACAATCCTCACAATAGGGGCAACTCTTTATCCTGTTCTGAAGGTTGCTGATACCCTGAAAGAAAAATATGGGTTAAGTGCAGAGATCGTTGATGCAAGATCGCTTGTTCCATTCAATTATGAACCTGTTATTGAATCTGTTAAAAAGACCGGAAGGATTGTTCTTGCCAGCGATGCCTCAGCCAGAGGATCGTTCCTGAAAGAGATGGCCCAGACAATCACCGAACTGGCCTTTGATCACCTTGATGCTCCTCCGGTTGTTGTCGGATCAAGGAACTGGATAACACCTGCTTATGAGATGGAAGAATACTTCTTCCCTCAACCCGGATGGATACTGGATGCAATCCATGAAAAAATAATTCCGCTGAAGGGGCATCAGATAACTACAGACTGCTCTACAGAAAAAGCTATAAGACTTAATAAAGAAGGAGTGTAACTTCTGTATAACGCCTTTTTGATATCTTTGCAGCTCAAATTAATTCAATATGGAACAGGATATCCAGAAAATCAGATCAAAAGCAGGGTTCATAATAGATATGGACGGAGTTATTTACCATGGTAACAGACTCCTTCCGGGCGTTACCGATTTTGTAAACTGGCTCGAATCATCAGGGAAAAAATATCTTTTCCTTACAAATTCTGCTGAACGGACACCCAAAGAACTTCATGAAAAACTTAAACGACTGGGAATAAATTCGGGAGAGGAACATTTCTATACAAGTGCACTGGCAACAGCGGCTTTTCTTTCAAGTCAGAATCCCAACGGGAGCGCTTACATTATAGGAGATGCAGGTCTGATCCATGCAATGTACAGCGTTGGATATACTGTTAATAATGTCAATCCCGATTATGTGGTCGTAGGGGATCCTCACAGTTATAATTTTGAAAAAATAGAACTTGCCGTAAACCTTGTGATAAAAGGGGCCAAACTCATCGGAACCAACTCCGATATCAGCGGTCCCGTTGAGAATGGGATCACTCCTTCGACAAAGGCACTGATAGCCCCTATTGAGATTGCCACGGGTAAGAAAGCCTATTTTGTCGGAAAACCCAATCCGCTGATGATGAGAATTGCCCTCAAAAAACTGGGAGTAAAAAGAGAAGACGCTGTTGTGATAGGTGACCGGATGGACACTGATATCAGGTGCGGAATGGAATCTGAAATTGATACTCTGCTGGTTTTAAGCGGAATAACTTCGCGCAATGAGGTTAATAATTTCCCTTACAGACCGAAGTATATACTTAACGGAGTAATTGATCTCGTTCAGCAGTAAAACATGAAATACAACAACAGATTTAAAAAGGAGCGTAAAGAGGTTGCCATGTTCATGAGGCGCCTGTACAAACAGGGCCTCACTTCTACATCAGGAGGTAACATAAGTCTGCGGATTTCGAATGACATAATAGTCATAACACCTTCGGCAACCGACAAGGGCAGAATGAAATGGAGAGAGGTTGGTTTAATGAACATCCTCGGTGAGAATCTTACTCCTGAACTGAAACCTTCCATTGAATCGGGGATGCACCTGGCCATTTATAAAAGGAAGGCTGATATTAAAGCAATTGTACATGCCCATCCGGTGTGTGCTTCATCCTTTACAGCCATGAAGTTAAGCATCGAAACCAATCTTACAGCTGAAGCATGTGCCATACTCGGAACACCTGTAGTTGTACCATATGCTCTTATGGGAACAGCCTGTCTGGCAAATCTTGCAGCAGAATATATTGAGAAATCCGATATACTTCTTCTTGAAAATCATGGCGTACTAACCACAGGTACGAATCTTTTACAGGCTTTCGACAAAACAGAGGTCCTTGAAAACGCTGCAAAAATGACTCTGATAGTGAACCTTACCAGAAAGAAAAGTCCACTTACACGGGGCAGGGCTTTTGAAATTGAAAAAATCTTCAGATGATAAAAGGAGTACTTTTTGATATGGATGGCGTCCTGGTTGATTCTGAAGCATTCATCGCAAAAGCTGCAATCATGATGTTTGAAGAGCTTGGAGTACACGCAAAACCTGAGGATTTCCATCCTTTTGTAGGGATGGGAGAAAACAAGTACATAGGAGGGGTAGCGGAGAAATATGGGATAACGGTTGACCTGCCCGCTGTTAAAGCACGGACCTATGAAGTATTCGGAGAGATTGTCAGGAATAACCTGTATGCTCTTCCCGGAGCTCTGGAATTTATTTCAAGGTGCAGTAATAAAGGATTAAAAATGGCACTGGCCACAAGCGCCGACAGTGTCAAGATGTTTGTTAACCTGACTGAAATAGGACTGCCGCCCGAAACGTTTCACTCGATCATAACCGGAGAGGATGTGACTAACAAGAAGCCCTTCCCTGATATATACCTCAGAGCATCAGAAAACCTCGGACTAAAACCAGAGGAATGCCTTGTGGTTGAAGACGCTGTGAGCGGGATAAGATCAGGAAAGTCGGCAGGTTGCAGGTGCCTTGCAGTAACAACTTCTTTCAGTGTCGATGAACTTCATGAAGCTGACTGGATTTACTCATCACTTCTTGAAGTACCGGATGAGGTGCTGGAATGGTAACGGCATAACGGCACAACGGCGCAACGGCGCAATGGTAGGGATTTTCGGTTCCCCTCCTGGGAGGGGCTAGGGGTGGGTTAGATGTTGTTAAATAAAAAATAAATTATGGAATACAGGACACTGGGAAAATCGGAGATCCAAGTATCTGAAATTGCATTCGGGGCATGGGCTATCGGAGGATGGCTCTGGGGAGGCGCTGATGCAAAGGATGCTATAAGGGCTGTTGAGACTGCCATTGATCACGGGATGACAACAATCGATACAGCTGCTGTTTATGGTTTCGGTCTGAGCGAGGAGCTTGTTGCAAAAGCAGTCAAAGGAAAAAGAGATAAGGCACAGATTCTCACCAAATTCGGAATGATATGGGATGAGAAGAAGGGCAAGTTTTACTTCTCAACACAGGATAACAACGGCAAAGATATCGATATCTATGCATACTCATCGAAGGAGCGTGTGCTGGCCGATTGCGACAGGAGCCTCAAAAACCTGGGCACCGACTATATCGATCTGTATCAGATCCACTGGCCTGATGCCACAACACCTGTCTCAGAAACGATGGAAGCTCTGGAACTGCTTATCAGCAAAGGAAAAATCAGAGCAGGCGCTGTATCTAATTATTCCCATGATCTGATGGCTGAAGCACTTAAAACGCTTCAGATAGCATCAAACCAGATCCCTTACAGCATGGTAAACCGTGAAATCGAGAAAGAGATCGTTCCTTACTGCATAGATAATAATATCGGAATACTTGCTTACAGCCCGCTGCAGAGAGGACTGCTTACAGGCAAATTCAAGAAAGGTCATTCTTTCGGAGACGGAGACAGCCGGCCTGATACTCCATATTATAAGGAGCCTAACCTATCGAGAATAATAGATCTTACAGTTAAACTTAAGGTGATAGCTGATGAACGAAGTGTAACTCTTTCCCAGCTGGCTCTTAACTGGACAAAAGAGCAGCCGGGAATAACATGTGTTCTTGCCGGGGCCAGGAATCCGGAACAGGTTCTTGATAATGTAAAAGCAGTTGATTTTAAGCTGACCGGTGAAGAGATGAAAAAGATAAATGACCTTCTCGCTGATCTTAAATTAGAAACCAGGATATAAAAGAATTCATGAAGCACTTTCTTTCTGACTTTCCGCCCGTTGAAACACTTGTTAATGAAATGAAGGGTTTTACTATACCTGAGTATCGCGAAGTAAACGGACATATCCATACACCATATTCTTTCAGTGCATTCTCAGATATGGAAACTGTTTTCAGAATGGCAGTGAATGAAAATATCTCTGTCCTCGGGATTAATGATTTCTATGTGGCAGATGGCTATGACTCATTCCACAAAGGCTGTGTATTAAACCGGATCTTTCCTCTTTTTAACATAGAATTCATCGGATTGCTTAAGGAAGAACAAAAAAACGGGATCAGGATCAATGATCCGAATAATCCGGGACGCATCTATTTCAGCGGGAAAGGCCTTGATTATCCTTTTCATACAGGCTTTATGCTCAGGCAGCAACTGAGGAGTGTGATCAGAGAGAGCCAGATGCAGATTAAAGCAATGATAGCAAAACTGAATCAGATTATTGAAAAACAGGATCCTTCACTTAAGCTCAGCTATGAACAGATAAAGAAGGAGTATGCTCACGACCTTGTCCGTGAGCGGCATCTGGCAAAAGCTCTGCGTATTCTGGCGCAAAGAAACTTTTCAATTGAAGAGCAGCAGCTTCAATTCATTGAAGGACTTTATAACGGGAAAAAATCAAAAACAGGAGTAAGCAATTCAGCAGCCTTCGAGAATGAGATAAGATCAAACCTTCTGAAAAACGGTGGTGCCGCTTTTGTTGAAGAGGATGAAAAATCATTCCTGGAACTTAAAAAGATTATCAGGATCATTGTAAAGGCAGGTGGCATACCATGCTACCCGGTGCTTCTGGATGACCCTTCAGGAAAATTTACTGAATTCGAATCAGATCCTGAAAAATTATGGAGATCACTCAGAGAACTTGAAGTAGAATGTATAGAGCTGATTCCCGGAAGAAACGATGGTGCAATATTGAAAAAATTCGTTGAGTTTTTCCACTCAAAAGGATTCATTATTACTTTTGGTACCGAGCATAATACACCTGAAATGTTTCCTCTTACAGTATCAACAAGAGGATCGGTCCCACTTGATGAATCCCTTAAGAAGATTGCATGGGAAGGAGCCTGTATAATAGCTGCCCATCAGTACCTCAGGGCTGATGGAAGGCAGGGATATGTTTTGCCTGACGGTAAACACAGCGCTGACCAGAGAGATGAGCTGGCATCCCTGGGACAACTGGTTATTGAATATTACTTAAAAAAACAGTAGCATGAAGCCGGAAATAAAAGATCTGATAACCATATCAAGACTTTATGGCAGCAACAAGGAATATGTAATAGCCGGAGGAGGGAATACATCCTTCAAGGATGATACTACAATGTGGATAAAAGCCAGCGGCTATCCTCTTGCAGAACTTTCTGAAGAGGGACTCGTTGCTCTCGACAGGGAAAAACTGCATCTCATATCATCGGAAAAGTATTCTGATGACCCTGCAAGAAGAGAGGAACAGGTAAAAAATGATCTGTTCAAAAGCATCTCAGATCCTTCGAAGAACAAAAGACCATCTGTAGAAACATCGCTTCATGAACTTATACAATACAGGTTTGTGGTACACCTCCATCCTACCCTCATTAACGGATTGCTCTGCAGCAGAAATGCCAGGAGCCTGACTCATAAGCTTTTTGGCGACCCGGTCCTGTTCATTCCATATACAGATCCCGGCTATATTCTCTTTAAAAAACTTGAATCGGAGATCCTTGCTTACAGGGAGAATCATTCAAATGACCCCAAAGTAATTTTCCTTGAAAATCATGGTTCATTTGTAAGTGCCGATACCACAGATGAGATCAGAGACATTTATGATGAACTAATCAGAATAATAGGCGAAGTGATAACTCCGGTCGGAGAGCCGGAACCAATAGCGTACAACCCTATACTGCACAAAACACTGCCGGCTTTAAGGATGCTTCTCTCAGGCAATAAGCCGGGTGTTATAAGGCACCGTAACAATTCACTGATTGCAGAATACTACAAGAGTCAGCAGGAGTTTCACAAGATATCTTTACCGCTCACACCTGACATCATTGTATATTGCAAGACACGCTACATGTATGTAGAACAATCATCATCTGCAGAAAAGATTACAGAGTCGGTGCGTTACCAGTTACCCAGGTTTAACGAAGAATATGGCTTCATTCCTAAAATACTGGTAATTAAAGATATGGGGATATTTGCAATAGCAGAAAGCTATGCATCTGCCGAATCAGCACTTGATATTTATGAGGATCTTATAAGGATAAGCCACTATGCATCAGGATGTGGGGGGATTAAATTCCTTTCGCCCGAGCAGGTTTCATTTATTGATAAATGGGAAGTTGAAAATTACAGGAGGAAAATATCACAGGCAGCAGGTTCAGAGAATAGTCTGAATAATAAAACAGCAATTATTACAGGAGGAGCGCAGGGATTCGGTGCCGGTATTGCAGAAGCTCTGTACTCGAAAAATATGAATGTTGTTGTGGCTGATCTTAATGAAGAGGCAGGCAAAGCATTTGTTGAAAAGCTTTCGGCTCAGAAATCCAGCGGAAAAGCAGTTTTTATAAGGACCGATGTTTCAGATCCTGCATCAGTTAAAGAGCTTATAAGTTCAACTGTCATGGAGTTGGGTGGGCTGGATCTGATGGTAAGCAATGCCGGAGTATTGAAAGCCGGCGGGCTCGATGAGATGGAACCCGACATATTCTCAAAAACAACAGAAGTTAACTATAATGGTTATTTTCATTGTGCCAAGTATGCTTCAGAGGTTATGAAGATCCAGAATCATGAGAATAATGACTATTTCACTGATATTATACAGATAAACTCAAAATCAGGACTAAGGGGAAGTAATCGTAATTTTGCCTATGCCGGAGCAAAGTTTGGTGGTATAGGACTTACTCAGTCGTTTGCCATGGAGCTTGCACCTTACAGGATAAAGGTCAACTCTGTATGCCCCGGTAATTTTTATGAAGGTCCGTTATGGTCCGATCCTCATACCGGATTGTTTGTACAGTATTTAAAGACCGGCAAGGTTCCGGGAGCAAGGAATATTGAAGATGTAAGGAAATTCTACGAAGAGCAGGTACCCATGAAAAGAGGCTGCAGACTTGAAGATGTTATGAAGGCGATCTTTTACATCATTGAACAGGAATACGAAACCGGGCAGGCAATACCGGTCACCGGCGGACAAATAATGTTAGGATAGGCGTCACATAGAAAATTCAACATAATGAAGACCAAAGCAGTCAGAATTTACGGAAAGAAAGATCTCAGGCTTGAGGAATTTGAACTCCCGGCAATGAAAGACGATGAGATACTTGCACAGGTTATCTCCGACAGCATCTGCATGTCGTCACATAAAGCAGCCATTCAGGGTGCCGATCATAAAAGGGTTCCTGATGATATCCATATCAATCCGACTATGATCGGGCATGAGTTTGCCGGTGTGATCCTTGAAGTGGGAAATAAATGGAAGGACAGGTTCAGTGCCGGTCAGAAATTTTCCATTCAGCCTGCTATGAACCATATGGGAACACTGAATGCCCCCGGATATTCATACCGGTTTATAGGAGGTGATGCTACTCATATCATCATTCCTTCAATTGTTATGGAGGCCAACTGCCTTCTTCCATATGACGGGGAAGCGTTCTTCCCTGCATCCCTGTCTGAACCAATGTCATGCATAGTAGGTGCATTCCATGCCAGCTATCATATTCCGCCAGGGACATACAATCATGAAATGGGTATACGAAGAAGAGGAAAAATGGCAATACTTGCTGGAGTTGGTCCCATGGGCCTTGGGGCAATCGATTATGCTCTTCACCAGGAGCGTAAACCAGGATTACTTGTGGTTACGGATATCGACGATAACCGTCTTGCCAGGGCGGCTTGCCTGTTCACTCCTGAACATGCAGCAAAAGAGGGTGTAAAGCTGATGTATGTCAATACAGGAAAAATGAATAATCCGGTGAAGCACCTGCGTGAGCTGACAGACGGAACCGGATTTGATGATGTCTTTATTTTTGCTCCCGTAAAGAACGTTGTTGAGCAGGGAGACTGCATACTCGGTTTCGACGGCTGCCTGAACTTCTTTGCCGGACCTACCAATCCTGAATTCAGGGCAGAATTCAACTTTTACAATGTACATTATGCATTTACACACATTGCAGGCACATCAGGAGGAAACACAGATGATATGCTCGAATCGCTAAAACTTATGGGTGAAGGGAAAATTAATCCTGCAATTATGATCACACATATCGGAGGACTTGACGCAGTTGTTGATACAACCATGAACCTTCCGCAGATTCCGGGAGGTAAAAAGCTTATCTATACGAACATTTCAATGCCGCTGGTGTCGCTTTATAAGCTTGGAGAAATGGGAAGGGATAATATATTATACGCAGGATTGCACGAAATTGTTTCAAAAAACGACTATATCTGGTCGTTTGAAGCCGAAAAATACCTCCTTGCAAACGCTAAATCAATATAGTTCTCATAACTGAGACATACGTGAGTTGCAAAATCAACTGCTGTTTCAATAACAATGGTCCATTCCTTCAGACCCATTTTATAAAGCTGATTTTTAGTGATTTTGTTTCTGTAAATTGATGTGATCATTCCTGCATTGAAATTGTCACCTGCTCCGATAGTGCTCACAGGAGTAATTGTCCTGACAGGGAATTTCCCTGAGAATGAGTTTGTTCTCACATATACACCGTCGGTATTTGAAGTATATACCAGACACATACAGTAATTTTTTACTACTTCCCATGCCTCATCAGCACTGTTGACCCTGAAGATATTCCGGAAGTCCTCATCAGATCCCCTTATCAGACCCGACATCCGCATATTCTCTATTATAAGAGGCTTCAGTGATCCCAGCTCAGAGAGGTGAGACTTCCTGAAGTTCGGATCATAAATCACCAGAGCGCCATTATCATGTGCACTCTGAATAAACTTTTTAATTTTCGTCCTGATCTCAGGCCATATTGCATAAAATGAACCATACTGAAGAATATCATCTTCCTGTAATACAGGGAAATGAATATTCAGACGTTTACCGGGAAAATCCTTGTAGAAAGTATAATGTGCATCATTCTTATCATCAAGGAATGCCAGAGCAAGGGAAGTTGCACCATCATCAAAACGATGAACTGATGATGTGTTTACTCCATTTTCATTAAGGAAGCTGTTAATAAGCTCTCCTACATCATCAGTACCATATTCACTTATAAATGATACAGGCAAATCCATCCTGCCCATTGATACAGCGCTGTTAAGAACCGATCCTCCTGCCTTTGCAGCCTGTGGCTGACCATCCTTGAAAATAATATCAAGTACCGTCTCTCCTATTCCGTAAATCTTTCTCATAAAATTAGGCTGTATCTGAATTATGGTTGTGAATATACAAATTTATAATGCTCTCTGGAAATTTCCGGGAGGTACAACAGACCGGGATCCTGAAAAAAAAGATATTCTATTTTACAAGTCTGGAAATACTTTTAAATGTATCGGTACCTGCACATCGTGTAAGCTCGAACAAAAGGCTTTCAAGAGTTGTGATCCTGGCTCCCTCCTGCCTCATTCGCTCAATGGCAATAGTCTTGTCATCAGGTTTTCTTGAGGAAACGCAATCCTCCACCACAACCGGGATGTAACTTGCCTCTATCAGATCGAGACAGGTCTGAAGAACACAAACATGTGATTCTATACCACACAGGATGACATTCTTCTTCCCAAGGGAAGTTAGCTTATTTTTGAATACAGGCTCGCCATAGCAGCTGAAAGAGTTCTTCTCTATATGATTGAATGCTGTTATTTTATTAACAATGGCAGCAACTGTAGGGCCAAGACCCTTTGTATATTGCTGGGTGACCACAACCGGAACTGTAAGAACCTGTAATCCATCAATAAGTTTAAGGCAGTTCTGAAGTGTCTGCTCCCACTGGTAAATATGAGGCAATAGCCTTTCCTGTATGTCAACCACGACTGCTGCCGTATCTTCAAGCTGTATTCGCATAATTTTTTATATATGGTCTCAGGCAAAAATAAGAATTTAAACACAGAGGCCTCAAAGAATTTACACAAAGCACACTGAGGAAGATTAAATGCGAAGTTTTTTGTAAGTTTGGATAAATTGAAATGAAGTTATGAAAGCAATGATGCTCACAGGGATCAGGAAGATGGAAATAAAAGAGATCGCTGAACCGGTTCTTGTAAATCCCAACGACGTAAAGATAAAAATGTCAGTTGTTGGCATTTGCGGATCTGATATTCACTATTACACACAGGGTCAGATCGGTTCACAGGTTGTCGAATACCCCTTTGCTGTTGGCCATGAGGGTGCCGGAGTAGTTGTGGAAACAGGAACAGGTGTAAAAAGAGTCAAACCCGGAGATAAGATAGCCATTGAGCCTGCAATGCCATGCTGGAAGTGTGACCAGTGTCTTTCAGGCAGACATCACACTTGCCGTAAACTAAAGTTCCTCGGATGTCCTGGACAGGCAGAAGGATGCCTTATGGAGTATATTGTAATGCCCGAAGAGAGCTGCCTCCCGCTAATAGGAAATCTAACAACAGACCATGGCGCTATCTCTGAACCACTTGCGATAGGGGTTTATTCTGTAAAAAAATCAAATGGCGTAAAAAATCTGAAAACCGGGATATTGGGGTATGGCCCGATTGGGATGAGTGTCATGCTTGCAGCAAAGGCTGAAGGAGCAGAGTCATTCTTTGTATCTGACAAGATCGACAGAAGGCTGGCAATTGCAAAAAATGAGGGAGCGACTCTCACAGGCAATCCCCTGAATGAAAATATCGTAGAAAAGTTATATAATAAGGAATCTCTCGGACTCGATGTGGTTTTTGAATGCTGCGGGCAGCAGGAAGCTATGGATCAGGCAATTGAAATATTAAAACCGGGAGGTAAGTTAATTGTTGTCGGAATACCTGAATTCGATAACTGGATCGTAAATGTAGAAAAGACCAGGCGTAAAGAGATATCACTCCAGTTCATTCGCCGCCAGGTCGATTGTGTGGAACCATCCCTGTTACTGATGGAAAAAGGAACAATAAAAATTGAGAATATTATCACTCACCGGTTCCCGTTCAGCCAAACCAAAGAGGCTTTCGACCTTGTTGCAGGCTACAGTGATGGTGTCATGAAAGCGATGATAGATTTCTGAAAAGACAAAAGACAAAAGACAAAAGACAAAAGACAAAAGACAAAAGGCAAAAGGAAAAAGGCAAAGGGAAAAAGGGAAAAATTAAATAGCAATATGCAAAACATAATCGAACAGAAAATTTCGAAAAATTTTAAGCGAACCATCATACACCTCGATAATGTAATGGTTGTGGTTTGTGATTTCTCGAACGGCCCTATGAAAAAACCCGAAGCTCCTCACTCCCACCCTCATGAACAGATAACATACGTTGCTGAAGGAGAGTTGTTTTTTTATAAGGATGGAAAAGAATTTCATCTGAATAAAGGTGATCTTATCACTATCCCACCTGATGTGCCTCATTGTGTCCGGACTCTGAGCCCTGATGTAAGGCTGATTGACAGTTTCAGCCCTGTTAGAAGAGATTTTTTACTATAACTTTAACTACTATGAAGCCTCCATTTTCAAAAGCAAAATTTATCATTATAATTATCTCTGTTTTAGAGATCGTTATTAACAGCAGTTGTACAACCATCATTACCTATCCCACTCCTCCCCTTCTTCAGACCAGTCCTGATATTACCCTGACCGTCAATAATAAGCCGGTATGGGTAGAGAGGGTAGCCAGCAAGCTGGATACTTTTGATTATACCATCGGTCTCTATGGAGGCAGGAAGATGGAAGACATGGATGTGGCAAGCTTCGCATTCACAGGCAAAATTAAGATCAGGATAACCGCACAGGATAAGATTGAGTCATACATCATCCGTCCTAAAAGCAGGAATATTAAGGCAGATGTCAGCGGCAATGAGATCAGCTTTACAATAGATTCTCCTCAAAAGCTTTATATTGAGATCAATGATCAGCCTCATCTGGCAGTTTTTGCAGATCCTCCGGAAGATAATCCTCCTCCTGAAGATGCCCCCGGATTAACATATTTCGGACCTGGTGTTCATAATCAGGGTAAAATTGAACTGAAAAACAATCAGAAGATATATATAGCCGCAGGGGCAATTGTGTATGCTGACATTGCAGGCAAAGATCTTCATGATGTCACTATTTCAGGACGCGGGATGATACAGGGTAAGGTACGTGTGAATAACACTTCAAATCTTCATGTGAGCGATGTATTTATCAGGAATACAAAAGGTTGGACCAATACCCTTACAAACTGCAGTAACAGCAGTTATCGTAATGTTAAGGTATTTGGCTATGAAGCCATTTATTCAGTGGATGGAATAAACCCGGTTTCATGTAAAAACTTCACTATTGATAACTGTTTCATGCGCTGCCGCGACGATTGTGTCGCAATCAAGTCAGGGAACTATGAACTGAGTGTTGATTCCATCATGGTTACCAACTGTGTTATGGTGGGGTGGTCATGCAGTGATGGTGTGACAATCGGATTCGAACTGAACGGCGGCCCTGTTCAGAATATCCTCGTAAAAAACTGCGACATTCTATATGCCCGCGGCGGAGGAAGGACAGGAGGCCATGCACCCTTCAGCATAGTATGCGACGGACCGGCTCTTGTGCAGAATATCCGCTATGAAGATATCAGGATCGAAGAACATGTTGAATTCAAGAGTCTCGAAATGATAGTTACAGACGGAACTCTTTATGGCGAAGATCCTCCCGGACATATTAAGAATGTGTATATGAAGAATATAGTATGGGAAAACCAAGATAAACCATTCATATTCAGTGGTTTTTCTGCAGAAAATAAAATTGAAAATGTAGTTTTCGACAATTGCAGGATCGGAGACAAAATGCTGACTGGTTTCAGTGATGCTGAATTCAGAATAAACCAGTTTGCAGAAAATATTATATTTATAAGGTAATCTGATCCGGCAGAATGATGAACCTCATTGGAATAGATATCGGTGGAACAAAATGCGCTGTCATCCTTGGACACTTAAGTGAAGATGGTGAGATAAAAATCATAGCTAAAAATAGTTGTGCAACTGCTGATTATCCGACTCCGGATATTATGATTCCTCATTTTCAGGACGAAATATCAGGTTTATTAAAAAAGCAAAATTTCGATATCGCAAATATCTCTGCAATAGGGATAAGTTGCGGAGGACCTCTTGACAGTAAAAGAGGTATTATTCTCTCCCCGCCAAATCTGTCCGGATGGGATGATGTTCATATAGTTCAAATACTTGAAAAAGAGTTCAATATACCTGTAGCCATACAGAATGATGCCAATGCCTGTGCCCTGGCCGAATGGAAATTCGGAGCCGGCAGGGGTACGCAAAACATGGTTTTTCTGACCTTTGGAACAGGAATGGGTGCAGGACTGATCCTGAACGGTAAGCTATATTCCGGAACCAATGACAATGCAGGTGAGGTGGGACATATCAGGTTGGACAGGATGGGACCGGTAGGATACGGAAAATCAGGCTCATTTGAAGGTTTCTGCAGCGGAGGGGGAATTGCACAGCTTGCACGAACCATGGCACTTGAAAAGCTGCAGATGGGTGAGAAAGTATCATTCTGCAAAACCATCCCTGAACTGCCGAATATTTCAGCACAGTCGGTTGCTGAAGCTGCTAACAGAGGAGATGCCCTCGCAAAAAAGATCTTCGAAGAATGCGGGACATATCTCGGGAAAGGGCTATCAGTGATTATCGACATTCTGAATCCGGAGTGCATTGTCCTTGGAAGCATTTTTGTAAGGTCAGCTCATCTGCTATTAAAACCTATGGAAAAGGCAATAGCTGAAGAATCGCTTCCACTTGCCCGAAAAGTATGCCGGATTGTACCGGCACAACTGGAAGAACAAATAGGTGATATGGCCTCACTCTCGGTAGCAGCCAACAAAATTAAACCAAATCCTGAAAAATAAACATTATGAAAGACAACAGAAGGGAATTCTTAAAAAAAGGAGGGGCACTTGCAGCTCTTTCTCTTGCCGGACTTAACTCCTGCCAGACAACTCCTCCTCCGGCACCGGAGGAAAAGAAAGTAAGCTTCCTGAAGGATCCTGCATATGATCCGCGGAAGGAACCATATATTAAAATTGCCCTCCAGGCTCCTGCCGAGCCGGTTGAAGAAGATATTAAGTTCATCCTGCAGATGGGGCTTGACCAGGTTGTATTATGGACTGATGCAAAAAAAGCCGGTTTTGAATATTACAACAGCCGTCGTGAGTTGTATGAAGCCTCAGGCATAAAAGTATTCGGCTTTGGAAACTGGGATGTGCATAACCAGGATAAGATCACCCTGAATCTGCCGGGAAGAGATGAAAAGGTCGAGGAATACCTTACTCATTTACGTAACCTTGGAAAAGCAGGTATACATTATACTACATATGCTCATATGGCAAACGGCATATGGAGCACAGAGAGAGAAACTACCCGCGGAGGAGCTGTTGCACGTGCATTTGATCTCAGTAAAGCAGACAAAGGGTATTGGCACGGAGTGACCTATGAAGCGCCTCTTACGCACGGCAGAAAATACTCAAAAGACGAGATATGGGCCAACTATGAATATTTCATCAGGAAGGCAGCTGCAGTTGCCGAGGAACAGAATGTACGTATCGGAATTCATCCTGATGATCCTCCTGTTGAAGATCTGGGCGGAATACCAAGATGCGTATTTGGCAACTTTGACGGTTATAAAAGAGCTCTTGAAATAGCTGACAGTCCGAATGTTGGCATGTGCCTTTGCGTTGGTTGCTGGCTTGAAGGTGGCACAATGATGGGAAAAGATGTTATTGAGACAATAAGGTATTTCGGGGCTCAGAAGAAGATCTTCAAAGTCCATTTCAGGAACGTTAACCAGCCTATGCCGCACTTCACTGAAACCTTCCTTGACGATGGGTACGCTGATATGTACCTTATTCTTAAAGCATTAAAAGAGGTTAATTTCGATGGCGTCATAATTGCTGACCATATTCCAACAATGGTACGTCCGCATACAGGAACTGCATTCTCAGTGGGTTATATGAAAGGTCTTGTTGAGAGGGTGATTGCAGAGGGGTAGTCTTTATTGGATTAAAAAGTTGGCAGTTGGCAAAGGGCAGTTGGCAGTTGGCAAAAGGCAGTTGCCAACTTAAAGTCCTATAAGTAAACATTTACTTATATTTATAGAGAGAGACATTCTGGATAGAGATCCTTTCCTCCGGCAACCTCAGACCTGCACCATCAAAAGTGCTGGCATGAGTTTCGTCGCCATTTAAGCGGCGTTCCGGGATCCATTTTCCTTCAATGAAAGTTCCTTCATCAACAACATCCAGGGCTATACGGAATGAATTGTCTTTTGGTGTAAAAAAGACATCCAGGGCTCTGCCGGTGCAAACGAACTCCTGGGGGCCTGTCTGAATTATAATACCCCCGGAAGTCTTCAGTTTACGTGAATCCAGTTTTGCTTCAATAATATAATCACCTAGTTCAAAGCGGCATAACGGTGATTTTTCATCAATAAGAATTCCTTTCATTGTTCCTTTCCCCTGGTGTTCAAGGATCAGAGGCTCAAGTTTCCTGAGAGCTCCATATGTCAGGTCGAGCGGATCTCCATTCTCCCACATCGGGTTATCGATACCGAACGGGGCAAAGCATCCTGCGCTATATTCTCCGAATACATAAAAAGCTCTTGCAGCACCGGCTTCACCTCCCCTGGTTTCCGGGATGAACAAAGGATTACCGCTTCTCATAAACTCTTCGCAAGTCCATGTAAACTCATCGATGTAAATATCGGGAGCTATAAAATCTATTGAAGGAGCAGCAGCTCTCCATACATCGATAACCTGAGGCAGTGGTCCTCCGGATGGATATTTACCCGGCCACCTTGTTGAAGGTTGTTTTAACCATGCATTGACGTACATCGGTAACGGATATTCTTCCTTTCCGGCAACAGCAATCGCACCAACATAACTCGCATAGTTCCAGGCCATGAATAACTCTTCAGTATAAAAAGAGTAATACTGCCAGTCTTTGGGATCAGGTTTAAATGTACTCTTACCAAAAACCTCTTCCCAGCTGCCTTCAGTTTTGAAACCATTTGCTGCCCATACTTTTTTCAGTTCAGGGAAAAGAGTTTCTTTATTCGCAACAAGGTAATCCATCAGTTTTTGAGGCACCTTCCCATTATAAGCTTCATTAGCCTGAGGGCTGAAATCGCGTCGTGCAGCACCGGGATTCTTTCCGGGCATATCGAGGATCCCTATCTCATTTTCAACCTGCATCATGATCACAGTATGATCATTATCTACCTCCTTAATATGCTTCATAAGTGCTGCAAAAGCTTTTGCATCAGCCTTTTCTGATTCCTTCCCCAGGGTTGACAGTATCTCGAGTGGTTTACCATCTTCATCAATTACCCTGGGATATTTCTCATAATCTTTCTTCACCCATGATGGGATATAGACTGATCCGGAATTCTTCCAGCTTCCGAACCAAATTAGAGCAAGTTTGAGTCCTGCTTTTAGTGCTCCAGCGATTGTGCTGTCTACAAGTGCGAAATCGAACTTTCCTTCTTCAGGCTCAACCAGTTCCCATGAAACGGTTGCGATAACGGAATTAAGATTCTTTTCCGCCATTCTTTTCCAAACCGGACGCATATATTCAAAGCCACCGCATGTCGAATTATGCAACTCGCCTGAAATCATCAGGAAGGGTTTACCGTCAACAACAAGGCGTGCAGCAGTGCCATGCTTTTCAAGATATGGGATATGAAGGGACGAATTTTGATTTCCTGAAACAGGTTCATTTGCTGTTTGATTACAGGATGCTATGAGCAGAGAAAGGAGGATAAGAGTAAGGAGGTTTAAGGGTTTCATGGTTTTTGGGTGTTAGCGTTTACCCCCAGACTGAAGTCTGGGGTTTCAGGCTATTTTTTCAATTATAACATCTTTTTGCTCAAAGAGACCTTTTTTAAACTGCAGGCCAAGTCCCGGCAGATCAGGTGGAACAACATGCCCGTTCATTACAGGAAGAGGATTCTCAAGGAAAAGCTTATTCCTGTCGTGCCACTCGGGCCAGACACTTTCGACATAAAACAGGTTTGTAACTGCAGCAGCCAGGTGAGTTGAAGCATACCAGAGGATTGGTCCGCCTGAAGTATGCATCATTGTAGGTATATACCAGGTGTTGGCCATATCGGAAATCTTCTTTCCCTCTGAAATACCTCCGCACCAGGTAAGATCGTACATAGCTATCGATCCGGCTTTTGCTTCAAACATCTCCCTGAAGCCAAACCGTGTTGCAAGCCTTTCACTTATTACCAGTGGGATTTTCGACTCCTGTTCAAGATTTACATAAGCCTCAAGATTATCCTGAAGAAGCATATCCTCGCAGAAAAGTATTTCATAAGGTTCAAGAGAATGGACTATACGCACGGCACTGGGCAGGTTCCAGTTGCTGTGAAACTCACAACCGATTTCAAGATCGTAACCGACTGAATCTCTTACTCTTTTAATCCAGTCGAGGCTTCTATCAATGTCGTTTTTAGAAATGTATTCTCCTTTGGTTAACGATGCAGCTTTATCAAACGGACAGAATTTAATGGCTTTGATCCCTTCTGTTACAAGAAATTTAGCGATCTTCTCCATATCATTTTCAAGTGTCCATCCGTTAATTGCCCTGCTTACACCATTTGTATATGTATTATAAACTCTTATCTTCTTATCACGAGAGCCTCCCAGTAACTGGTAAAGCGGCATTTTAGAAACCTGCCCCAGGATGTCCCACTGGGCAATATTGATAGCAGAAAGGGCACGCATTTCAGCACCACCTGTACCATGATATGCATTCTGGCGGAATATTCTCTCCCAGGTCTGTTCTATTTCCATTGGATTGGTGCCCATTAATTTACCTGCCCAGCTGTGCCACTCAAGATCTTTTATTACTCCGCTGTTTGCCTCATTGAACGGGTAAGTCTCTCCTGTTCCGATGATGCCTTCGCTGGTATGTAATCGCAACCACATCCAGTGAGCATTCTTAAACCGTACTGTTTCAATACCGGTTATTGTAAGCTTTGGTGCAGCCGCCCTTGCAGATTCAATAAATGGAGTCAAAAGGTTATATCCTAAGAGGCCTAAAGCTCCTGCTGATGAATTACTGAGAAAATCTCTTCTGTTCATAAAACCAGATTTAAAAATTAAATATCATTTTTATTTTACTCATTATAGAGTTATATCAAAAGGTTCATTATTAATAAGATAACCCTATCCCGTCCCGATAGCTATCGGCAGCTATCGGGACCCCCAGGGGGGACTTTCAAATTTCTACTCATAAACAAGCCCCCCCTGGGCGGGTGGGGGGTCAATTCCATAAAAATTGATACAGCCTTCTTAATAGGAATGAATGTCAATTAATTCTAAAAATACTCTAAATCTGGAAGAACAGTAAAGGTTAAGGCGAAATTCAGAAAAATTAATTTCTTAAAAAAGATTAAAAACAGAATGCTGTTTTCATTAAATTAGGCATTTATAAAACCAAGGATTATATTTGTCACACTGACATTAAACCTTTATAATTCTAAAACCCTAAAATCCAAATCTTTAAATATGAAAAACTTCAACAGATACCAGGTCGGGATAGGCATTGCCATTTTGCTTCTGATAATATCACTGACAATGATCCTGACCGGCAACGGATCAAAGGCAGGGCCTTTCCTGATTGCGATGTTTATAATTCTTTCATTTGCTGTAAAAGGATTCCAGTCTGTCAAAGGCCTCTCTTTTACAATGTGGATGTTCACTGCAGTGGCTGCAGCAATGTTTTATCCACAGTTATTTCTTTCATATGGCAGCTTCAAAACAACAGCCTTAATAGTACCTCTGCTGCAGATCATCATGTTTGGAATGGGATCACAGATGAGTTTTGATGATTTTGCAGGCGTTATAAAACAGCCGAAGGGAGTTCTCGTAGGATTTATCGGTCACTATACCATAATGCCTTTAACGGCATTATTGATTGTGAGTGTTTTTAAATTCCCCCCGGAGATTGCGGCCGGAATCATACTTATAGGTTGTGTTCCTAACGGACTGGCCTCAAATGTGATGTCGCTGCTTTGCAATGCAAATCTTGTTCTGGCAGTTGCTGTAAGCGCTGTAACAACTATAGTTGCTCCGTTTGTAACTCCCTTCCTGATGAAGATCATTGGCGGACAGTATGTGGAGATAAATATCTGGGGTATGATGATGGACATAATAAAGATGATGATTTTTCCGATAATAGCCGGATTCATATTCAATCTCATTAATGCAGGTAAGAATACGGCCCGTTCAAAAAATATTCAGCTGGTCTCATATATCGTGGTAATACTGCTGGCTAATATTATCTACATGCAGGTTAATCAGGTTGGCATTTCAGGTTATTTACTGGAATCGGCTAAATCACTGGGACTATTTTTTGTATTACCTTACGTAGCCGCATTATTATTCCGTCATTATCTTAAAGGAGATCTGCAATTACAGAAAAAGATACTTTCCCTTATGTCAATGGTCGGTATTGCAGTGATCGTTACAGTTATCACTGCTGCAGGACGTGAGAGCCTCCTGGCAGTAGGAGCGCTGCTGCTGCTGGTAGTTACGTTGCAGAATCTCCTGGGATATTTTCTCGGATATAATGCCGGAAGGATCTTTGGATTACCTGAAAAAAGTTGCAGGACCCTTGCATTTGAAGTAAGTATGTCAAATGGCGGATTGGCTTCCGGTCTGGCGCTTACAATGGGAAATATAGCTACAATAGGCCTCGCACCGGCCATATATGGTCCGCTTATGAACGTGACCGGATCAACGCTTGCAAGCTGGTGGAGAACCAGACCTCCAAAAGAGGAAATTGAAAAAGCTGCAAAAGAAAATCAAAGCCAGGCACCTGATTAAATAACTAATTCTCTTGAAATTAATAACTTATTAAAAAGACAAATATTTATGGATAATAAAATCGTAACATTCGGAGAAATAATGCTGAGGCTTGTACCACCAGGGTTTGAAAGGTTCAGCCAGGCAAAACAGTTTTGCGCATCATTCGGAGGTGGAGAAGCCAATGTGGCTGTATCACTTGCCAACTTCGGGATGAAGGTTGATTATGTAACACGTCTTCCAAAGAACGACATAGCAGAATCATGCCTGATGGAGCTCAGAAGATACAATGTAGGTACAGAGAAGATCGTATTCGGAGGTGACCGCGTCGGGATCTACTTTCTTGAGAATGGTGCAGTTGCAAGAGCAAGCAAGGTTATCTATGACCGTGCCAACTCTGCTATTGCCGAGATTAAACCCGGAATGATAAACTGGGATACAGTTTTTGATGGTGTAACATGGTTCCACTGGACAGGCATCACTCCGGCCATTTCAGAGGGAGCTGCAGTTGTCTGCAAGGAAGCTATTGTTGCTGCCAATAAGAAAGGAATTACAGTCTCAACTGACCTGAATTTCAGGAAGAACCTCTGGAAATGGGAAAAAAAGGCATCAGAAGTTATGCCCGACCTGGTTGCAGGATGCGATATTATTCTTGGAAATGAGGAAGATGCAGCAATGGTATTCGGCATACATCCGCAGGGTGTTGATGTAACGAAAGGCCATGTTGAAGCAGCTGCCTATGAATCAGTATGCAAGCAGCTTATGGAGAAATTTCCGAAAGCTAAAAAGGTTATAATTACGCTTCGCGGATCAATCAATGCCAATCATAACACCTGGTCGGGCGTTCTCTGGGATGGCAGGAAGCTCCTCCAGGCACCTGAGTATGACATCACTCACATTGTAGACAGAGTAGGGGGTGGTGACAGTTTCATGGGAGGCTTGATTTATGGTCTTCTTACATATACCGGCAATGACCAGAAGGCACTTGACTTTGCAGTTGCTGCATCGTGCCTCAAACACACAATCATTGGCGACTTTAACCTTGTTACAGTTAAAGAGGTTGAAGCACTTATGGGCGGAGATGGTTCCGGACGTGTTTCAAGATAAAAACAGATTCATAACAAATTAATAATATAAAAAATGGCAAGATTCACAAGAATTCAGGTAGCACTTAAGATGGCAGAAGCGGGTATGATACCGGTGTTTTTTCACCGCGATATTGAAGTCTGTAAAAAGGTGCTTGAAGCATGCTTTAACGGAGGAATAAGATTGTTTGAGTATACTAACAGGGGCGATTATGCCCATGTTGTTTTTGAACAACTCAATAAATTTGCAGAAGCTCAGTTCCCTGAAATGATCCTTGGAACAGGTTCAGTGGTTGATGCTCCCACAGCTGTTTTATATATGCAGCTTGGGTCTAATTTCATAGTATCGCCTATCCTTAACGAAGAGATGGCTGATGTCTGTAACAGGCGAAAAGTATTGTGGTCACCCGGTTGCGGATCAGCAAGTGAAATTTCAAAGGCAGAAGCTCTTGGTGCTGAGATAGTAAAGATATTCCCCGGATCACAGGTAGGAGGACCCAAGTTTATTGCAGCGGTAAAAGGACCCATGCCCTGGACACAGATCATGCCGACAGGGGGTGTGGAACCAACAGAAGCTAACCTTACCGAATGGTTTAAAGCCGGAGCTGTATGCTGCGGTATGGGATCACAGCTTATAAAATCAGATCTTATAAAAGCAGGAAATTTCAAGCAGATTGAAGAGGAAATAAAAGTTGCTATTGCTCTTGCAAAAAGGCTCAGGCAGCAGTATCCCGTAAAGATCTGATCATGTTAAATGAAATTGTAAATACAACTTATAAAACAGAAAGATGATAGCTGATATTATCAAAAACAGACATCTGTATGAATGCATATCCCCAAGGATTAAAACATCTCTTGAGTATATCGCAAAAACAGATTTTTCCAAAATGGAACCCGGCAGGTATGAACTCGATGGTTTAAACCTATTTGTACTTGTACAGGCTTATGATTCAATTCCCAGGGAACAGGGCAAATGGGAGTGTCATCAGAAATATATTGATATCCAGTACATTGCTGAAGGCATTGAACAGATTGGTGTCAACAACATTGGAAAGATGAAGGTTACCACTGAGTACAACCCCGAAAAAGATGTTGCATTCCTTGGAGGTGAAGGCGATTATGTAACTCTTTCAAAAGGGGCATATGGTATCTTCTTTCCTGAAGATGCTCATCAGCCGAAGATAGCTCCCGGAGATGTTCCCGGAAAAGTTAAGAAAGTAGTGATCAAGATTAAGATCGATTAAGAAGAAGGTCACTTTTACAGGAAGTGCCTTGTTTAACTGTAAAAGATAAAAACCATTTGGAGAGTCTCGATGCCGGAGGAAAGTATCAGGTTTATGATGTAAAAGTTCTCGAACGATTAATTGAGCAGATGAGATAATCTAGTAATGGCTTTAACAATATATGATTCTCCCCGATAATAGGATTATGGACAGGATTCCTGAGATAAAGCCAACTCACAGAATTTTATCACTCAGGGAAAAAACTTTTTCTGCTACCAGATATCTTTCCATTGAACAGGCTAAAATTATCACCCGCATTTATCAGGAAAATGAGAATCTCCCTGTTATCCTGAAACGCGCTAAATCATTAGCACAATCGTTACTGGAAATACGCATTACAATTGATCCTGAAGAGTTGATCGTTGGTAATCGTACACCGGATATTCGCGCCGGTGTTGTTTTTCCGGAAGCAGGATTGTCATGGTTATTCAGGGAAATTGAAATGTTACCTCTAAGGTCACAGGACCCTTTTCAGGTAAAACAGGAGGATCTGTCATATTTTCAGAAAACACTTGAACCTTTCTGGCGCGGAAAAACCCTGGAAGATGATATTTATGAAACTTATGGCAATGAGCTGAAAGCAATAGAAGAGGTTGTAAAAATTAATCAAAAGGATCATGCACAAGGCCATATTTGTCCGAAGGTTGAAGATTGGCTCAAATATGGACCGGGTGGTTTATTGAAAATAGCGCAGGAAAAGCATAGAAGATCAACACCTGAGAGCAAGAATTTTTACGAAAGTGTCTGTATAACGCTTGAAGCATCGTGCAAGTATATCAAACGCTACTCAATTATGGCAGCTGATCTGGCAAAGGATCAACCGGAAAATGAATTAAAAAAGAACCTTGAACAAATCGCACACATTTGCCTGAAATTGTCGGAAAACCCACCCGGATCATTTAGGGAAGCATTACAATCAGTATGGTTTCTTTTCGTAATTCTGCAGATGGAATCAAACGCTTCATCATTTTCTCCGGGACGCATCGATCAATATATATATCCGTTTCTCGCAAATGATTTGAAGACCGGCAGGATTGATCTTCTAATTGCCCTGGAATTGCTTGATGCCCTTTTTATTAAGTTCAATCAGATAGTATATATGCGCAATACACATAGCGCAAAATACTTCGCTGGCTTCCCAATTGGTTTCAATTGTACCATTGGAGGGCAAAAGGCGAACGGCGATGATGCCACCAATCAACTTTCGTACCTGATGCTAAAGGCACAGGATCACATTCGGTTAACACAGCCTAATTTAACGGCCAGGCTTCATAAAAATTCACCTGAAGCATTTCTGGACGAATGCAGCAGGGTCATTGGTCTGGGTACCGGAATGCCTCAAATTGTGAATGATGAAAGTATTATTCCATCATTAAAAGCGGCAGGTTTCAACCAACATGACAGTATCGATTATGCACTCGTTGGTTGTGTGGAAATCGGCACTCAGGGAAATTACCTTGGGTGGAGCGATGCAGCAATGTTCAACCTGGTGAAAGTACTGGAATTAACGTTGAATGATGGAAAAAGTATGGTTTCAGGCAAACAACTTGGTCCGAATTCAGGTTACTTGTTCAACTTTTCCAATTTCAGCGATTTTGAAATTGCGTTTCAAAACCAGATAGATTTCTTTATACAAAAAATGATGCCGGCTTGCGAAGTTGTCGAAAGATTTCATCAAATCCATCTTCCTTCACCTTTTCTTTCGAGTGTTATTGATGATTGTATCACGAAAGGCATCGATGTAACTGCCGGTGGTGCCAGGTATAACTTATCTGGCATTCAGGCTATTCAGGTAGCCAATATTTCAGACAGTTTAGCCGTACTGAAAAAGCTGGTTTTTGAAGATGAAGCTATAGGAAAAGGTCAATTGCTAAAAGCATTGAAAAATAACTTTGCCGGTAATGAACCACTCCGGCAACGCTGTATAAATCAAGTTCCAAAATATGGAAACGATGTTGCCTGGGTTGATGAACTGGGAGCAAGATGGGTCGGATATTTTGCAAGAAAGATAAAAATGTATAAAAATTTCAGAGGTGGTGATTTCCAAATGGGCCTCTATACGGTGTCGGCTCATGTACCGATGGGTTTTTACGTTGGTGCTACACCCGATGGCAGATTAGCCCAAACTCCATTGGCTGATGGAGGAATGTCACCAATGAACGGAAGGGATAAGTTGGGACCGACAGCAGTATTAAATTCTGTTCTTCGAATTCCTTCAATGATGGCAAGTAATGGTACTCTTCTGAATATGAAGTTTTTACCATCTCTATTCAATTCGCAGGAAGACAGAAGAAAATTTACATCATTGCTGAAAGCTTTCATTGGTTTGCCGATTCACCATGTTCAATTCAACGTAGTTACATCCGAAGAATTGATAAACGCCAAAACCGATCCGGAATCGCACAGGGGCCTGACTATCAGGGTAGCAGGCTATACAGCATACTTTACAGAATTGGCTCCTGATTTACAGGATGAAATCATAAAGCGAACCACTTATGGGGAAGCATGATCAAACGGAAGGATGGATATTCAAGATAAAACGGTTCTCTATCCATGACGGACCTGGAATTCGTACTTCTGTCTTCATGAAAGGATGTCCGTTGAAATGTGTGTGGTGTCATAACCCTGAAGGAATAAATCCGGATATTTCGATATGGTATAACAGGAAACTTTGCATAGCCTGTGGTCAGTGTGTAGAGGTATGTCCGACAAAAGCACTAAAATTGACCTATGATCCGGCACCTGTAATCAAAATTGATAAGAGGTCATGCCATTTAACAGGTGAATGTATAAACACCTGCCCTACCAATGCTTTACAATTTACGGGATATAAAACCACAATTGACGAATCAATCAGAGAAATTGAAAAAGACCTTGCATATTATCAAATTTCGGGCGGAGGAGTTACCTTAACCGGTGGAGAACCTCTTTACCAGGCGGAATTCTCGTCAGAAATTCTCAAAGCATGTAAACAAAGAAATATTAATACCGCAATAGAAACCTCTCTTTATTGCGAAAAAGATATAATTGACCGCATTCTGCCATACGTAGATCTGTTTATTGTTGACCTGAAGATTTTTGATCCTTCTCAGCATACACTTTTTACAGGTAGAAGCAATGAAAACATCATAGAAAATTTTCGACATCTGGCAGCATCAGAGAAAACTGTCCTTGTTCGAATTCCATTAATTGTTAATATTACCGACACTAATGAAAATAAGGCAGCTATAACGAATTTTGTTTTCGAAACAAATGAGAAAATTCAAGTAGAATACATAAATTTCAATCCGCTTACCGAAAATAAATATATTCAATTGGAACTTCCTTATTTATTGAAAAAAGAAGAAAACAGTAATAATATGTTATAATAAAAAATGAATCTTTTTCCTCTGATCCTGAAATATTTCATAAATCTGGTTTTCATAATTCTCCTGCTACCGGGTTGTAATGATAAAGAGAATACAACTGCACAAAGACCGGTAAAAATCATCTTTGATACCGATCCCGGTTCTGACTATGATGATATAGGTGAAAAGATAAAAACAGGTCTCAGACTGATCAATTCTGACATAAAAAACAGCCCGGTCAAGGATACTTACAGGATTGGGATGCCTCTTTCGGGAGATTTATCAGGCAGAATGAGCTGGGATCAGACTGCAGTACTTATAGGAGTTTATGGAACAGAAGGGTACTTCGAAACTGTTCGCGGCATAATCACTGTTAATGCTGACGGAAGTAATACCTGGGAAGATAATCCCGCGGGTAACCACTATTACGTAAAACAAAAGATGCCTGTTGATGAAATGACCATTTTTATTGAGGAGAGGATGATGTATCAGGGAGTAATTAAATGAGGAGTGAGGAGTGAGGAGTGAGGAGTGAGGAGTGAGGTGTGAGGTGTGAGGTGTGAGGTGTGAGGTGTGAGGAGTGAGGTGTGAGGAGTGAGGTGTGATGTGCGGGGTGCCTGGAGTCTTGACTTCTGACTTCGGACTTCGGACTTCTGACTTCTGACTTTGTATAAAATACTCTAATTTTTTATATATTGTGCTTGCATTTAAGGTAAAATCTCAAACCCTAAAATATCATGGCAAAATATAGTCTGGAACCGGTAAAAGTACCGCCTGTAAATACAAAGTACAGAAGGATTGTCACCTCACTTCCGGTTCCTGAATCACTTCCGGTTTTTCAACAACTAACTGAATCAGAACCTGTTTCCATGATGGGACAACCTCCGGTGGTGTGGGACAAGGCTGAAGGATTCCAGGTGTATGACAAGTGGGGCAACATGTGGATCGACTGGTCATCGGGAGTTCTGATAACTAATGCAGGTCACGGGCGTAAGGAAATAATTGAAGCTCTTCAGAAAGTGATAGACCGGAAGCTTCTTGCAACCTATGTATTTGTGCATGAAAAACGTGCAGAACTGACCAAAATGCTTCAGTCATTATCACCCGATCCCAAAAGCTACCAGGTATTCCTCCTGAGTACAGGTAGTGAAGCAACTGAAAACTGCATTAAACTGGCAAAGACATATGCTCTGGAGAAGCATGGCCCTAAGAAGAAATATCTGGTTTCCTTCACAAATGCCTTCCATGGCAGAACCATGGGGGCACAACTTGCAGGAGGAAACCCACGGCTAAAAACATGGATAGTTGATGAAGGAAAAACTTTCATACAGGTGCCTTTTCCTGATGGTTATAAGAACGAGAACATATCATTTGACCTCTTCACAGATACTCTGAAACAGCAAGGGATCAATCCTGGTGATATTGCAGGAGTAATGACTGAATCCTACCAGGGTGTGGGACCTGACTTCCTGCCTGTTGAATATGCCGGGAAACTTGAAACCTTCTGCCGGGAAAACGATATTATAACAATATTTGATGAAGTACAATCAGGCTTCGGGAGAACCGGAAAAATGTTCTGTTATGAGCATTATGGTATCAGGCCGGATCTGATCGCATGTGGAAAAGGAATATCATCATCCCTGCCTCTCTCCGCTGTAATCGGGAGAAAAGATATCATGTCGCTCTATGGGCCAGGTTCAATGACATCCACTCACTCCGGGAGCCCGCTGCCTGTAGTTGCTGCAGTCGAAAATCTCAAGATCATTATACGGGAAAAACTGGTTGACAATGCCCGGAAGATGGGAGATATTATGATCCCTGAACTGAAGCGTATCAGGGACAAATATCCTGATATACTTGGCTGCCTTCAGGGAAAAGGCCTTGTTGCAGGGATACAGGTTGTGAAAAAAGGAACAAAAATACCTGACTCCGAAACTGCAGTAAAGATCAATGAGAAATGCTTTCAGAAGGGACTTTTAATGTTTGCACCTGTAGGCATAGCAGGCGAGTGCCTGAAGATAGCTCCTCCACTTGTAATAACAGAGGATGCGTTGAAGGAATCAATTGCAGTGTTTGAAGAGGCATGCGATGAAATTCTGGGAAAAATTTATAAATAACTGCAGCAACGATGAGAACCCTTGATATAGTAGTTGTGGGAGGAGGAATGATCACATATGACCTGATCCTTCCATCTCTTTATCATTTGCAACGAACAGGAATTGTTGGTGAGATAAAAGTCTGCGCACTCGATTCCGGGCCTTTAAAAGCGCTTAAAGCATCAGGAGAGATCAATGAAGCTTTTCCGGGCCAGGATTTTGAAGCATATCCACCTGTAACGGAACCTGAGGGGAATAAGTTCCCGGATCTGTACAAAGAGGTAATCGCGAACATGAAGCCAAAACAGATGGTAGTAGTGGCTATGCCCGATCAGTTGCATTACACTGTGGTAACAGAGGCTCTTAGACATAATCAGCATGTGCTTTGTGTGAAACCGCTGGTTCTTAAATATGACCAGGCGGCTGAAATAGAGAAGATTGCCTATGAGAAGGGGCTCTTTGTGGGGGTTGAGTACCATAAAAGATTCGACAGAAGGTCGCTGATGGCAAAAAGAAGTTACGAACTCCTTCATTTCGGAGAGTTCGTCATGGGTGAGGCAAAACTCATTGAACCATATTATTACAGGTCATCCAACTTTCAGAACTGGTTCACATGCGATAAGACAGATCCGTTTGTTTATATAGGTTGCCATTATGTCGACCTGGTATATTTTATAACCGGACTTAAACCGATTGAAGTATCAGTTTCCGGTATCAAAGGGAAATTCCCGAATGGCAATGAAGCATACATGTGGGCTCATGGAAGAGTACGTTTCGAAAATAATGCCCTCCTCTCTGTAATTGACGGGTTAGGTTATCCCGATCAGGCAGCAGGCAGTAATGACCAGAGCCTGCAGATGTTTTTCGAAGGGGATGGAAAAACAGGAATGATAAAGCATAACGACCAGTTCAGGGGTGTGGAACATTCATATCTTGAGGGTATCGGATGCGGAGGCTCACATTTCAATTATGTAAGTCCCGACTTCTACAAAGTTGTTCCCTGGGAAGGAAAGGGTTACAAACCAATCGGATATGGTTATGAATCAGTTGCTGCTTCAGTGACAATGGCCTGCCGGATTGAAAATGAAGTTATAGGGCTTTCTGAATCAGAATCGCTTGAGAAAAGGAAAATTATGATAAAGGAGGTTGATGAGAAAGGGATAATTGCAACACCTGCGAACAGTTATATAAATGAACTGGTTGTAGAAGCTGCAAGAATATCTATTTTAAGCGATGGACTGCCTGTTGCAATTGAATATGGCAATAAGCCGCAAGTGAGATTGAGAAAAAAAACTATTGACGATAAACGATAAAAAATATAATTTAAAAAAATAAACTAATTATGAAAAAAGGAATCTTCATTTCAGCAATGTCAGCCATTGTACTGGCTGTTCTCTCCTGTAAAAGCAACTCAGAAGAATTCAGGTCAATTAAGCCTGAGGTTTTAAAAGACAAAATAGCCGGCGGATGGGCCGGAAAAATGATTGGTGTGACATATGGAGCCCCTACAGAATTCAGGGCAAGGGGTATCACGTATGAAGATTCCATAAAATGGAAACCTGCTGACATACGTGGGAGTATGTGGCAGGATGATATTTATGTACAGCTTACATTTCTGATGTCGATGGACAAGTACGGTATGGATGCCCCTTCAAAAAAATACCAGGAAATGTTTGCAAAAGCAGGTTATGGCTTATGGCATGCCAACATGCAGGCAAGAAAGAATTACTATGACAGTATTTTCGCACCACTCTCGGGAACTCCTGAATATAATATCCATGCGGATGACATTGATTTCCAGATTGAAGCTGACTACATCGGGTTCATGTGCCCCGGTATGCCCAAAACAGCAACCGGGATTGCTGATAAGATAGGCAGAATAATGAATTACGGAGAGGGAGTTTACGGAGGAATATTTGTGGCAGCTCTCTATTCCGAAGCATATTTTGAAACAGACATCCCAAAAATCATCGAAAAAGCACTCCTCTCAATTCCCGCAGAAAGCGACTATTACAAGATCATAAAGGATGTGATCAGGCTTCATCAGCACTACCCTTCAGACTGGAGGGCAGCCTGGCAGGAACTTGAGAATAAATGGGGAGATGTAGACATCTGCGGAGCAGGCGTTCCCTTCAATATTGATGCAAAACTCAACGGAGCATACATAGTCATGGGTTTATTATACGGAGAGGGTGATCCCATGAAAACACTTGAGATATCAACCCGATGCGGGCAGGATTCAGACTGCAATCCATCAAATGCACTTGCAGTTCTTGGAGTGATAAACGGATTCAGCGGTCTGCCCTCATACATGCAGGAAGGTGTTAAAGCAATGGGTGATTCACTTTTTATCTATACAACATACTCTTTCAATTCTGCTGTCACCAGTACAGTAAAATATGCACATGAGCTTATTGCCAAAGATGGAGGAACTGTTACAGACAAGGTAATCAAGGTTAAAATACAGGCGCCTTCAGCTCCGGAATATGAGAACTCTTTTCCCGATATTGTTTTTGACAAAAGAGTATCAGCTTTTGATGAAGCAGGCAGGTCATTCAAAGGCAAATGGAAACCTTACGAAGTTTTTTCAGGAAGCGATAATAAAAAAGTGAAGCAGGCAATGGTTGCTGAAAATAAAGATGATGAAGTTGAATTCTCATTCAGCGGAACAGGTATTTCGCTGGTAGGAAACTGGTACAAAGATGGAGGAAAAGCTGATGTTTATGTCGACGGAACTCTGCACAGAAGTATTGACACATATTATGACTTTGCCAGACAACAGCATACAGAAAGCATATGGCATATTATGAAACTTCAGCCCGGAGAACACAAGGTCAGACTTGTTGTGAAAGGTGAAAAAAGACCCGAGTCTTCAGGAACAAAGGTATATATCACATCCGCTGTGATCTTTAAAACGGCTCCGAAGAAAAACGAATCATTTAAATTTTCTTTCGAAAACTAAAAAAAATCCAAAATCCGCATTCACCATTCCGAAATCCGAAATCAAAAGAGGTCTTTCTCGAATGCTTCTTTATCGAATTTATGTTTGTTACCAAGGAACTCAACAATCTTTGAGGCATCCGAATATGCATTGCCAAGACAGGTTGAAGCACCCGGTGACGGAGTGATACTGATTATTATATTGTCACCGGTAAGCCTTGCTTCTCCCAATTCCAGCTTTCGTGTGGTGTTATTTACAATCTGTGGCCTGGTACCTCCTATTCCCCTGGCAAACATAAGCTCGCTAAGCTTAAGTGAAGGCACTATCTTTCTTACCTCCTTAATAAACAACCTTCTCCCGATATATGGCAGATCATAAAGAAAATTCATAAATACATATGCGAACAGAATCCTGTCAAAAATAATCTTTGACAGGCTGATTACAGGACTGAGTCCAAGCCCAAATGTTTTCCAGTACTCCCGGAATGACGGAAAGTTATGCCTTTCAAGCTGAAATATTGGTTTGGCAGTAGGTCCAAACCTTGTTACATCAGCGCTGTGCACTTCCGGATCGCCATGAATTGCAGCGAAAGGCAACTTTGGCTGCTGAATGGTATAAACCTTTCCATTCAGCACTTTTGGTCCGGTATAAAAGCTCCCGGCCATTGACAGAATTGACAGGTTTTTCCCGTATCCAAGCGATTTTGCATACATAAGACTATGGCCGCCTGCAGCAATAACCACTACGGATGCCTTCATCTCCCCCTTGCTTGTAACTATAGTATAATGATCACCGGTTTTTGAAATTTTAAGCATCTTCGTTTGAAGATTGATACTAAGTAATGGATTCTTTTTCAGGGCATTATCAACAAATGAATGACAAAGTCTCTTGAAATCGATTGTATATCCGTCTTCGGTAACCAGGGCAAGTATCTCCTGATCCGGATCACGCCCGTCCAGAACTCTGGGTTCAATTCTGCCTATCTCTTCCCTCTCTATCATCCTGAGTTTTGGAAACAGCTCACTGAAGGGTGGATACCTTTTTCTTAGTCCTTCAACCTGCTCTTTTCCGACAGCCAGAACCATTTTAGAGTACTTACTGAACAATTTTTCGCTGCCAGGTGCATCCTTTTCCTGCTCAACATATCTCATAACCATATCTGCCATTCGCTTAACGCTTCTGGCTTTCTCAATCGAGTAGTTGGTTTCTATATCTCCAAAATGAAGAGTCTGGCTATTATTATAAGATGCGGAATTCACCAGTCCAAAGTCTGAGTATTTTTCAATCAGACAAATATTCTTTATATCACTATACCTGCTTAAAGTATAAAGGAGGGCAGTTCCTACTACCCCTCCTCCTACTATAAGAACATCAAATTTTTCGTTGTCCTGATTCATTTTTTTACAAATTACCTGTCATTCATTGGAATATAATCTTTTGTCCCGTATACATTTTTAAATGCAGGGCGGATAATTCTTTTAGCCGAGAATGTCAGCTCCTCTATACGGTGGGTACACCATCCTGAAGCCCTTGCCACTGCGAACAGAGGGGTATAGAGTTCCTTGGGAACATCAAGGCATGCATAAACAAATCCTGAATAGAAATCAACATTTATACATACAACCTTTGTGAATTTCTCTCCTTTAAAAACTCTCAGAACTTCAGGAGTCAGTTTCTCCACAAGGGAATATAGTTCGAACTCATCAAGCCGTCCCTTTTCAATAGCAAGCTCTCTTGCCTTTGTTTTAAGAATTGCAGCGCGAGGATCTGATATTGTATAAACTGCGTGACCTATACCGTAAATTTTTCCTGAAAAATCATTGGCCTTTTTATTAAGGATCTTCAGAAGATACGCTTCAATCTCAGTCTCACTTGTCCAGTCCTTAACATGTGCCTTAATATCCCCCATCATTTCAAGGACCCTTATATTTGCACCTCCGTGCAATGGTCCCTTCAGAGATGCGATTGCAGATGTAATTGAAGAATAGATGTCAGTTTCTGAAGAGCTTGTTACCCTCATGGTAAATGAAGAGTTGTTTCCGCCTCCGTGCTCTGCATGCAGAACAAGCAACAGGTCGAGAACGTCAGCCTCAAGTTTTGTAAAACCGGTACAGTCACCTTTTATGAGGTAAAGGAAATTCTCAGCTGTGGTCATGTTTGTCTGAGGATGACGGATCGATAGTGTTTTTCGCTGATAGAGATGTCTTAAAGCCTGGTAAGAATATGCAACAATGGTTGGAAATTTTGCCATCAGATTAAGCGACTGTTTAAACATGTTATCAAGCGATATGTCATCAGGTTTTTCATCGAGAGTATATAAACCAAGTACTGAACGGGCAAGTATGTTAAGTACATCCTTTCCCTTCATCGATAGAATCATGTCTTTGGTAAAGTCATCAGGAAGTGATCGCAATGAAGCCATGTAATCCGAGAACTCCTTCAATTCATCCTTTTTGGGAAGGCGCCCGATCAGAAGAAGGAAAACAGTCTCATCAAACCCATGCCTGTTCTCCTGCTGAAAACCATGGGTAATATCCTCAATATCAATACCTCTGTAAAGAAGTCTGCCCGGGATTGCCACAACTTTCCCATCTTCTTTCTTATAGCCCACAACCTCTCCGATATTGGTCAGGCCAACCAGAACACCTGTACCATCTTTATTCCTTAATCCCCGTTTGACATCAAACTGTTCAAACAGCTCAGTGTCAATCTGACATGCCTGTCTTACTTCTGTTTCCAAACTGGTAAAGAAATCAGCTCTCATGAGAATACTGTTTTTATAATTATCAACTAAATATTTGAAATAATTTCATCACCGAACTCAGATGTTTTCACAAGCGAGGCATTCTCCATCAGCCTGTGAAAATCATATGTAACCTTCTTACTCAGAATTGTTTTTTCAAGACCTGAACAAATATACGCTGAAACCTCATCCCATCCCATATATTCGAACATTAGTGCCCCGGATAATATAACAGAGCCCGGATTCACCTTGTCCTGATCAGCGTACTTTGGTGCAGTCCCGTGAGTTGCCTCAAATATTGCATGCCCGGTTTCGTAGTTGATATTAGCCCCCGGAGCAATCCCTATCCCGCCTACAATTGCAGCAAGGGCATCGGAGATATAGTCGCCGTTAAGATTAAGCGTAGCGATTACAGAGTATTCGGCAGGACGGGTAAGTATCTGCTGAAGGAAAGCATCGGCAATAACATCCTTGATTATCACTTTACCTGATTCTTCCGCCTGTTTCTGCATTTTATCAGCCGTTTCAACACCCTGTTTGTCAGCGATCAGTTTATGCTGATTCCAGGTAAAAACCTGATCCTTAAATTCTCTTTCGGCAAGAGCATACCCCCATTTCATAAAAGCACCTTCAGTATATTTCATGATATTACCTTTATGAACAATGGTAACTGATGGAAGCTTCTTACGGATTGCATATTTTATTGCCTGACGCACAAGTCTTTCTGTACCTTCAACAGAAACAGGTTTTATCGCGATAGAAGTCGTTTCAGGGAACCTGATCTTTTTTACACCCATCTCTTCTATGAGGAACTTCTTTACTTTTTCAGTTTCAGGAAGTCCATGCATAAACTCAATTCCGGCATAGATATCTTCAGTATTTTCCCTGAATATGTGCATATTGACCAGTTCAGGTTTTTTCACAGGGCTCGGTACACCTTTAAAGTACCTGACAGGTCTGTAACAGGTGTAGAGATCAAGCATCTGCCGAAGTGCAACATTCAATGAACGCATGCCCTCTCCAACCGGAGTTGTAAGTGGACCTTTAATACCTACCATAAATTCCCTGAAATCGGCAAGGGTCTGATCGGGAAGCCAGCTACCGGTTAGCTTAAAGGCCTTTTCGCCTGCAAGAACCTCTTTCCATTCAACTTTCCTTTTACCATTATATGCCTTATTTACAGCAGCATCAAATACCCTGACAGATGCTTTCCATATATCAGGACCTGTTCCATCACCTTCTATAAAGGGAATAATTGGATTCTCAGGAACAATCAGCTTGCCATTCTTCAGTAAAATTTTCTCTGGTATCATATATTTAATAATTGTTTTAAAGATAGTTTAAATACCTAATTATTGTTAGTAATCCATTGATTTTCTTATCAGATTCAGTGCACTGCCTGCTCTGAACCAGTCAATCTGCGATTCGTTGTAAGTATGTATGGCAGCGATCTCCTCTTTTGTTTCATCAGAGTGCTGCAGTACGACTCTGAGGGATTTTCCGGGAGCCATTTCGTGAAGACCTGTAATGCATATTTTGTCACTCTCCCTTATCCTGTCATAATCACTCTTATCAGTAAATGTAAGCGGCAGGATGCCCTGCTTTTTGAGATTGGTCTCATGAATCCTGGCAAACGATTTTACAAGCACAGCTTTTACATTAAGGTATCTGGGCTCCATAGCAGCATGTTCACGTGAAGATCCCTCACCAAAATTCTCTTCCCCGACAACCACCGATCCTATTCCTGCTGATTTATACGCCTTTGTAACAGCCGGCACCGTATCATATTTTCCTGTCAGCTGATTAAGTATTTCATTCGCTTTATTATTGAAGAAGTTTATTGCCCCAATCATATAATTATTGGAAATATTCTCCAGATGTCCCCGGTATTTGAGCCAGAAACCGGCCATTGAGATGTGGTCTGTTGTGCATTTTCCTTTTGCTTTGATAAGAAGAGGCAGATTATGATAATCTTTTCCGTCCCATTCTCCGAACGGAGACAAATACTGCAGCCGGTCTGAATCCCCGGCAATAGCTATCTCAATATTCCTCCCATCCTTTGAAGGTTCCTGGTAACCGTTATCAATCTTACCGAAACCATTGGGAGGAAGTTCAAATCCTGATGGTTCAGCAATTTTTACTGCCTCGCCATCTTTATTTATCAGAGTATCTGTAAGGGGATTGAATGTCAGTTTTCCTGATATGGCAATTGCAGTCACGATCTCTGGTGATGCAACAAAAGCATTTGTATTAGGATTGCCGTCAGTACGTTTTGCAAAGTTCCTGTTGAAAGAATGAATAACAGAATTAACAGGACTCTTGTCTGAGCCTTTCCTATCCCACTGACCAATGCATGGGCCGCATGCGTTAGCAAAAACTTCCCCTCCGATCTCTTCGAACAGCTTAAGGTAACCATCCCGTTCAGCTATGTGCTTTATTTGTTCGGATCCCGGGGTAATCTTGAATTCAGATTTTGCTGAGAGTTTTACCGCAAGAGCATTTTTCACAACTGAAGCCGCCCGTGAAATATCTTCGTAAGATGAATTTGTACAGGAACCTATCAGTCCTACCTCTATATCTACAGGCCAGCCGTACTTCTCTGCAGTCTCTTTCATTTTTGAGATAGGAGTTGCCAGATCCGGAGTAAATGGCCCGTTGATATAAGGTTCAAGTTCTGAAAGGTTTATCTCAAGGTATTGATCATAGTATTTTTCAGGCGATGTAAGCACCTCAATATCAGATCTCAGGTGTTCCCCAATGGCCAGTGCCATATCAGCTACTTCCTTTCTTCCGGTAGCGGTGAGGTACCTTGCCATAGCCTCATCATATCCGAACAATGAGCAGGTTGCCCCGATCTCAGCTCCCATATTACAGATAGTTGCTTTTCCTGTGGAAGAAAGTGCTTCAGCTCCTTCCCCAAAATACTCGACGATACATCCTGTTCCACCACTAACAGAAAGTATTCCGGCGACTTTCAGGATAATATCCTTTGGCGATGCCCATCCGTTGAGTCTGCCGGTGAGTTTTATACCTATCAGACGGGGTAGCTTCAATTCCCATGCCATACCTGTCATCACATCGACAGCATCGGCACCTCCCACTCCGATAGCAACCATGCCAAGACCACCTGCATTAGGCGTATGAGAATCAGTTCCTATCATCATTCCTCCCGGAAATGCATAGTTTTCAAGTACTATCTGATGAATTATCCCTGCGCCCGGATTCCAGAAACCAATATTGTATTTGTTGCAAACAGTACTAAGAAAATCATATACCTCCTTATTTCCGGTAAATGCTGTTTTCATATCAGCTTCTGCTCCCGATTTTGCCATAATAAGATGATCGCAGTGCACCGATGAAGGGACTGCAGTCTGTTTCTTCCCCGCCATCATGAACTGGAGGAGTGCCATCTGTGCTGTTGCATCCTGCATTGCAACCCGGTCGGGAGCAAAATCAACATAATCAACACCGCGATTGCAGGAAGCAACCGGGTTACCCGGAAAGAGATGTGTGTAAAGGATCTTCTCACTGACAGTAAGAGGGCGTTTAAGTACATTTCTGATTTCAGCGAGCTTTGCCGGCATGTTCCTGTAGAAGGAACTTATCATTTCAATATCAAATATCATATCTGTTTATAATAAGTATCAATTACGAATCTGTCCGTCACCTTCAATTATCCACTTGTAGGTAGTTAAAGCTTCAAGAGCCATTGGTCCCCGTGCATGTAGTTTTTGTGTTGAGATGCCTATCTCAGCCCCCAGTCCGAATTCAGCGCCATCAGTAAATGCCGTGGATGTATTGGCATAAACCGAAGATGCATCAACCGATCTGTTAAACAACTCTATCCGTTTTTTGTTTTCGGAAATTATAGCTTCACTGTGTTTAGACCCAAATAAGTTTATGTGGAAGACAGCTTCATCAAAAGAACTTACGGTTTTAACTGCCATTTTATATGAAAGGAATTCTGTACCAAAGGAACTCCTGTCAGCCTTCTTAAGTAAATGTGACGGATATTTTCCCTTCAGAAATCTATATGCCTTACTGTCAGCATAAATAACCACATCTGAACTTTCACACAGGCCTACCAGATGTTCGAGATCACCAAGTCTTTTTTCATGAATCACCAGGCAGTCAAGCGCATTACATACACTCACACGCCTTGTTTTGGCATTGTGGATTATCAGCCTGCCTTTCTCCCTGTCGCCAAATTCATCAAAATATGTATGGCAGATGCCCGCACCGGTCTCTATAACAGGAATAGTGGCATTTTCACGTACAAAATCGATGAGATTTCTGCTTCCTCTTGGTATAATCAGATCGACATAATGGCGGGCATTAAGCAATTGAGCTGTTTCACTCCTGCCTGCAGGAAGCAGTGTAAGAACATCCGGATTTATATTGTTCTCTTCAAGTATTGACCTGATTATTCGAACTATAGCAGTATTGGAATTAATTGCATCGCTTCCTCCCTTAAGTATGCAGGCATTACCCGATTTAAAGCAGAGTGAAAAAACATCAAAAGTTACATTTGGCCTTGCTTCATAAATTATACCTATAACCCCGAAAGGGACAGATATCCGGGAAATTCTCAGACCGTTTGGCATGGTTGCATCTGATATGATCCTTCCCAGGGGTGACTGAAGTCCGGAAACTTTCCTGATATCTCCTGCAATTGACTTAATACGCGATTCAGTTAGCTTCAGCCTGTCATACCTGGGATCTGATTCATCCATTCTGATCAGATCTTTCCTGTTCTCAGAAAGAATCAGATCAGAGTTTTTAACAGCAGCATCAGCAACCAGCAGAAGCACTTTATTAACAGTGTTTGCATCCAGTGTATTCATCATCTGGTTTGCTTTAACTACCTTCTTAAAAACAGGAGTACAATTCATTTGTCAGGTAAAAAGTATATTGTATAAAGGTAATAATCAATCTTACAAATTATCATCATATATCAGATCATAACAGAATTTTTGTTCTTGTCTTCCAATACCAGGAAATGATAATGAATGAACGGTTTCCTAACCTTCTCACCAAGATTCTGTTCTGTCTTTTTCGAGTCGTAATGAGATTTCCCCAACCCTATTTTTTTGCCATCTTCATCCAGGATGCTAACGATATCTCCTTTCTTAAATGAGCCATGCACCTTCGTGATGCCAACCAACAGAAGACTGGAGGCTTTCTCGCCAAGCAGAGCATGCCTTGCACCGTCATTTATTGTTACTGCTCCCCTGGCGAATGTTCCGGAATGTGCAAGCCATTTCTTAACCCCGGACTCTTTTTTGTAGCTTGCAACAAAATGTGTATACGGAATATCTTTCTTCCTGACAATATCAGTTATAATTGCATCTCTCGTTCCATTTGCAATAAACACATCAATCCCATGTGAAGCAATCTTCCTGGCAATATTGCATTTCGTTATCATTCCGCCTCTCCCGAAACCTGATTTGGAAGCGGAAATATAATGATCAAAATCCTCTGTTTTTTCGTCTATTTCGGTGATCAGTTCAGTTCCCTCTTTACCTGGAGTTCCGGTATAAATTCCATCAACATTGGAGAGTATTATCAATGAATTGCAGTCCATCATGGATGAGATCATGCCTGATAATTCATCATTGTCAGTGAACATGAGTTCCTCTATGGAAACAGTATCATTCTCATTCACAACTGGCAGTACCTTATTTTCAAGCATGGCCGAAATACAGTTTTTCATATTAAGATAATGCAGCCTGTCCCTGAAATTCTCCTTGGTGGCGAGTACCTGACCTGCCTGAATACCATATTTCCCGAAGAGGAACTGGTAACTCGACATCAGCTTTACCTGGCCAATTGCTGCCCATATTTGTTTCGCTTCTATAATATTGGTCTTTTTTAAAGGGGTGAACTCACTTCTCCCTGCAGCCACAGCTCCTGAAGTGATTAATATTACCTCTATTCCCTGTTTATACAGTATTGCTATATCCTCAACAATGCGAAGTATTCTTCCGTCACTGAGTGATCCGTCAGCCCCGGTAATAACATTACTTCCAACTTTAATTGCAACCCTGTTGAATTTCAGCTTATTGCCTTTCACTTTATTACTATTTAAGCTTTGAATGAATAAAATTTGTCTCAAAAATAATATAAATAGTTAAGACAATACACAAAAATGCATAAATAGTAATTTGTTATGTATAAATATGCAAACACATTAAGTAAACTATTTTACTAAAGGATTGCATGATCCATATCGTTTTACAAAATAATTCAGTTGATTAAACAAAAGTCAGAATATGACTTTTATCATGTCTCGTCTCTCCTGAAAGCACATAATCACCCTGAATACATGCTGAAATAAGAGATATTAGTTTTAAACCTCTTTTTAAATCCAATTCCGGTGAAAAACAACTCTTAATTCTGAATAAAAGTTAAATTTGGAGTGTATTAAAAATCAACCTATGAAACCAGGTCTCCACATTTTATCACTTATAGTACTTCATCTCGCATTCACTGCCGGCTCATGTAAAAAGACACCTGGTGTTTCCATTTCAGGAGAACTAAGAGAATGGCACACCCTTACATTTGCGTTTGACGGCCCTGAAGCAAGCGAATTTGATACAATAAATCCATTTACTGATTACAGGATGACTGTTTACTTCTCAAAAGGAACTGATACCATTACTGTTCCAGGATACTTTGCAGCTGATGGCAAAGCTGCAGAATCGTCAGCAAGAAAAGGCGATAAATGGCGCGTCCACTTCTCCCCGCCTTCTACAGGAAGCTGGAACTATTCTGTAAACTTTATTAAAGGCAAAAATGCTTCAATCACTGATGATAATGATTATGGAACAAGATGTTTCATTGACGGCATGAAAGGTTCTTTCACGGTGGAGTCAAGCGATAAAATGGCTCCAGATTTCAGAGCGAAGGGGAGGTTAGAATATACCGGAGGATCGTATCTGAAATTCGCAGGAACCAATGAACTTTTTTTGAAAGGAGGAACCGATTCACCTGAAAATCTACTTGGATACCAGGATTTTGATGGCACATATTACGGAGGCAATAACATCAGACGCAGCGGAGAAGCCACTCCAAATAAGGGGTTACATCTATATGAGCCCCATATCAACGACTGGAAGGAAGGTGATCCTCAATGGAAAAACGGAAAAGGGAAAGGATTGACAGGCGGCCTGAACTACCTTTCATCCAAAGGAATGAACAGCATCTATTTTCTTACACTTAACATACTTGGAGATGGCGAGGATGTGTGGCCTTATACCAGCCGTAATGAACGATACCGTTTCGACTGCAGTAAGCTTGACCAGTGGGAGATAGTTTTTTCGCATGCTGAGAAAATGGGATTAATGTTGCACATAGTATTGCAGGAAACTGAGAATGAGACTCTTCTCGATTGCGGATATCTGGATGTTCAGCGTAAGTTATATCTGAGGGAGCTTATTGCCAGGTTCTCACACCATCTGGCTATAACATGGAACCTGGGGGAAGAGCATAATCCGGTTGATTTCTCTCCATACGGTCAGACATATAACGATACAAAGCTGATGGCTGATTACCTCAGAAAGCATGATCCTTATGATAATTTCATAGTTGTTCATACCCATGCAGCCATGGAACAGCGCAGAAAAGACATGACTGCTTATCTTGGTTTTCGGAATATTGAGGGACCTTCAATGCAATGCGGAAGTGTTGATGATGTCCATAATGAAACAAAAAAGTGGCTTGAAAATTCTCAGGACTCTCTTCATCAGTGGGTAGTATGCTCAGACGAGATAGGTCAGCATTGGAAAGGAGCTCTTCCTGATGAAGTTGATCCTGCTCATGACACTATCAGGTACAGAGTCTTATGGGGCAATTTAATGGCTGGCGGTGCCGGGGTAGAATGGTATTTCGGTTATATGTATCCACATTCAGACCTGAGCTGTGAGGACTGGAGAAGCAGGGATTTACTGTGGGATCAGACTAAGACAGCTCTTGATTTCTTCCATACTTACCTCCCATTCGGGGAAATGAGAAATGCTGATGAATTAACCAGCGAAAGAGATGATTTTTGTTTTGCGAAGGATGGAGAGATCTATGCAATCTACATTCCTGAGGGTGATGCAACTGTCATAAAACTACCTTCCGGAAATTACAATGCAGAGTGGTTTAATCCACGTACGGGAGGGCCATTACTGAAAGGCAAGGTCGAAAAGCTGTCAGGAGGTAATGTCTCAACAGGCAAACCCCCTGTTGAAGATGGGAAAGACTGGGTTTGCCTTATAAGGAAGGAATAAGTGCCTTAAGGAATAATTATTGCTTCGTCAACCTGATAGCTTTTAACAGCGCGGCTTCGTTCTTATTTTTTTCAATTAATTTAATAGTCATCTTTTCAGGTCCGGGCTTAAGATTTACTACGCCTATATCCATCCATGTCCAGGTTCTTTCTACAGATTCGCTTCTTTTAACGTAATCGCGATCAGGAAGAATCTCTGATTCAAATGCTTTGTCAATAGTAAAAATGAGAGATTTTGATTCTGATTCTGAATAAAACGACATTCTACTACCTGTCAGGGAAGCTGGACAGCCATATTGCATCTCGACCTGATATGTACCTCCATTATGAATATTAAGGGTCCAGTAAATTGAATCGCCATTCTGTACCCAGTTCTCTGTGTGCGACTGGTTAGGGTGAATACTCGAGTATCTTATCTCTCCTGAAAGGATTGCATCCTGGACAGGCAGGGTGAACATTTTTTCATCCCGGAATCCGGCTTCAACTGTAGTCACAGGTATATAATCAGCTACCAGTTCATTTTCCCATTTTGAGAGTTTTTCAATAAGTTTCATTGTAATGTCAGTCTCACGGCCAGAAATATCAGTTTCCTGCGACGGGTCAGTCTGAAGGTCATAGAGAAGTGTATCATTACCTGTTCTGACAAGCCTGAAACGGTTATCCCTTACTGAAGCATTGCATCTTTCAAGTTGCTGAAAAGCCTGCCTTGAAAAAATGTAGCGGTCGAATGGTTTTGATTTTCTGTGAATTATAACTGACAGGTCAATGCCGTCAACCGCCTTAACCGGATTGTATCCGATATTGCATAAACTCAGTAAAGTCGGCATTATATCTATATCCTGGGCAAGCTGTGATGTAATTCCGGGTTTGATGGCAGCCGGCCAGGAGATATAAAACGGCACTCTCACCCCACCCTCATCAACCGATCCTTTTCTTCCTTTCATTTCGCCATTATAACGAGTAGTATTTGGTCCATTATCAGAAAGAAAAATAACTATTGTATTCTCCGTCAGGCCCAGTCCGTCGAGTTTCTGAAGTATACGTCCGATATTTTCATCCATATTCTCAACCATGCCGTATACGGAAGACAGAGTTGAATCAAGGCCCGCTGAATTGTATTTGCTGAAGTATTTCTCCGGAATCTGGAAGGGTGAATGAGGTACATTATAGGGTACATAACAAAAGAACTTGTTCTCCTTATTCCGGTCTATAAAATCGAGAGCCTTATCTGTAAAATAGTCGCTGGTATAGCCTGTTGATTTTATATTTTCGTCATTATGCAGGTACCACGCATCGAAATAATATCCAAGGTGCCCTACACAGAACCCTACAAACTCATCAAATCCCTGCCTGACAGGGTGTTGCTGATAATAACCTCCGTTATGCCATTTCCCGAAACATCCGGTTGCATATCCGTTCTCCTTAAGAATCTCAGCAACAGTAAGCTCATCAGATCTCATGTTCTCGTAGCCACTTGTTACTGAAGACACACCAGTCCTCAGAAAATATCTGCCGGTTAGCATCTCTGCCCTGGTAGGGGCGCTTAGCGGACATACATAGAACCTGTCGAAGCTGAGACTTTGAACTGCCAGTCTGTCCAGTACCGGTGTTTCAATCAGGATATTACCGTTAATACCCAGATCCCCCCATCCCATATCATCGGCAAGAATTAAAACTATGTTTGGTTTGGGAGATTCGGCAGGATTCCCACAGGATGTAAATAGCGAAGCAATGCCTGTTAAATATAACGGCACAAGATTTTCTCTGATATTCATATGATATAGGTTTTATTTTTACACACAGTCCACAGCAATCAGGTTTAATGATTTAAGATTCATATTCCTCCCAGAGTAAAAAGATTATAACCATTACCGGTTTGTATCCTGTTCCTTTTATAAAAGGGATTCGCATACCTGTTAAGTGCCTTTTGATTATCTTTAGCGTTAACATCAGCCCATATCTTTATCCATCCATCTTTGGATATTTGCTCCCCCTGTGCCGGTGTAAATTTACAGGCCATCGCCGACAATCCCCCGATATTACCCAGAATCTTACCTTTGCTGTCGATCAGGTCCCCATTGCCCTCGAAATATCCTTTCACCAGTTCATGAATACCATCCCCGTTAATATCAACAGGTATAGTTGTGTAGATATCGAAACCAAGACTGACTGGCTGCCCAACCGGTGTGACATGGCTACCCAATGCTCCCGGGGTATTTTTGGGAATAATGTGTTCCCGGCGCATCGACATATCCTTGTTCCATGCCTGAATCCTCATGGGGCCATAGGTTCCCTGGGCAGTTAAAAGCAGGGGGTTTCCATTTACATATGCGCCCAGAATAAAATGGCGGTAGAGATGAGATAATTCCTGTGGGACCTCCGGTTTTGGCCAGGGTATCTCAGAGAGTTTTTTACCTGTCTCAGGATCTATTTTCTGCAGAACATACTGATGATAATTAAGAGGGTGTTCCGGATCACGATTATTAATTATCCATAATTCATCAACTCCGTCTTCATCGAGATCAAAAGCAAATAAGGGGCTGAACCATATACCGGGAACAACTCCTTCTCCCAGATCCCTTCTCCATAGTAACTCACCTGATGTAGTCATTACAGCCAGTTTCAAAGTGTGTTTAGGGAAAAAGAACATCCCTTCCCATGGGTCGACTTCGGCCTCTTCTGAATACAAAAATGCAACTGCGTAAGGATGTTTGTCACCTATCTTCACAGGTACGGCCCTCAGCTGACCTATCCGCGAACCAATATTTAAAGTGACTACCGGCCGGAGATCATAATTCTGACCATTCAGAAGATTTCCGGACATAATAAAGAGCAATACTGCAGTTATAATAAGGCTGGTTTTAAATTTCATTTTATCTGTATTTGTGTGAATGATCATTTCTCAGTCTGTTTATAAACCGTATTTGGCAAAGGCATCTGAGCATCGACACTACTCCGCCAGTTAATGAGCATCTTATGCATTTCATCAGTTTTACCGACCATCTGCCCTGATAAATCCTGAGATTCGGAAATATCCTCCTCAAGGTCATAAAGCTCAAGCGTATTTGATTCGTACAATTCAACAAGCTTATATTTGCCAAATCTTACAGCTCCGGCCGGACGGCCCATCTGATTCGAAAAATGCGGATAATGCCAGTAAAGCGGACGTTCGGCCAGCATTTCCATATCAGGATTCAGTAAAACTGATAAGATACTCATGCCATCGATCTTATCAGGAAGATTCTTAATACCAGTCAATTCACATATTGTAGGGAGATAGTCTACAGAGCTGTAACAGAAATCAGAAGTTATACCTGATCTGATCCTGCCGGGCCAGCTTACTATAGCCGGCACTCTTATTCCGCCCTCATAAACATGCCCCTTCCATTTCCTGAGTGGTAGCATTGAAGTGGGTGTCGGACCAAGTTCGTCCATTCCAAGTCCGCCATTATCCGAGGTAAAAACCACCAGAGTATTTTCAAGAAGTCCCAGCTTGCCCAGGGTTTCCATCACTTTTCCCACTCCTTCATCAAGACTTTCAATCATTGCTGCATAATTGGGATTGAATTTCTCCTCCGACTGACCATATTTGAAGAAATACTTCATAAGCTTATCAGACCTGGGTACAATTCCGACATGAGGAGCTGAATAGGCCAGGTAAAGAAAGAAAGGTTTCTTTTTGTTTTTTTCAATAAACTCAACACCATACTCTGTCAGCTTATCGGTAAGATATTCTTTCCCGTGGTCGGTAAATTCATTGCTGTAGGAATCCGAGTAAATTGAATAGTTATAAAAGTCGAGACCGTTTTTGCCTATCATTCTCGAATAATCAAAACCCTGGTTCCAAGGGGCAAGTGAATCATTTCCGCCCAGATGCCATTTTCCAACCATACCTGTCATATAACCCTTTTCTTTAAGCAGTTCAGCTATAGTTACTTCCTTTGATTCCATGTAAGGTTTCCAGGGGGCAGGTAAAACCCTGGAAGCAGTATCGGTACGATTCCCTGCAATGAAATTGGTCAGGTGAAGGCGGGCCGGGTACTTGCCTGTCATTATAGAGGCCCTGGTAGGTGAGCTTACAGGACATGCCGCATAAGCCTGGGAAAAACGGATACCACTTTTAGCCAGGGCATCCAGAGCAGGAGTCTCATTTGACTTATTACCGTAACAAACCAGATCCTTCCACCCCAGGTCATCAGCCAGGATAAATACTATGTTGGGTTTTGTCTCCTGGGACAGGCCTATTCCTGCCCACAGAAGAATTGGTGCAATTACAATTTGTCTTTTCATAATCAGAACCTCCCTTTACTGTTAATCCTGGTTGCATTGAATTTTTTATCGACTTGTTCTCCCCTGAGATTAATATACTCCGTTTTTATATATCCGGCTTCTTTTAAATACCAGTCTTTTGTAAGGTTTTCAGGGATATTGTCGCCGGTTACCTCCATCCATTCCTTCAGTACCTCACGAAGTTTCTCAAGATCACCCTTATGATCATGAGAACCGGCAATGCTACTGAACTGTTCAGGGTCGGAGATGCAGTCATACATCTCCTCAGCCGGTCTTGGGGAATTAAAGATATCTGCCTGATTTAAAGTGAGACCACCAATCTTTCTCAGGCTGTCAAGGTCTGAAAAAGAGAGGCTCCCTATTGCATCGGCAGGACCTAATTGAGGAAACTGTGGCCTGGAATTAAGGATATACAGAAAATCTTTAGTTCGAACCATCCTCTCATGTGCCTCATAATCATGCCAGTTATGCTCCGCGAAAATATAGTTCCTGAATTTTTTCCCGGGATTTTTGAGAAGTTCTGTAAAACTCACACCCTGAAAAGACTCCGGAACACTTATTGAAGCCAGGCTTATCAATGTCGGGGCAATATCGATCGAGCTGACAAGGCTGTTGCTCACTTTTGGTTTTATTCCGATACCTGAAGGCCAGTAAACAATAAACGGGCTTCGCAATCCACGGTCGTTAACCCTGGTTTTACTGTGAGGGAAAGGTCTTCCGTTATCTGCCATAACAATAATAACGGTATTATCAGCAACCTTCTGTCTGACAAGCTCTTTATATACCAGCCCCACATAATGATCAAATCTTGCTATCTCATCATAATAGGCTGCCAGGTCTGTTTTTGTTCTTTCTCCCTGAGCCAGATAAGCAGGAGGAGTTAAAGATGAGGGATTATGAGTGCCGGAAAATGTATTCGTCCCCCATACCCGGTGAGCATCATGTGCTGCAAACCAGAAGAAAAAAGGCTTATCAGCAGGCCTCTCTTCCAGACATCTGACCCATAATTCTTCACCCCCGTCACCATTTCCCTGTTTATCGTTTACAATATCAAATCCCCTGCGTGCATAGTTCCCCATATGAAATTTACCCGCCTGAGCAGTATAATAACCGTTTTTTTTCAGAACCTCAGGAAATGAGACCATGTATTCAGGAGGTTCCATATGCAGCTCAGCCCCACCTGTATTATGGGGATATCGGCCGGTAATAATGCTGTTCCTGCTTGGGCTGGAGGAGCTTGCTGTGAGAAAAAAGTTATTGAACTTCAACCCCGAAGCAGCCAGCCGGTCAATATTTGGTGTTTTAACCTGACTGTTACCGTAGCATCCAAAATCATCCAGGCTTACATCGTCAGCAATTATAACAATGAAATTTGGCTTATCCGGTTTTTTAAGAGGGGAAGATGACCGGAGAAATACCGGAACTGCTACTAATGTTAATAGCAACATACTTTCTCTGTTTATCATCATAGTATAAAATTAGAAAAAAACACAAGTTTATTATGGTATCCTACAATGAATAAGCTATCCCCATGTTCCAACTGAAACCCGGGAAAGGCGTAATGTTGCCGGTAATAGCCTGAATTACGTGAAAGAAGAGTGCAAACGGCTTATTTTTTAATGAAGTGGTAAGCTTTGGTGAAATAAATAATCCGTCATTGTTTCCATTGTAATCGATGTAAAAAAGATGAAGGTTGGCAGCCAGCAGAAATGATTTACCTATTCCAATTTCCGATCTCTCTCCCATAATACTGAAATAAAGCCCATCTATGGTGCCGGCATCCTGTCCCCTGTCGATCCAGCAAGCACCCGACAGATAACTTGCTGAGGAGGGTTTATATATAGCTGTAAATTCAGCTACCCAATATCTCTGTCCCTGCAGAACTGTCTCATCAGGAAGCTTATAATCGCTGAAATACATGCTGAAGTTTACTCCTGTCCTGAATTCAAATCTTGGTTTGTCAATTATTTTGTAGCGGAACCAGTTATCAATAAACCATGGCTGGATATCGAGGTCATAAGCAAGTACAGGTTCGTAATTGAAACGGCCAAGGGTGAAAGAAGGGGCTGCAATAATCGCAGGTGCACCAAGTGAGAAAGAGGGTATTGATGATATGCCGTTACTGTTTAAGCTGAAGGTACAACCTGCATTTAGTTTTGTCTTATCACTTTGTGCCGATTCCTGGGCCAGGGCCAGAGTGGAAACAGTAAAAAGCAATACCGGGATCAATAAAATCTTTACGTAACCAGTTGTCATCATGAATCCATTAGTTGTTGTTTTAAAGCTAACAATTTTATAATTATTGCCCCCTGGCAGGGAATAAAATTATAAACTACTTTTTATACCGGATAACAATTGCAGGACCAGGCATACATATCTCAATACCATGATGTTCAGTATCAGAAAGAAGCTCAATTTTGTTCAATCCCTTTTTTAAAGAAGCCTGATCAATCCTGTTAATTGTAAAAATCAGATCGTGTGGAGCATTCCCTGCAGTTATCTTATATGCCACACCATTAATCCTGAATGGTTCAGTAATTGAACCTTCACCCCCATCCCAGATTCGTGAATAAAGCTGAGCCTCTTCAATATCTTCAGGATTGCAGGGTAATACAAATGCAGCCTTCTTTAACTCTCCGTTTCTCGACCAGAAAGGAACAGGCATTTCAGAACAATGAATCAGCTTTACCTGTTGCCTCGCAGACGGAAAATTGAAAGCTTCAGAGACATCAGTCCAGCAATTGATTCTGTTTTTGAATTCCACTATAGCAATAATAGCCATATTGTGATCCTGATCAGGAATCAAACGGGTATCCCATCTGACATGATATGGCGGTTCTGTCGATGAGCCAATATTCCCGGTCCAGTTTTGTTTAAACTGGTACCCATGCCACTGCGATTCTTTCCCTGAACCACTCCAGTCATATCCTTTATAATATCCAAAAAAATGAACCTGTGAAATCTTTTCTTTATACGATTCATCGAATCTGAGCCATACATCCAATGAATCGGACAGAGATAAATCGCTTGTTTCAGGAACAGCTCTGAAGTCAGACAATCCTGCCCGTTTCAGAAATGGGGATTCTGGTTCATAATAGCACCTAATACCAATCTCTTCCAACAGGAAATGACCCCAGAATGCCTCACCCCTGTCACATGCGAACTGGATTGCATTTGTCCCGGTAACCAGTTCTGTTTTATCAATTTTGATTGTGGGAAACAGATACTCGCAGTTGCCTTCAGCTGTTTTATCCGAAGGAAGAGAATACGTTTTTCCACCGTTAATCTGGAATCGCTTATTGGCGGTTTTGGGATGACCTCCCCACATTTCACATATTAATTCAGCCATTACAAGCTGGTTGATTGTATCAGTAATTCCGACTAGTGCAAGTCCGTTTACGTGAGCTTCATATCTCGACGAAAAATCAGGATGAGTGCTCATACCTCTGTCATTTACCCTTGTTCTTTCCCCTTTATGTTTGTTATTGTTTATCCTGCCTTCATATTCAACCCATCTCTGGGTAAAGAATATTGACTGGGCTTCAGCAACTGATGGAAGCAGAAGTAAAAGAATAAAAAATAAAAGCCTGGTCATCTGAGTGTGTTTTTAAGTATCTCACCGGTGCGTTTCTGCAGATTTAATTTACCCAAATTACATTATTTTCAAACAACTCAGCCAATTTCTGTATTTTTAAGAACTAAATAATATAAGCTGAATATGAAAAATATCTTATCAGTATTATTAATAATTTCGGCTTTACAATTTGACCTGTCTGCTTCTTTATCAGATACAGACGAAGAAACCCTTAAAATATCCGTAAAGTGGAAAACCAGGCTATTACCCGGAGTACCACGAAACTGGCTGAAGGGAGGTCAGGAATTGAACATCAGAAATGTATCCAGCTATTTCGGTCCGATTACATTCTATGCTGTATCGGGACCAGATGAAAAGTTTATTGAGGCAACTGTCGAGTGCAATTCGGATAGAAAGCCTGAGGAGGTAATTTTCCGGCTTCCTCACCCTGAAGGAATATATCCGGTGAAAGTTTCCGGAGGAGAATATGACACAATAAATGAATCAGTAATTATCAGACCTTTCAGTGGAAAAGCAAAAATCAGGTTGGAATATTGAAGCTGAGAGGTTACAAAACGCTCCCGGTGTACTTCTTAACCATATTCTGTAATTCTCTTCTGTTAATAGGTTTGGATATATAATCGGTACACCCGGCTTCTATAGCTAATTCCCTGTCGCCTGAAAGTGAATAGGCTGTCTGTGCAATTATGGGGACTCTGCTGTTAAACTCCCTGATCTTTCGTGTGGCTTCAAGTCCTGTCATCCCGGGCATTTTAATATCCATCAGGATTACAGAAAGATCAGGATTCTCCATTACCACCTTTACAGTATCATCTCCGTTTGTAGTGCGTAAAAATGTAATTCCCTCACCTGAAAGAGCTTTCTGAATATAGAGGTAACTTGCGAAGTCATCCTCAGCAATAAGGATACTGGTACCACTCATAGGTATCTGCTCTGAGGAGATCAGGTCAGATGATTTTACTTTTGTTTCGTCAACCGGCACATAAGGTATTGAAAAGATGAAAGAGGTTCCGACACCTACTTTCGATTGTACAGTAATGTTTCCCTGAAGCATCTCAACATAAGCTTTTACTATTGCCAGTCCGAGTCCCGATCCCTCATGCGGCCGGGAAGTTGAAAGGTCGCCCTGAACAAACCGGTCAAAAATACTATTAAGTCTTTCTTCAGGGATGCCTACTCCGCTGTCGTTCACATAAAATACAAGATTTGACTCTACCAGCCTGCAACCAAACTCAATATTACCTGAAGGTGTGAATTTTATTGCATTTTTGATCAGGTTTGAGACAATACTGTCAAGCTTTTTCCTGTCTGACTTAAAATAACTGATGTCTGCCGGCAAATGGCATTTAACAGTATATTCCAGACTCTTCTGAGTTGTCTGCTGTCTGAAAAAACCACTGTAATAACCAAACAGCTCCGATACATTTACCGGTGTCATAATAATCTGCAGTCCGCCGGTTTCTATTCTTGATATTTCAATAATGTCATTGATGGTATCAAGCAGACGATGGCCGCTTTGAGTAACAATGTTGATATAGGCGGTTTTGTTTTCGTCAGACAGGTCAGGCTCATTAAGCAGGTTAAGGAAGCCAATTATTCCACTCATGGGAGTTCGTATTTCATGACTCATATTGGCTAGAAAAGCTGACTTAAGACGATCACTCTCTTCTGCCTTTTCCTTGGCAGTGATCAGTTTTTGCTCTGCATGTTTATTCTCAGTTATATCCCTCCCGTAAACCGAAACTCCAGCAACTTTGCCATCAATAACAATCGGATTCATGGCAACTTCAATATAAACTGAAGAATCATTGATATCAATCTTGTCTTCAAACAAAAAATGTTCATTAAGAAAGGCCCTGTCGTATCTTCCCTTCCATAATTGGTTAAGGCCTTCAGGCAGTGATTCTACAATATTGACACCAGGGGATAGTTGTACTCCAAAAGTCCGTTTAAAAGCAGATATAAAAACCTCATTTACATACTGAATTTCATAGTTCAGGTTAACTGACCATATATTTTCAAGCGTGTTTTCTATTATCGACTTAAGATTGGCTTCATTCTCCTTGACGGCAATCTCGGCATGCTTTTTTTCAGTAATATCCTCAAGTATCCCGTCAAAATATAAAGGACTATTATCCTTGCCAAAGAACAGACGGCAATTGTCCTTTACCCATATCAGTTCACCTGTTCTCCTGATGAGTTGGAACTCACTATTTAGAACAGCTGAAGTATTTTCTGCAAATTTCAGCTGATCATGCCTGTCAGCAGGATTAACATACAACTGCTTTACATCCACTTCCAGCAGCTCCTTTGTCGAATCGTAATTAAGGATCCTGGCCAATGCCATGTTTGAGTAAATCAGCTGACCGTCAATTGTGGTTCTGTAAACACCAACAGGCAACTGTTCTGTAAGCGATCTGTAATTATCCTCACTTTCGGTCAGCAAATTCCTCAGCTGCATATACCTGTCATGCTCAACAAGGAGATAGCCTGTGTTATCAAGTTCAGTCTGAAGGCTTTTCAGTTGCGTAATGTCGTTAAGCAGAGTAATAAGATACCCATCAATACTTTTCAGCACCTGAACATCATACCATCGCTTTGTATTCTCTGAGAAGTACTCAATCTTCTCACTATCAGAATGCAAGGACAGTATGTCATAAAAATCTGATGTAATGGCTGACAGACTTTTCTTTTTATAGAAAAGTTCTGAAATCCTGCCGCATGTAAGCTCTGATGAACTAAGTCCGGTTAAATCTTCATAAGCACTGTTTACATCTGTAATCCTGTAATCAGCACGGTTTCCCTTTTTATCAAATAATATCTCATGACATGCATATCCAAAAGCTGCATTCTTAATTACTGACTTATATATTTTTTCTTTCATCATGGGATAATGAAATATTTTCAGATTCATTGACTGCAACAGGAATTTTCCTCCATAATGATTATTAAAATCTCCGGAAAGTGTAAATTTAACTTAAAAATAATTATGACCTGAATTGTATTGCATTGACTCAAAGATATTAAATATACAAATAAAAAACCATTTCACCAGGTATTTCAGCAGAAAACGACCATGTCATTTATAATATTAACCCAATTGCATGTTTTGCTTTATAATAACAGCTATATGAAAATCATTCAAATCTGAATACTGACCAGTGGTGTGAAGCTGCCATATCATGTGGAGCCAGGGAGTTCCTTTTTGCATCAGAGAGAGGCCATTTAGCAACCCCCATAATTAAAATCAAAGCTTCATAAGCTGTTCTATAATTCTGGCATTTGCATCCTTGTCACCCTCGTTTAGGAAAAATCCTGAATCATTTGTAAATACAGCCTTGCTCCATTCAATGAGTTTCGATTTGGGGAAGGCAGCAATCTGGCTGTCGAGCCACTTAAGTCCCTCATCCTTCCTGTCCATCTTTTCATAAGTCCAGGCAGTAATGATTGCATTTGAAGGAAGGAAGTTCCTGACAGTATTTTCTATCCCCGGTCTGAATTTAATAATGACATCAAGTTTCGTCTGAGCTTCCGGTGATTTTTTCAACCCCGTAAGACAGAGGTAGCTCATCCAGTTCTCCAGACGCATGTCAATATCCTCCTCGTAAGGTTTGCCAACGCCAAGGTTTTCGGGCCACAGGTCAGCCTGTTTAATGAATTTCAGCGCGCCATTGTAGTTTTTCTTCTCCATCAGCCCGACAGCCTGCATAAGTTTTGCTTCACGGTACATTTCCCTTCCGCCTGTTGCTCCCTCAACCGGGATTATATTCAGTTTTGTCAGAAGAGCATCTGCCTCTCTATATTTCTTGCTTAGAAGCAAAGCTCTGGCATGTATAGTCCCCATTCTGAAGTCGCCGGGATGGCTCTTGTAAAACGGACCTGTTATTTCAAGAGCTTTATCATACTGCCTGTTACTTATATAGTAATTTGCCATGTATTGCTGATAGCGCCACTGATTATCAAGCGAAAGTGCCTTTTTTAAATCTTTTTCACACTGTATATCATCTTTCCCACGCAGCAACTCGGCTCTTACAGCATAAAAAGGAGCAAAGTCGGGAGTATCTCCACATGAAGTAATCAGACTGACAGATTCCTCAATCCGGTTCCTGTCTTTATAGATCAGTGCAAGATGGAACTTAAGGAGCCAGTTATCCTGGCTGCTTAAGAGTTTCTCAATTACCTGTGCCAATTCCCACCGGAACGGAAATGAATAAGCAGGTTTGATTGCTTCGAAGTTCACTTTTTTGTTCTGAAGGAAGCTCAACCAGTATTCTGTTTCTGCAGTTGCCGGTGATAAGGCAAGAACTTTTGCTGCTTCATCTGTACAGCCTGCATTATAGTACCATACGGCAAGTTCCATAAATGTTTCATATGGCAATTCATTGCGTATCAGTGATACAAACGCTTTTTTGCTCATCTCATCATTTTTCATCAAGTACTTCTCAAATCCCGAAAAATGATTAAGAGGATCAAAAGCAAGAATAGTCTTCAATACACTTTCAGCTTTACCAATATCACCATTCTTCCTGTTTATAACTGCCTGCAGCTGAAGTGCTTCAATATTATACCTGTTATAATCAACCGCCCGCCAGGCATATCCAAGCGCCCTGGCATAATCATTCTCTTTGAGATAAAGTCTGCTGAGCCCGGTATATGCAGCACTTCGATATTCCGATGAAAGCGTGGCGATACTGTAGCCGTCCTTTGCATCTGTTATATTTCCAAGACGGTCATTGACCAGGCCGTAATAATAATTGGTTTCACCATCATGTGTATCGATACTGAGCGCTCTGGTGGCAAATTCAAGGGCTTCTTTGTACTGAAGATTCCTGAGTTTAAGTTCAGCCATTCTGAGCAATGACGGAATATGATTATGATCAAGCTTAATAGCAGCCTTAAGTTTCTCTTCAGCATGCGGATACATCTTTTGATCCATTGCTTCCCTTCCTTCCAGATACAATCCGTAGGCACTCTTCCAGTCAAAATCATCAGGCGCAGCAAGCGGTCTGCTTATAACATTGAATTGCGGATCTGAGCTGTATGTAAGTTTAGTGACTCCCACAGTTACTGTAAGATTCTCAGCATTGCCATTGAATCTTATGGAATCAGCAAATGTCTTCATTGGAGCAAGGCTTACCTTCTTGCTGTACAGCACATTCTGTCCCTCCCTGATTTCAAGATTATCGTCAATTTTCTGAGCCGGGGAAAAGTAGACTTTAAGATAACCATCCTCATTTTTCAGATTAAGAGCTCCATATTCATTAGCTTCCACATAACCGCGGGTTTTCAGAACCGGATAGAAATATTCGGTCCAGATATCGGTTGCATAGGGAGCAAAACCCATGTATTTGAAAGGTGTGTATAATGATCGGCCCGAGTTCTGGTTAAATAACCTTCCCGACTGCATTTCAACATATTGGCCGTCAGTATCGGTAAGAAGTTTCTCCCATATCATTCCCTGCCGTGAGAGACCCCATATCCATATCTTTTTCCCTGCTTTGTCATCATAGTTACCGTATCTTACCACACCGAACTTATCATCATGCCAGTAACCTCCTGCGAAGCCGGCATATTTGCCGAGAACATGATATGATTTATACCCGCCGAAATTATTCTCTTCGTAGAAAGAGATCTTCTGTCCGTTATTCTCATTAACAGGCCAGCGGGCATATTCACCCCCATGTCCGACATAGTGTGTTCCGGGGAATATGAATTCCAGATTCCCTGCTGATTTGTATCCTCCGTTCAGCCAGTGATAATAAGGTTGTGACACCGGAGTTGAGTTGTACCAGAAGGTCTTTGTAATGAAATATGCTTTATCATTCGGTAATCTGATTTCAAGACGCCAGTTACTCCGTGTCAGGAGATCCAGTACCCCGACAATGCAGCTCACACTACTGTCATCATTATTCTGAATCACGTAATCAACAGGTGTTGCAGCATTTGGGGTATGACCTATTATGCCATAGTTCAGTTCAAGGCCACCGCTTGTATAAGGGCCACGCATGGCAACATCGCGGAATTTAACAGCATGATTATAATATATGAATGGCTGGTTAGTCGATTTTTCAATTGCGGTCCAAATCTTACCTCCCACTTCAGGGAAGATAAGAACTTTTATATAGTCGTTCTCAAGTTCAACAACCTTCCACTCTTTCTGAACAGGAGTATCAGTAAACCCGTCATACCTGAAATACGGATAAAGAGACGATAGAACAGGTACGGGACTCGGATCAGAATATGGGTAGGTTGTGTAGGTCTGATTATACTCTTTTACTATGGCTTTACCAGTCTGGGAAAACCCTGAAAAAGAAACAGATACCAGGAGAGTTAATATCAACAAAATACGGAAGGTAGTGTTCAATGTCTTCATCATTACAGCATTTAAAATTATGTATCTAAATATAACATAATTATGCTGAAAATATTAATACATTCTTTGTAAATTTCTTTGTATTGTACGTGGGAGATCGGGGCTGTTGAAAAAATCCTTTTTAACCGCAAAGAACGCTAAGATGTTGCAAAGAACGCAAAGCTAAAACACATATTTTCAGCTCTTTGTGATCTTTGCGTCTTGCCTTTGCGCCCCCTGCGGTTAATGGATTTAGATTTTTCAAC
>MENI01000109.1 GCA_001768195.1 Bacteroidetes bacterium GWA2_40_15 | reverse complement strand
AATGGTTGGCAGTGCTTTCTTTGTAATAAACATCTTTAAAACAATAACCTACACTCCTGAGGGCTGGGAAAAACAACCATCAAAAGCGCTCCTTGCTTCTGCACTGGGAATATCAGGCTTCAGAAATATCTTCACTAAAAACAAAAAAGAACATCTTGTCCCATTACCAGTGGCTGCAGTAGCAAGAGGCAGTGTTGATGTCGCTCTGAATGCTCTTATCATCCTCTTTACCGGGGTGCTCATACTTGTATACATGATAGCAGCTATCCTGGGTTTCGATCTTAAGGAAACAGCTATAGATGCTCTTTTGTATAAAAACTGGTTCTGGTGGGGACTTGATCTGATTGCTGATGGTCTGGTTCTTATTTTCGTTGCAGGTACGTGGTATCTTCTGGCTATGATGATAAGCGGTAAGCAACTCTTCATGCAGAATATTGCCCGTGCTGCCTTGCTTGTTGAACTTATTGTATCATGGACCGTATGGTCGCATCACCTTCTTTCAGATCAGGCACAACCTGCATACCTTAAAGTATTATCGGGCGAGTTGGTAACTGCTTTCGAGCTTATCACCCAGGGACTTGCCTTCTTTATTACTCTTGCAACTCTCTGGAGCGCAAGACCTTTGAAAATGACCAATCCATTAAAATTCCTCCTGGGCGGGTTACTGGGATTTGCTCTCGCAGTACCGGCAGGCATAATGCAGGCTGATGTTGGATTGAACAGGATCCTTCATAATACGCAATGGATAGTCGGCCCTCACGTTCATGTAGCAATACTCGTAGGATTGACTATGACACTCTATTCAGCCATTTATCTACTCTTCCCAATCCTGACAAACGGAGCAAAACTTTATAGTCAGAAACTGGCTAATATTCATTTCTGGTGCCACCTTATCGGTGGAATCGGAATGGGCGCATTTATGGGAATAGCAGGATTAAATGGTATGTTAAGAAGATCTTTATATATTAATGGTGAGTTCAATACCTATATGGTTCTTGCTGCCCTTTCAGGAACACTTCTCCTGATTGGATTCCTGGTATTCTTTTATAATATTGTTATGAGTGTAGGGATTAAGGGAGTCATCGATATCTTTTTACCTGCAAAGGTTAAAGGGAAAAATCTTCTGCCTGAATAGATGATAAATTTTCCCGGAAAGTACCATAAATGGATGGGAGTAATATTTGCATCCCGGACAGTTTCCCTGGTTAGGTTAATGTTCCGTCCTAAAATGTTATTGTAAATAGCTTTACATCAGTATGGTAATCCAACTGCACGTTGGTTCTTAAATGCATTGATATACCAAACAAACTCATCAAGAAACCGGGAGGTTGATGAGTCAATCCGATCATTAAGCGGTTTCAGGTTTTCGTCGAACAAATTGCCGATTACCGGAAAAGGGAGCATAGAAGATATTGCCGGCATTCCCAGTTCCCCCACAATGACCCTGAGATGGACCGCTGCTCTCACTCCACCAAATGAACCTTAATATCTCTCTCAAGCAGTCTCGTCTCAAGGTATTTTGCAGCCTTAATTCCCTGATGGTAGCTGCGTACCGATCTATAAATAACACTTACTGTAATTCCCATTATAAATTAGTTATAGGCAAGCTAATCAACGACTTGACAGCGATTCTATTCGAGACAATAAGACAGATTTGTGCCCTTAATTAGCTTAAAGCTTGACATTTAATCTTGTCACATTTATCGGGACTTGGCCCCTCGCACAAAAATTTTAAAATTCTAATGCCTGTCCAAAATGGCACATTTGGTTTTGCCCAACACACAAGCAATACACTTCTGCAAAACCAAAAGAGCCATTTTTACTTACACACTGACTCGTTGATGAAAATATACAAAGAAAATAAAATTCACACTCATAACTAATTAACTTGTATGATAAGTTTAATAACGATTTCCCTAATAATTCTTATTCTCAATTCATTAGTCCCTTTATTGAACCAGTTCGAACTTTTTATGAAAAAATAGAAACCGATAAAACTCATAACATAACCTTTATTGACAACTATGCACTAAATACACTGAAAGAATGTTTAGACTTTTTTAAAGACACCCTTGTTTTTATTGATGTCTGGGCAACATGGTGCGCACTATGTTTGAAAGAATTCCAAAATAAAGACAGGCTTAATGTGGTGTTAGAAAAAAAGGATACTCATCACTATATATTTCAATCGACAAAGATGAGAACGATGCCTTTGAGCGCGTATTGATGATAAAAGCACAATCTGCAATGCAATTAGTATTATGAAACTATTGACTTGTATCCTTTTAGTTCATACCTTGCTTAATGCATAATTTTATTATACATACAACCAAAACTTTACTATTATGAAAGCACTTAACCGGATAGCATGGATTTTCGCTGTAATTGCAGCTGTTATTATCTTACTTGCATGTATTTCTCTTTTAATAGGAAAAGGAATTTTGGGTTTTAATCATGCCGTGAATTTTTTCCATGCTGCAAACAGCTTCCTGCTGCTGGCCATAGCTATGTTTATCGTAACCAAAAAATGCGAATATAAAAACGATAAATGAAGGCATTAAAAATCGGGAGTCTTTCAATTACTGTTCCGGTCATTCAGGGTGGTATGGGAGTTGGTATTTCGCTTTCCGGACTGGCAGCCGCAGTTGCCAACGAAGGCGGGATTGGAGTAATTTCAAGTGCAGGGCTCGGGCTTTTATACAAAGACTTTTCTGAAAATTTTCTTGAGGCAAGTATTATCGGACTTAAGGAAGAGATCCGGAAAGCAAGAGAGAAAACCCATGGTGTCATTGGCGTTAACGTTCTGGTTGCCATGACAAATTTTGCGGATATGATAAAAACTTCAATCTCCGAAAAAGTTGATATCATTATAGCAGGTGCAGGACTTCCGCTTAATTTGCCCTCCTTTTTGAAGAAAGACAGTATTACAAAGCTCGTACCTATTGTCTCATCGGCCAGAGCTACTAAGATTATCTGTGAAAAGTGGAAAGCTAATTATGATTATCTGCCCGATGCTGTTATTGTTGAAGGACCGAAGGCAGGCGGTCATCTGGGCTTTAAGGAAGAACAGATCGAAGATAACGATTATTCACTTGAAAAGCTTGTTCCGGAAATCGTTAATGAACTTAAGCCTTTTGAGGAAGAATACAATCAATCTATACCGCTTATTGCAGCAGGAGGGATATACACGGGTGAAGATATTCATAACATCCTGAAACTGGGAGCTTCGGGGGTACAAATGGGGACCAGATTTGTAACCACCGATGAATGTGATGCATCACCTGCATTCAAACAGGCATACATTGATGCCGATGAAAAGGATATTGAAATAATAAAGAGCCCTGTTGGTATGCCAGGGCGGGCTATTTCAAGCAATTTCCTCACAAAGGTGAAAGCTGGTAAAAAACAGCCGAAAAAATGTCCGTTTAAATGTATCAACACTTGTGACATTACTAAAAGCCCTTATTGCATTATCATTGCACTTATAAATGCACTTAAGGGGGATTTTGAAAATGGCTTTGCTTTTGCCGGGAGCAATGCTTTCAGAGCGACTAAAATATCATCAGTAAAGGAGATCTTCCAATCTTTGCTAAAGGAATATAAAGAAAGTAAAGAGCCTGATAGCTGACCTGACAGATCTTTTCTCACAGGCAGACTATCTCGTTCCTAATCAACTTTAATTAAGTTGCTAATCAATAAGTTGCATTCACGACTTGCATTCAGCATTTTATTTGACTAAATTTACTAATCAATAAGTTGTCCTTAGTAATTCGGGATGAGGTGATACGAGTTTATAAAAAATGGTACTGTGTTATAATTCAAATTAATTGATGGTGTTTATTATGAACAAAAAGTGTAAAAAAATAACAGAAGAGATTTTGGAACTCGCCGGAGTGAAAATTAACGGCAGTAATCCCTGGGATATCCAGATTCACAATGAGGAATTTTATAGAAGAGCAATTACAGAAGGTGAATTAGGTATCGGTGAATCCTATATGGACGGTTGGTGGGATGCTGGAAAAGTTGACGAATTGATATACAAAATTCTAACAGCTCAACTTGACAAAAAAATACGAAGAAATTTCCCGATTCTTTTCAGATTTTTTACAACACAAATTTTCAATCTGCAATCAAAACGGAGAGCATTCATCATCGGTGAAAAGCATTATGATCTGGGGAATGAACTTTTCCAACATATGCTCGATAAACGAATGAATTACAGTTGCGCATATTGGAAGGATGCCGATAGCTTAGATGAAGCTCAGGATAACAAACTCGAATTAATTTGCCGCAAACTTTATCTCGAACCTGGAATGCGGGTACTCGATATAGGTTGCGGTTGGGGAGCTTTTGGAAAATATTCTGCAGAGAAATACAATGTTGAAGTTGTTGGGATTACTGTCTCAAAAGAACAGGTAGAGCTTGGAAGAAAATTATGCAAAGGGCTTCCGGTTGAGATCCGGCTGATGGATTATCGCGATGTAAATGAAAAGTATGACAGAATAGTAAGCGTTGGGATGATTGAACACGTAGGTTACAAAAATTACAAAACATTTTTTAAAGTAGCGAATAAATGCTTGAATGATGAAGGTTTATTTCTTCTTCAAACCATTGGAAGTATCAAATCTGTAAAAACTCATAATCTGTGGACAAATAAATATATTTTCCCAAATGGGATGCTTCCATCGATGGCTCAGCTTAGCAAAGCAATTGAAAATCTTTTCGTGATGGAAGACTGGCACAATTTTGGAATAGATTACGATAAGACTCTTATGGAGTGGTTTAACAACTTTGTTACGAATTGGGACAAGATAAAGAATAAGTATTCCGAACGATTCTTCAGGATGTGGAAATACTTTTTGCTCTCAAGCGCAGGCTCGTTCAGATCAAGAAGACATGATCAGTTATGGCAGATAGTCCTATCAAAAAATGGAATACCTGGTGGTTATCAATCAATTCGGTAATGGATTATTTAAAAATATTTGAGGAACTTTAGTTTGATCTTTAAACCAGAGATATTAATGAGATGGTTAATCACTTACGCCCATCTTCCGGTTTCATAAGAGCAGTCCGTTTGTATCTAAATTACGTTAACCTTTTACATTAATATTGTGATGTTTATATTCCGGATTCAAGTGTTGAATTATATTCAGAAACATATGCTCACTTTACTTCTGTTTCAGAAGTTCAGCTTGACCGGTTATTTCAGTCCAGAATAAATTATTTTGGGGAGAATAATTTGGTTGATAAAATGATATGTAGTAAAAAGATATTATAGGCTCATTGTCTACCTCCCTTCAAAAGAAAGGAGACAACTTCTCTTATAATAACCACCTTATGAATAATTTCTCTAATTTAATGTAACTTTAAGTGCACTTTAATACGAGTTACGGTTGTGAGTAAATCATTGGAAGATATAATATTTGACCTCATTGAATTATTTAGACCTTTTATAGAAGGTATTGATTCTGTACTTGATATTGGAACCGGAACATCAATACCTATCCATATTTTTGCTGAGATTTATCCTAAGGTTAGATTTAATACAGTAGATGTTGTC
>MENI01000108.1:8962-9178 GCA_001768195.1 Bacteroidetes bacterium GWA2_40_15 | reverse complement strand
CTGCTGATTGGTAAGATCATATGGAGGAAATGGCGTAAATACCAGGTTAGTATAGCCTTCGGAAGTCAGCTTCCTGGTGATTGCACTGCCTACCATCCCATTGTGGCCGGCGATGTATATTTTGGAGTCTTTTTGCATGTTATGTTGGTATGGCGTTATGGCGTTATGGCGTTATGTTGGTATGGCGTTATGTTGGTATGGCGTTATGGCGTTATG
>MENI01000108.1:7300-8855 GCA_001768195.1 Bacteroidetes bacterium GWA2_40_15 | reverse complement strand
CGGATTTTACGGTTTATAAGGAACTCAGCTTTGTCAATTAACAGGTGAAGGAAATTTTTATTGATATCGGCACCAATAAGGAGTATATCAATAGTTTTTCCGTTCTTCCCAATAGCAAAATCTCCGGTTATATAGGCTTCTTCCACATCACCAAGTTTGTCAATAACCTCTTCAATAATCTGATCGATCCCAATAGTTTTGCTGATAATGCTATGAATATCCTTGTACAACGGATGTAACACGTTAGCCTGGTACATCTTTTTATTACCGCTAACCTCTGACTCCAGGAGTCCTGCTTTTTCGAACCTGTTGAGCTCCAATCTGACAGCATTGCTGCTCTCTCCGAACTCTTTCGCCAACTCCTTCAGATACGCTGAGCTGGATGAATTGAGGAAGAATTTCAGTATGAGCTTGAGGCGGGTCTTCGATGTTACGAGAGTGTCGAGCAAGGAGGAGTGTTTAAATCAAGACAAAAGACAAAAGACAAAAGACAAAAGACAAAAGGAAAAACAAGTACGAGAAACTATTAATACCCTGATTAAGTTTTTTTATAAATGCAAATGCCAACGCGATCAATATGATCAGTTAACATTGGCTCTATAATGTCATTGTAATTAATAAGGTCTACTTTATATGGAAGATACAAATTATCTATTTCTAACTCTATTTTACGAATAAGTGAAGAAGTGATTCCCGCACCCTTTAGTGAGATATCGATATCGCTTCCTTCCTTATAATTACCTTTCGCACGGGAACCAAAAATAATTACCTCATCTATTTCGCTATTTGACGAGAAAACAGATATAAGCTTTTCAATTACCGTCTCAGACAATCCATAAGGCATTTGAATCCTCCTATTGAAGCAATTGCTGCAATTTTTGACTAAGATCAGTTAGTAATGGGTGATAATCACGAACAATAGCTGCAGAAATTTCACGGGCAATTTTCTCATCATACGTATGGACAGTGCGATTTCTGTCATTTATCATCTCCATCCATTTTTCGCCCTTCTCAATATATCCATCCTGGAATGCTTTCATTATGACAGGTCTTGGTCCCTTGATTTCCAGGTAACCTCCTCTTTCTTCTAAAAAATCCTGAAGCGTTTTCCAGGCTAATTCAAACGTGTACTCAAATGCCTGAATTAACCCCTGCTCCTCCATTTCATTCAGATTCTCTTTTGCTACAAAGCGTGAAAGCTGATCTAATGCTTTTTTGTAATTAAGGAAACGTTGTTCCCATCGGATATCATACATGGGCTCCGGAGTTATTTTGTTCCTGATTGTGAATATTATGCAAAACTGTAATCTTTAAGACTTTATTTTCAATTACTTCAGATGGCTTTAATGCTCCTTAATAATACTGCTTCGCCCCGTCAGTCACATTTTGGAGTGCTGAAATGGGGTTATTTAACAACCTTAAAGTCAATTTCCGATAATGAATTCCTGCAAATATAAACATAACGGGTAGAATAACTACCCGATATTTAAATGTTTTTTATGAACATTCATCTTATTTGTCACGAACAGAGCCAGCAGACTTCGGAGTATCCAGG
>MENI01000108.1:0-7262 GCA_001768195.1 Bacteroidetes bacterium GWA2_40_15 | reverse complement strand
AAGAAACCAGCACCTATACTTAAGAAACTAAATCCCGATGTCAATTGCTTTTTCAATTAAAAAGTTTTTTATTTCATCTTCAGGAACCGGAGTGGAAATATATTCAACAGGTTCAGAATAATCAATATCTTTAAAATAGCTTAGTTGAGCCCTGAATAGTTTTTCAGAAAACATCTGGTCAAATATTACTTCTGCCCTGGATGATATCTGTTCTATCGAATAATAGTTTTTTAAAATAAAATAGAGATCAACATAATCTTTCCATTTTGATCTACGTCCGAGCGCATAAGCTTTCATTGCAGCCAAATCAATAAGCTCAGGCAATCTTAATATATCCTCAAAATTACATGGAGCTTCAATATTATATGGATACTGATAAAAAGTAAACTTAACATAGTTAATAGTCAAATTCATCTGCTCTGTAACTCTCCTTGTTATGACATATGGATAGTTACATTTTGAAACTTTTAATAGAATGCTTTTATGTCTAAGGTCATTGTACTTAAAAAGATCAAAATCAATAGATTGTCTGTGTCCAATATGTAATGCGATAGCAGTTCCGCCAACAAGGTAATATTCACGAATAAACTGTTTTACAAGAGGTAAAAGTTCAGTCTGATCTTTAGAAAGAATATTTTTATGCATATTTTTTTAAAACGAGTTCAAAAAAATTATATATTTCAGGATAATAATTTAACTTTTTCCTGCCGGTAGCATTAAAAAAAACATCTGAAACTTCTTTTATGCCCATTAATTTAATTAATTTACGTATAGAATTTATATCTCCATAGTTCATGATGGTCTCTACCAATAATTCCGGACCAATATCTTCTTTCCTGTCTTGAGGAGTGTACCAGAAAAGAGAGCTATTCTCCAGTATAAAAGCTTTTAGTTCAGGACTGTTCATTGTTATGGCGTTGTGGCGTTATGTTGTTATGGCGTTATGTTGTACGGGTGTTATGGTTTTAAGGATTTGAAATATTTGGTGAGTGAACTTAGTTTATTTGAGACTTTTTCAATTTGCTTTCTTATTTCATTATACTCATCTTCTGTAATATAATCTAAATCAAGTGATACTATTGTTTGATTCAGTAACTCCATCAAACCCGAATAGGCTATAGTCATAAAATTAGATTTGTCTTTACCTGAATTCCTGTAGGAGCCTTCGACAATATTTGATGAAACAGAAATTACTGCCCTTCTCATCTGATTAGTAATTCCAAATTTTTCATCTTCAGGATATCCCTTAGTAATTTTATAAATAGTTTTAGTTAAAACTCTTGCATCATTCCAGACCTCAAGTTTTTCAAACGAATACTTCATCACTTTCAATCAAAATATTCTTGTTCTAACGACATAACAACATAACAAAATAACAACATAACCAAAATTACTCGATCCTTCGCTTTGCCTTTTCAAAATCTGACAATGTCATGATCTTCACAAGCTCTTTGAAGGTTGTCTTCGGGATCCACCCTAACTTTTCTTTTGCCATAGCCGGATCACCAATTAATATATCAACTTCAGTTGGTCTGAAATACCGCGGATCGATATTTACAACTTCCCTGCCTGATGACTTCAGTATCCCTTTCTCGTTAAGTCCTGTTCCGGTCCAGATGATCTCTTCTCCCAGCACCTTAAAAGTTTCTTCAACAAATTCACGTATTGAATGGGTCTCATTGGTTGCAAGTACATAATCATCAGGCTCATCAGCCTGGAGTATGCGCCACATCCCTTCAACAAACTCAGGGGCATAACCCCAGTCGCGTTTTGAATCAAGATTCCCCAGCACCAGAACATCCTGTTGTCCCAGAATTATCTTCGAAGCTGCCACAGTGATCTTCCTTGTAACAAAAGTCTTTCCCCTTCGTTCACTTTCATGATTAAAGAGTATTCCGTTACTCGCAAATACATTGTAAGCCTCACGATAATTCACGACGATCCAGTAAGCATAGAGCTTGGCAGCTGCATAAGGGCTTCGCGGATAAAATGGAGTTTTTTCTGTCTGAGGAATTTCCTGAACCTTCCCATACAGCTCAGATGTTGAGGCCTGATAAAATCTGGTCGTTATTCCGACCTCCTTTATTGCATCAAGGAACCTCAGTGTACCAACACCGTCAACTTCAGCAGTATACTCCGGCACCTCAAATGAAACCTGGACATGCGACTGTGCACCGAGGTTATATATCTCAGCTGGTTTTATTTTCTCCACAAGCCGGTTCAGATTACTTGAATCGGTCAGGTCGCCATAATGAAGAAAAAACCTTTTATTCAAATATTCAGGATTATTGTAGATATGATCTATCCTGAAGGTGTTAAATGAGCTTGATCGTCTTATTATTCCATGTACCTCATACCCTTTATCCAAAAGTAGTTCAGTAAGATAAGAACCATCCTGACCTGTTATACCTGAAATTAATGCGATTTTTTTCATGATCTGACTATAAATTAAAATGAGTATCGGGAATCAAGCATAAAAAACTCATTGATCTTGACTTCGTCGGGATTTGCAACGGTTCTTCTTTTTCACAGCCCCCTGGAACATATCCGTCAAACGGAGAATAATAATGTAAATACAAAGATCAGAAGAAGTTTAAGTTTCCCCTCCTTTTGAAGGAGGGGTGTCCCGACGGTAGCGTCGGGACGGGGTGGTTGATTAAATGATTCTTGTTACCTTTATTTTTATGAAAAACAAAAACCTCTTCAACAGAAAAGGCCTTAAATCTGTCAGATCATCTCTCAGGAACAGGTCCACTTCAGCTGAGTCAGTATTATGGGAGATGTTAAAATCAAGAAAAGTATCGATCTGATAAACCAATCAACCACCCCGGCCGCAACTAGTCTTTGCAACACATTAACTATCAATGTGCTGCGGCCACCCCTCCTTGAAAAAGGAGGGGAAACTTTGTTTATTTCATCAAATCAACTACCCCGGCCGCAACTAAAATCAATTTATTCTCAAGCAGGGATGGGGTAAATAGAATCATTTTCAAGCTGTTTGTAATTTCTTATTCATGATTGCTGATACTCAAATAAATAAAAATTATATCCAGTAATCCTTGATCCTTATCTTAACTCTTATTGCATTAGGAATTTCCTTTTCACTGATAAGGATAAGATATCCTCCGCCTCCTGCTCCCGATAGTTTCCAGGCACTTGCAATATTTCTGTATTTATCAATAGCCTGTTCAATTTTGCTGTTAACCATCCTTGGAAACATCCTGGTCTGGGCATTGAATGATTCTAAAAATCCTTCTGAGAAGGTTTTTATATCCCTGGCAAGAAGGCCATCCCAGGCTTTCTCCGAAGCATCAGTCAGCTTCCTTACATTCTCTGAACTTATGACAGTATTCTCAAGAACCACAAAATCAGCAGGACGAGGCCACAGAGTTACCATATAAAGTCTCTCCTCAAGCCACTTAATTATTGAAAGATCAGTTATTTTTTCAAATTCAGAAGGCCAGTACTCTCCCTTTTCATAATAAAACCTGTTAATTCCGGGCATTGATATCCCAATCGAATCCTGTGACCCGCTGACATCTTTGGTGCCAGGGTCATTATCATACCTGAAAAGTATCTTTGCAAGTTTTTCAGGATTCTCCATGGGCAACTGGTCATTCCAGAGTTCAATTGCTTTCTTTCTGGTAGAAGTTGCCATCCCTGACCGCTCGTTAAAATCAATTACAGGTTCAATGGAAGCAGTTATTGCCCATCCCGGATGAAATTTCGATACATAAGGCTGGTCAATCCATGTTCCTGCCAGGTCTATCCTGTAAGGAATGGGTGTTTCTTTTCTTAGCGATGTCGTCGACCGGGCAGGAAGATTTGCATAGGGAATTCTCTTAAGAACTTTATATTCAATCCCCATCTCAGCACAAATGAGTTCCTTTTCAGGAGTGTGTCCATCTTCATTCACAATAAAAACATCAGGTTTAAGTTTCCTCATGTCATCCAGGAAATCAAGTATTCCGTTGCCGGAATTAATTTTAACAGAATGAACACATGATAATGATTCAAGCATATACTTTCTTTCGTCCTCTGAATTGACAGTATTACGCCCCTTCAGATCATAAATAGTCTGGTCAGAACCAAGTCCGACACATAAATTTCCAAATTGTGAAGCTTCTTTAAGAAATGACACATGCCCTGAATGCAGAAGATCGAAACAGCCGCTGACGAAGACTTTACGGTTTGGTATGGGGTTCATAGAGGGTTACAGGGTTACAGGGTTACAGGGTTACAGGGTTACAGGGTTACAGGGTTTCAGGGGTGAAGTTTTTTATGACCTTCAAAGTCTGAAGAAGCCAGGTAGTTGATAAATTTCTTTATTTGAGCAGACAGATTCAGACACTCATCCAGTAAGGCAGAGTATTGTTCGTTTGTAAAGTGTTTTGCATCAAAACATCTGTACACTTGGGATCTGGTTTCACCAAGACTTCCTTTAGCGAAATATAAAAACTGTATGAATTCTTTTTTGCCATCCCGTTCGAATCCTTCAGCAATGTTATCCATAACAGAACCACTTGACCTTAGTATCTGATCTCTAAGTGAATAATCTTTGTTTAATGGAGTACTTAATGAAAATTCTCTGATCACTTTACAAAGAATTCTGGAGTTCTTCCAAATTTCCAGGTCCTCAAACCGCTGAACCGTCATACTCAGAAAACTATCTCTTCAAAATTGAATTGTAAAATACCAGAAACAGCCAAAATGAATCTCTGTAACACTGAAACACTGAAACACTGAAACTCTGAAACTCTGAAACACTTAAACAATAAAACTATAAACCAAAATATAACCAACTAAACAGTCGATGGATATTTGCTGGTATACCCGGGAACAATCTCCATCATAGATTCCACAACTTCAGTGCCGGTTTTCTGGTAAATATCTGTAAGTGTACTGTTTATTTTTTGCATTATGCAATAGTAATCAGCATCCGCTACTTTTGCAATACTGATTTTTGGATTATGAGTAGGAAGCTGCTGCTCTGATTCAGAAAAGAGTTCTTCATATAACTTCTCGCCCGGTCGAAGACCGGTATATATTATATTGATATCTTCGTATGGGACAAGCCCTGATAATCTTATCAAATTCAGGGCTATATCAAGAATTTTTATTGGCTCACCCATGTCGAAAATAAAAATTTCATTTCCATTACCCATAAAACCGGCTTCCAGCACAAGCTGACAAGCCTCAGGTATTGTCATAAAAAAACGAGTAATGTCAGGATGAGTTATGGTTACCGGGCCACCTTCAGAAATTTGCTTTTTGAATAAAGGAATAACCGATCCGTTTGATCCAAGAACATTTCCAAACCTTGTTGTAATAAATTTGGTTTTTGAATCTGATCTCTTTGCCTGAGCATGAACCAAAAGTTCACAGACTTTCTTGGTTGCCCCCATAACATTTGTCGGGTTCACTGCTTTGTCTGATGAGATCATCACGAATTTTTCAGCCTTATACTTAATTGCCATATCTGAAACAATCCTGGTCCCGCCAACATTAGTCCTGAACGATTCATGCGGATTTGCTTCCATCACAGGGACATGCTTATATGCAGCAGCATGAAATACTATCTCGGGACGATATCTGCGGAACACAAAATCCATCTTGAGTTCATTTGTAACATCTCCGACAATCAATTTATAGTTCGACCCGGGAAACTTCTCCTTTAATTCATTATTAAGATAAAATGACGGAGTTTCAGCCTGATCAACAAGGATAAGTTGCTTGTAATCAAATTTCATAAGCTGCCTGACAATCTCTGAACCAATTGATCCGGCAGCACCGGTTATAAGAATTGTCTTGTTGCGGAGACCTTTCTCAATACGAAGAAGATCGAGTGTAATCGAATCCCTTCCAAGCAGATCCTCCAGCTCGACTTTCCTGAGCTGTTTTACCTGCAGGTCTCCATTAAGCCATTGATCGAACGAGGGGGTATCAAGAATCTCAAGTCCCAGTTCTATAACTGATTCGAGTACCTTCCGCTTTTTTTCAGCAGTAATATCCTTTATGGCAAAAATAAATACTGAAATTCCTTCTGATTTTATGAACTCCTTAGTAAGAACTTTCCCGGAAAACACCGGATAACCATCTACTTTTTTTCCCTGAAGCTTGCTATTATCATCGATAAATCCTTTAAGCTGATAGGCACTGCGAGGATCGCTCTGTATAACCCTCCTGACTATCAGTCCCGTGTTTCCCGAGCCATATATAAGAACATTTTTCTTATTGCTTGTCGGTACTGATACGAAAACGTAGAACATCTTGATAAGTACCCTGAAAAATGTCAGTGAGGCAGTAACTGTTACATAATGTATAGTCAGTATTGCAAAAGAGATATTAAAGAAGTTTTCAATTGAAATACTTCTGCTGAAATATGTTATAATGTATAAGATGATCAGTGAAGATGTTGTGGTTATACCCAGAACAAAAGTATCTTTAATTGTAGTTTGCCTTATAAGACCGGAATATGATTTATACAAGAACATAAAGCCCAGATATACAGCGGATACAAACACTCCCTGTCTCATTGCCACACCCATACTGAAAACAAATGGATCAAGATTATATCTCAGAAGATATGCAAAAATGAAAGTTATGTAAACAGCAGCCAGATCAATTGTCAGAACAAGCCAACGAGGCAGTGAGTGATTTCTGAAAATCTCAATTACTCTGTATTTGAGCTTGTTTATCATATGACTAATACCAAAATGCAAAATTAGTTAAAATTTGTTAAAGTGAACAAAAGTAAAAAGATAAAAGGCAAAAGGTAAAAGTGTTATAATCATGACTTTGCTTTTATGATAATAGTTGCAAGAATTTTACCAAGTTCTTCGCTTTCCTTAACCAAATTACTTACATTTTCTGTTTTTGGATAAAGTTCAGAAATGATTCGTAACCAATAATTTGATTCCCTCATTTCTTTTAATGAGATATTAACCTTGTTTATAAAATCAGCTCTGGAAGCTGCAGCCTGAGATTCTTCATAATTAGCACCACCCGATGTTGATGATTTTGATAACTGATACTTAATGACATCTGTCTCTTTGCCTCCACTTAAAATTGACAACATCTTCAAAACATCAATGGCAAACCTGAATAGTCTGTCCTTTAAATCATTTTCTCTCAAATTCTCCCCTTTTGCCTTTTTACTTTTTACTTTTTACTTTTTACTTTTTACTTACCTCCCGGGCATGCTTTCGCCTCGTCAGTCACATAAATATTTCTTTTATATGACTGACTAAGTGTTAATTACA
>MENI01000107.1 GCA_001768195.1 Bacteroidetes bacterium GWA2_40_15 | reverse complement strand
CTCGCATAAAAAAATCAAAGAGTTTATGTGCATTATGCCGGATACTCATTAAAATTTAAATGCGTTGACCCTGCCTGACTGAAACTGTATTGGTGATTACATTTGAATACGAAAGATATTTACTTTGTTAACTTTGTGTCAGTTCGGGTAAAGAAATGGATGAAGGATTCAATATGTGATTATGGGAGATGTAACAGTTAAGCAGGTTATCACAAAAAAGGATAAACGGATTTTTATTTATCTCCCTTCGAAAATTCACAGGAATAATCCCCTCTGGCTTCCTCCTATTTATTCCGATGAGTGGCTCCTGTTCGATGAAAAGAATAATAAAGCTTACCGTTATGCCGATACTGTACTCTACCTCGCATGGAGGGACAATAAGCCTGTCGGGCGTATAATGGGGATAATAAATAACAGGTATAATGAGATCCACAATGAGAAGCACGGCCGCTTTTGTTTCATGGAGTGTTGTGAGGATCAGGATGTTGTGCATGCACTCATTTCCGGTATAGAGAATTGGGCCCGCGATAAGGGGATGGTGAAGCTTGTGGGGCCTCTTGGTTTTTCCGATAAGGATCCGCAGGGATTTCAGATTGAAGGTTTCGAATATCCCGGGTTCATCGTATGTCCTACAAATGACAGCTACCTGCCTGAAATGATCGAAAAGGAAGGCTATTCAAAAGAGGAGGACCTTGTCAACTACCTTGCTAAGGTACCTGCCGAACTGCCGGAAGTTTACCAGAAAATCCTGTCAAGAGTTTCGCAGAACAATGATTACAAAGTAGTTGAATTTCATTCCAAAAGGGAGTTTAATAAATACATTATTCCTGTTCTTGAGCTGATGAACCAGACTTTTGCCGAGATATATGGTTTTGTTCCTCTCGAGGACAGTGAAAAGAAAGAGATGGCTTCGAGGTACATGATGATCCTTAATCCCAAATTCGTAAAAGTGGTTGAAGCCCCTGACGGAGTAGTGGGATTTGCCATAGGAATTCCTGATATAAGTGAAGCTATCAGAAAGTCGGGTGGAAGACTTTTTCCTTTAGGAATTCTGAGGATCCTCATTGCCCTCAGAACATCCAAAAAGCTTCTGATGCTTCTTGGTGGCGTGAGAAAAGACTACAGGAACAAAGGTCTTGATGTGCTGATGGCAGTTAAAATGCTGCAGGCCTGCATGAAATTTAAAATGGAGCTTATCGACCTGCATCTCATCCTCGAAAAAAACACCAGGATGAGGGCGGAATGCGAAAGGATAGGAGGCAGGGTGATCAAGAGGTTCAGGATCTTTCAGAAAGCTCTTGTTAATTAATTATGGCACCAATTGCAAATTGGCGCCATCATGTCAGACGACTCCGCTGGCGTGGATTTAGCGAAGCGTAATCCGTGCCTTTTATTGTAGGTACCAATTGCAAATTGGTGCCATCATTTGATATAAATGAATTATCTGTAAAAAGGCCTATTATTTATTTCTCCCCTTGGACCGTAAACCGGTTCCGGCGTATCTGCTTCAATCGCTCCAAGGTCAGGAGCCTTTCCTGAAAAACCATCATTTACCCCGGGAATCTTAACTCCTGTATCCACGGCTTTGGATTTTGATTTCAGCAGGAAACTGAAGTCGGTTGCATGATATATTAATCCCGGTTTCGAGGGATCGGGAGCCTTAAGATTTTCAAATATGTCATACCCGACTTCAATACTGTGTCTGTCAAGTCCACTGGCATCTGAAAAGCTTTTAAGCGAGTTGAATGATTTCCCGTCCTTCTGCATTGTAATGGAATAGTCATTTATGGGTCCTTTTGGGGGAGAAACCCAACGGTAGCTGTTCTCCCCCGGGTTGGGGCAGTATCCGTTATAGTCTGATGTAGAATAGCTGGTTGCAAACGGGAATGCGGCAACAGTTCGTCCCTTTGCTCCTGTACCTATAAAAAGGTTATTGAAGAAATGTGAATTTGAAAATGTCTGCCCGTTACCGTTCTCGGCTATGAAGGTATTGTGCAGTATATATAATCCTGCAGGCCTTGCCATAAACTTAAGCACAACCCCTACAGGTACATGGTAGATAACATTCCGGATGAAATAAGCCGGGCCACCAAAAACGGGTTGAGCGCTCAGTCCGCACTGGGCAGCATTAACTCCCCTGTTACGCATTATTCTTATATTATGAACTCCTCCGTCAGCTTCAATGAAATCATCAGCCATCAGGTGCATATCATTGTTATAAATGTCGATAGAGACTGCCTTTAGTTCCTGCTCTTTCTCCGGAGTACCGTATGTGGAAACTGTAATGGCATCATGAAAGAATGCAATTGCATTATTGCAGATCACATGCCCTGAACCATATACCTTTATTCCAATGTAACTGTACATTTTGTTCGCTCCGTAGAGGCTCCGGGTATTTGCCCATCCCAGGAGCCTGTAGCGGTCATCGCGGCCAATAATCACGTTATCAGCTATATAGAAATTGGTTGACCCGGCATATTCTGTAATTATTCCTTCACCGACTTCTTCCATGCGGCAATTACGGATGGTAAGGTTTTTAGCACCGTTAATATGTTTATTGCCTGCATAAAATGCCCTGTCGGTGTTGCGTATTGTCAGATCTTCAAAGATATGGTGCTCTGTGGCCGATACATCGAAAAGTACATGACATCCGTCCCCGTCGAATATTACCTCACCGTCGCCTGCAGCCCTTATCACTACCGGTTTATCAGCGGTGGCTTTAACAGTCAGGTAATATGTGCCCTCGAAAGGCACTCCTTCGGGATTAACATAATCAGACCTGTCAGCCTCATACAGCCCGGCATGCACTTCTATAATATCGCCGGGTTTAATTGTCCGTTCACGCACAACTGACCAGTCGCCTGTACCTGAACCGTAATACGCACCCTGTAATGTTGTGAACGATGGTTCCTTCTTTTCCCCGCTCCATTTTACAGGATATACATGCAGGATCCGGCCGCCGGAAGCTGCTTTTGGTTCAGGGCGGGTCCTGACTCTGACCACCTTCGTCTCATTTGTTCCATTATCGCTGTCCTTCATTGTAAACCGGCATTCATATTCAGTGTCGGGATTTACATCGAGGATGCTTCCCGCAAACATGCGGGGAGTCAGATAATCAAGGTGTTCTGCATCCCGTCCGACACGCTCATCACCAATCCTCAGAAGAGGCATTGCCTCTCTCCATTCACTTGTTCCCGAGATGCGATATTCTGACTTAACTATTGCATTCCGGTTATCGTCGCCGCTTATGTACCATTCAAATCCAAGATTGGTAAGTGTCGGAGGTTCAACTATGAACTCACCGGGAGTTACTCCATCCTGGGAATAAAGAATTTGAACCAACGGAAAGAGCAATACTATCATAAGATATGATTTCCTTATATGTCCGTACAGAAGTGAACTTATCATATGGCAGGTTTTTTACTAAATTATGAATAATTTTAATTAAGTTATTTCTTTTTTTACCACGGAGTTGCACGGGGTCACACGGAGTAAGACACGGAGAAAAACAGTGTAACTCCGTGCCTTACTCTGTGAAACTCCGTGGTTAAAAAGGAAATAAACCATTATTCAATTATTAAATTGTCCACTAGTCTTTCAATTCCAATAATTTGTACATTTACTGTGATGATGGAAATTATTGAAGATTCTTTAAAATATTTTAATATGAAAAAAAGTGCTAGTAACGAAACCGGCAGTCAACCCAGGACAAGGCGTGACTTTTTCAAGACAACCGGACAGGTAATGGCTGCTTCAGCTATTGCCGGAGGAGCTATTCCTTATATTCATGTAAAAGAACCTGTCAATCCTGAATTTTCCCATGTAGAAAGGACGGATGCTGCAATGACCGGTCCGAAAGATAACATTAAAGTAACAGGGATTGAGACATTCGTTTTAAAGAATACCTGGGTCTTTGTGAAGGTCACAACAGATGCCGGAATTACCGGCTGGGGAGAGATGCTTAAGGATGATGCAAAGGCTTGTGCGGCAGGTGCTCTTGAGGTGAAAGATTACCTGGTAGGTAAAGATCCGACCAGGGTGGCCCACCACTGGCAGGCAATTCATCGCGGAGCATTCTATCGCGGAGGTCCGATCAAAACGGCAATACTCAGCGGAATCGACCAGGCACTATGGGATATTACAGGCAAAGTATTCGGAGTTCCTGTTTACAGGCTGTTCGGCGGACCGACACGCGACAGGATAAGAGTGTATGGAACACTTGATCCGGAGAAAGGTATCAATGCAATAAAAGTTGGCCCGAACGGAGGATCACGTCAGCCATTCAAATATGTTGAAGGACAAAAGTTTATTGATGAGGTGGTTGAACGGTTCAAGGCTCTGCGCGATAAAGTGGGGGATAGCGTGGATATAGGTGTTGATTTTCATGGAGCGGTTCAGCCACCTACGGCAGCTCTTCTGATAAAAGCGCTTGAACCTTTTAACCCATGGTTCTATGAGGAGGTGGTACAGGCTCTTAATGTGGACGTGATGGCAGAACTGGCCCGGAAAACACATATTCCGCTTGCCACAGGAGAACGCATCTTTACAAAGTGGGGATTCAGGGAGATACTCGAGAAACGGGCAGCCACCATACTTCAGCCCGATGTATGCTATGCCGGCGGAATTAGCGAGCTGCGACTTATAGCAGGTATGGCTGAAGCTTACTATTCACCGGTTGCCCCACACAATCCTCAGGGACCATGTTCACTTGCCGCAAGCTATCAGATAGCAGCCTGCATTCCAAATTTTCTCATCCAGGAACGGGGTGATAATGAATACTCCGATCTGCTTGCCAAACCTTTACCCGTCATTAAGGATGGCCACCGTCCGCTGCTGACCGATCCGGGTCTTGGCATCACTATTGATGAAGAGAAGCTGCGAGCTCAGGTTGGCGAACCGAGGCCTTACAGAGTTCAGTATGACCCCGATGACGGCTCGGTAATAGACTGGTAAAAAAAACGGCGACCGGCATCCGGCTACCGGAAAACATATTCCTTTCGCCTTCCGCCTTTCGCCTTTCAATATATATTAGTAAATTACTATCCGTAAACCTTTCATGAAGATAAAGAACTATCGGTGGATCATAGTTTCATTACTGTTTTTTGCCACCACCATAAATTATATCGACAGGCAGATAATCGGACTATTGAAGCCAGTTCTGGAGGTTGAATTCAACTGGTCAGAAAGCGATTTTGCACATATTGTAATGGCTTTTACTGCAGCCTATGCCATTGGTTTACTTGTTGTCGGAAGACTGATCGACAAAATAGGAACACGCCTGGGTTACATTCTGATAATCACTTTGTGGAGTGTGGCAGGCATGCTGCATGCTCTTGCCAGAAATGCATTTCAGTTTGCAATTGCCCGCTTTGGGTTGGGTCTGGGTGAAGCCGGCAACTTTCCTGCCGGAGTGAAAACAATTTCGGAATGGTTCCCGAAAAAGGAGAGAGGGCTGGCAACAGGAATATTTAATTCAGGACCAAGCGTAGGAGTTGTACTTGCCCTTCTTATTGTCCCATGGATACTGAACCATTACCGCTGGCAGGAGGTGTTCTGGATAACCGGTGCATTTGGTTTTATATGGCTGATATTCTGGCTGATATTTTATGACATCCCGGCAAGGCAGAAAAGATTATCATTGGAGGAATTAAGTCTTATTCTTGACAGAAAGGAGCATGAACCAGAGCAGGATGAAGCTGATATTAAGGTTAAAATAAGATGGCACAGACTTTTTGCTTTTCCACAGACATGGGCCCTGATCACAGGGAAAGGCCTTATTGATCCTATCTTCTGGTTCTTCCTGTTCTGGCTGCCGTCATATTTCTCATCAGCGTATGAGCTTGATCTTAAGAAGCCAAGCCTGGAACTTATAATAATTTATGGAGCCACAACAATCGGAAGTGTTCTGGGTGGTTATTTTTCTTCTTTACTGATAAAGAGAGGATGGAGAGTAATTAAAGCCAGGAAGACCGCACTCTTCATGTTTGCCGTAATGGAGTTGTCGATCATCATGGCACAGTACACAACCGCTGCCTGGATGGCTGTCGGGATAATAAGTCTTGCAGTTGCGGTGCATCAGGCATGGGCAACAAATGTATTTACGATGGCATCCGATATGTTCCCTTCCGAAGCTGTAGGATCGGTAACAGGAATAGCAGGGATGGCAGGTGCGGTTGGTGGTATCCTCTTCCCCCTGGTAGTCGGATTTCTGCTCGACAGTTACAAGGCTGCTGGTAATCTGACCGGTGGTTATAATGTATTATTCACAATCTGCGGATTAACATACCTGACTGCCTGGATGATAATACATCTCCTGACAAGGAAGCATGCAGTAGTAAAGCTGGAAGAACTGAAGTAATGATTATTCCTTCTATTCTGAAAGCCTGTATGCTATAACACCATTCTTGAAAAATGTGGGAATAAGCAGCAGGTTCTTTTCTGCGATATATTCACAGTCTGCCGTATTTACCTGCTGATCTTTCGGTTTTAGCAGCGATGTCCTTGTTTTGTCGGGATTCACCATGAAGATCTCTCCGTTCCAGTCAGTTACAATGTAATAATCACTGATTCCGGTATATGAGATTCCATCAGCAGCGCCAAGAGAGTCGGCAAGCTTTGTAACGGCCTTTGAATTAAGATCTATTGCAACCATATCCTGGCTTCCCATAGATGCCAGGAGAAGCCTGTTGCTTTCAGCCAGCAGTCCGTTCGGAAGATTCAGTCCGGTTGTAAGCCAGTCTGATAAGCTTCCGTTGCTGTATTTCAAAATCTTGTTTGCATCTGAATCGGTGATATATAAATTTCCTTTACTGTCGGAGGTGATATCATTAAGCATACCTGCTCCTGCGCTGGAAACCTTTCTTGCAATTACCCCTTTGTTTATGTCAATTACAATCAGTTCATCAATATCAGCAACATAGAGAGTATCGCCTACTATTGCAGTTCCTTTCGGAGCATGCATGCCATCAATCCAGTGAAGATCGGTTATTTTGCCGTCGGTCGAAACGCGTGATACAAAACCGTTGCCATCCTTCAGGCGTGGCTCCATATTAAGGTTTGTAACGTAAAGGACATCTCTTTTACTGTCGTAGATAACTGATTCGGAAGTGAGCAGAAGAGTATCGGTTCTCCATACTTCTGTGATTTCAAATTTCTTGCTGGAGTCAGTTTCTGATTTTCTGTTTCCGCTGCTGCAAGCTGAAAGAGTCAGAGTAATAATGCTGAGGGTAATTAAAAATTTATACATGATTCTTTATTTTTTTCAAAGATAAACAACATAGATACGATAATGTTCGAATAAATCCATTAACCACAGAGGGCTCAGAGGATATACATAGAGAACAAGGTGTAGAATAAAGTTTTATTTGCATTGTTTTGTTTTATGTTAAGATTGAACTATTCTTTATTTCTTAAAGATTACCGCAATTTTAAAAGGGCTATGATTTCATATTTACAAATTTGAGCCTATTTGTTTGAAGATTCTTAAGATAATGGTATTATGACATATGAAATATCAATAAAATGCGACAAAAATGTTTGAAATATTAAATATAGTATCTATATTTGTATTTTAGTATGTAATTAATAGGGGTTTTTGGTTAAGGTTCTGTTAATTCAAAACCTTTTTTTAATCGTGAAAATTTATATAAATATTATGCTGCCGGAAATTACTCAAGCTATCAAAACAATCTCTTCCGATATCCTCAGAACAGAAGAAGCAATTTTTTATATAAAGGAGACATTCGGAAAGAGACTGGCCGCTAATCTGAATCTGGTAAATGTTTCTGCCCCGATAGCTGTGCTCGACGGAACCGGAATTAACGACGACTTAAACGGGGTTGAAAGGCCTGTAACTTTTCCGGTAAAGGGATTGACCGAACAGAAGGCAGTTATTGTTCAGTCGCTTGCCAAGTGGAAGAGAGTCCGGCTTAAAGAGTTCGGCTTCGAAGCAGGCAAAGGGTTGCTGACAGATATGAGGGCGCTGAGGCCTGATGAGGATCTTAGCCCGATACACTCAATATATGTAGATCAGTGGGACTGGGAGAAACATATTCTAAAGGATCAGCGGAATCTGAAATATTTAAAGCACACAGTAGAATCTATTTATGAAGCCCTTAAAGCCACAGAGATGAAAATCTTTGAAAGGTATCCTGAATTCATGCCCGTGCTTCCCGAAAAGATCTATTTCATTCATGCAGAGGAACTATTGAAGGAATACCCGGACCTTAATCCCAAGCAAAGGGAGAATGAGATTGCAAAAATCTTTGGTGCAGTATTCATTATTGGTATAGGGGCTTCTTTAAGTAACGGTCAGCCACATGATGGCCGCGCTCCTGATTATGATGACTGGAGTACAATAAATGAGGAGGGGTATTACGGATTGAATGGTGATATTATCCTCTGGAATCCTGTGATAGAAAGAGCTTTCGAGATATCGTCAATGGGTATACGTGTCGATGTGGAATCGATGGAAAAGCAACTGGAGACAAGAGGATGTCCTGACAGGAAAAAACTGCTCTTTCACAGTATGCTTCTGAATAATGAACTTCCGCTTAGCATTGGCGGTGGTATAGGTCAGTCGAGAGTGTGCATGTTTTTTCTAAGGAAAAGACATATAGGCGAAGTTCAGTCCAGTATATGGCCTGAATCACTCCGCGATCATTCCGTTCACAGATTGAGAATGCTTTAAAATCCGGCCACGCTCCAGCCTTCACGGTATGTACGGCGAAGCAGTTTATTGGCTTCCGGGTAATTTGTAAATTCCAGTTTATCAGAATTCCATTCCAGGAGCTGATCTGGTAACCTGTTTGCAACAGTGCCCAAAATTATTGCTTCTGCCATCGGTCCTGTTTGTGCAAAATGCGACTCGGTATTCGGACCTCCGAGGCAGGCTACCACAAAGCTGTGGTAATGATTACCGGCTTCAAATTCAGGCATCTTAAAGTTAACGAATTTATTATCAGGAAGAAGTACCGGTAATTCCTGATGAGGGATAAGCATTGCTCCATCGGTTCCTATAACCATTGCTGATTCGGCAGGGTATTCTTTTCCTTTGAAAAGATCACGGATCTCCTGCGGAGGATAGAACTCACCATCGAACCATTCAAGAGGGAAAAGATTTGAATCTGTTTTATCATTGCCGGGGAACATCCAGGTAATATGGTCACCCTGGGGCCATGTGTCACCTCTTCGTTCAGGTGAATCTTTCCATGATTTCTGGACCTCCGAAATGACAGATACTGGTGGTTTCATTCCAATGCCTTTCCACACGGCATCAAAAATATGGCAGCCGATGTCGCCCGACCAGCCGGTACCAAAGTCGAGCCAGGTTCTCCACTTCATCGGATGGTATATCTCAGGCGCATATTCCCGTACCGGAGCAGTACCTATCCACAGATCCCAGTTCAGGCTGGATGGAGGTTGTACGCCCTGTGCAGGACGAGGTCCCGAAAGCCTGTAACTCTCAACGGCTCCCGGACGGTTCGAACAGAGATATGCATGTCTTATTTTTCCTATCGCTCCGTCTTTCAGAAGCTGAACAGCGGTTTTGTCGCCTGGTCTTGCGGCGAATTGTGTGCCAAGCTGGGTTACAACACCTTTCTTAACAGCTGCCTCGGTAAGCAGCCTGATTTCAGCCACATCGTGGCACATCGGTTTCTGGCAATAGACATGTTTTCCCATCATGATTGCCTGGTAAGCGATAGGGAAATGCATATGATCAGGTACTGTAACATTCACAGAATCAATTTTGTCTCCCTCTTTTGCAAGAAGTTCACGCCAGTCGGTGTAAGTTTTTGCACCTGGTACCGCTTCAGAAGCTTTTTTCAGGTACTCCGAATCAACATCACAAATCGCAACTATCTGTACATTTGGATCCTCCAGGAATTTATGAAGATCGCCCCAGCCCATTCCTCCGACGCCAATGCAGGCATGATTAAGTTTACTGTTTGGCGGTTTCTTCCCTGAAGAGCATCTGAGTATAAAAGGTACAGCAATTGTAGCAGTAGCGGCAGTTTGTATGAACCTGCGGCGAGATTCTGAATGAATGTGATCTGTCATAACTTAATGGATAATTGATTTTTCAAGCTAATAAAGTTAATAATTTTATTTCAAGTTGATTTTTATCCTCAAACTATTTGTTTTGATTCCGTTTGTCCCTGCCAGACTGAGTTTCATCAAAGATTTTTTCTGAATTTGCCGGTCTTTTGTAAATTGTCTTATTTTTAACTGTAATTGTTTAACAGAATAATAATAATCAGTTTTTTAAACGAGGAGTGCCATATATTAATAGCCGGACAGGTAACTTATGACATGGCAGGGTCATGAAAGGATGCTGAGGACGGTATCTGATTTGAAACATGTAATGCAACCCTTAAAGGTGAATTACAGTCTTTTTTACAGGAGAACGTGAAATTACTTAAATCTTAAAAAAGTCTTAACCTCATATAGTGGAGATGGTGAAGCGGTAAGGGTTGCGAGGTTGCTATTTGCGGATTAAGGGATGTGAATAAGCGAAGAAGGTAAAAGCAAAATATGTGAACTTCTGCTAATTCGATATTTATGGGGAAAAGTGTGAGATATGGATTAACAGTTTTATTTTGTATTCTGTTATTTTTCGGAGCAGGTAATATTGTTATCCATGCCCAGAATGTACTACCTGAAGCATCATATTGCAATACAGATCCTTCGACAGTTTTTTTTATCTCAAATCCGGGTGATAAGACATGGACATGCAGCGTGCCGGGGGCAATCGTTAACCTGGACAATGGATCCGGGAGGTTTTATCCGACCTCAGTGGCTGGTCCTTATCCCCGGGTAATAACAATCCTGTATCAGAATCCGAATTATACGGGAGAGCCGGCCGATCCGTATGACCCGGCGAAAGCATTTTTTACTTTCAACGTTACTATCAGTGATCCTCCTGTGGTTACTTTCGCTGCTATTGCAGATGTTTGTCAGACTGACGCTGCTTTTAATCTGGCGCCAAGAGGGAATCCTGTAGGAGGAGTATATACGGGTCCAGGAGTTGATGCGGCAGGCTGGTTTTTTCCTTCAGTTGCAGGTCCTGGGGCTCATTCAATATCATACACTTATCCGACAACAGGATGCAGCAGCACAGCTTTTCAGTTTGTAACAGTCAATGCTATCCCTGTTGTAACATTACCCCCGTTTGCCGATGTATGTATTGATTCATCTCCAATCACACTTACAACAGGAGCCCCTGCCGGCGGAACATATACAGTCGACGGAGTCCCGTCTGCAACATTTGACCCTGGTGCAGCAGGCGTAGGAAGTCACACTATTATTTACACTTACACAAGCGGGCTTTGCACAAACAGTGCAACGCAGACTATCGATGTGAATCCGCTGCCAGTTGTCGCAATAGGCGGATTACTTGTTCAACAGTGCAATACACAGCCTGCATATCCTATCACCGGATTTCCGACAGATGCAAACGGAGCATTCACCGGAAGCGGGATCACTGATAACATGAACGGTACAGCCTTGTTCAATCCAGGCGCTGCCGGACTGGGCCTTCACAATATTGAATATACTTACACAGATATAAATGGCTGTACAAATTCGGTAACACAATTCACACGAGTAGGTACAAAAATATTCATTATTGGTTTGGCTTCAAGTTATTGCAGTGAGGATCCTGTACAAAATTTTACATATTCACCTTTCTCGGCAGATCCTTTAAAAGACCAGGTGAGCGGGCCCGGGGTAATTGATCTCGAAGGAGGTAATGCTACTTTTAATCCTGCTGCTGCCGGAATAGGTAGTAAAACAATATCATACTCATTTACTGATGAAATCGGGTGTATTAATCTTATTACACAAAATGTTGTAGTATATGAAACACCGGTTGCCAATTTCTCAGGGCTTAATCCTTCTCTGAAATACTGTTTCGGCGCAGCAGATGTCAATCTTACGGGAACCTACTCCGGAGGTACATTTACCGGACCTCCTGGAAGTATAGTAGATAACAGCAACGGGACTGCCATCTTCAAACCGTCAGCTCTGCCGGTACCTGTAATCTATAGTATAACATACTCTTATACAAATGTTTCAGGTTGTTCTGACAGTAAGACAACAGACATTGAAATTCAGGCTTTACCTATAGCTTATAATGTAACCGGTGGAGGATCACGATGCGAACTTGCGGCCGGATTACCTGTCGGCGTGTCAGATTCAGATGTTGGCATAAATTATAAGCTTTACAGGGACGGCTTTGCTGTGGTTCCTGATAACACGGTTGCCGGAACAGGCGCTGCAATAAGTTTTGGAAATCTGATTCCTGCCGGTTCCTATACCGTGATTGCCACAAATACTGTCACTGGATGCACATCTCAGATGTCCGGCAATGCAATTATTACAGTAATCCCGGAGGTTGCAATAACAGTTCAGCCAGTAAGTGCGACAACCTGCGAGGATGGAGCTGTTTCGTTTACAGTAGAGGCAACAGGTCAAAATCGACTATATCAATGGTACAATGACGGAGTACCGGCTGGAACAAATAATGTATTGGTCCTTAATCCTGTCCCTTTATCTGACAATGGTAATGAAATTTACTGTGTTGTATCAAGTTCAGTATGTACAGGTACAGTTACAAGTAACAAGGTTTTACTAAATGTAAATCCAAACAACAAAATACTGACGAATCCCGTAAGTGCAATAAGATGTACAGGAAGCAGCGTGGTATTTACTGTTGTTGCTGAAAGTCTTAATCCTGTGTACCAATGGAAAAAAGGTGCTCTAAATATCGTTGATGTACCCGGAAAGATAACAGGCAGTAATACTGCTGTGCTTTCGATATCAAATCTGGTGGCAGGAGATGCAGGTTTATACTCCTGCGAGGTTACAGGCGATTGCGGAGCGGCTGCTGTAAGTTCCCAGGCGACACTGACAGTAAATGATCCGGTTGTTATTATAACACAACCTTCGTCCACAACTGCCTGTACCGGGACCAATACATCATTCAGTGTCGTTGCCACTCCTGCAACCGGCTTAACATTTCAATGGTATTTTGACAATGGCGGTGGATTTGTTCCGGTAGGAGTGAATAGCCCAAGTCATCCCATAAACGGAGTGGCGGCAGGAAATGCAGGTATCTATTATTGCAGGATATCAAATGCCTGTGGAACAATTGTGAATACAAACCAGGTTACATTAACCGTTCCGGTCACCACTTTAATAACAACTGATCCTGTTGGAGACGTATTATGTGAAACAACCAGTATTAACCTGACAGTAACAGCTGTTGGCGATGCTCCTATATATGAATGGTACAAAGATGGTGATCCTGCGCCTCTTACCGATAATGCCGTTGTGCAAAACTCATCAACATCCACCCTTACCCTTACAGGCATAACCCTGGCATACACCGGGAACTACAGGGTAAAGGTCACGGGAACCTGCGGTACTGAAACAAGCAGCCCTGACGCCGTTATAACCGTCAAACAAAAGGTAGTTATAACCAGTCAGCCGGTAAGTATAATCCGTTGTTCAGGCAGCGATGCATCGTTTTCTGTAATGGCAACCGGCGATGTTCTTGCCTATCAGTGGTACAATTCCGTAATCGGACTGATCCCTGGCGCCAACACCGACAATTATACCATATCAGGAGCTACAAGTGCGGATGCAGGAAATTACTGGTGTGTGATATCAACATTGGAATGCGGGACAGTTACCAGCAGCCAGGCAACACTGACCATTAATCCTCTTACTGTAATTACGGTTCAGCCAACAGCGCTGAAGAATGCTTGTGCAGGCGCAAATGTTTCGTTTTCCGTTACCGCAACAGGAGTCGGTCTGACTTACCAGTGGTATAAAAACCTTGTATCCATGGGAGCACTCTATCAGACTCCTACATTGTCCCTTAACAATATTGCAGCTGCAGATGCTGCAAGCTATACATGCCAGGTAACAGGTACCTGCGGGCCGGTAGAGATAAGCAATCCGGGTGTTCTTACAGTTGATATACCTGCAGTTATTTCAACTCATCCGCAACCGTCTTCTGTGTGCTTCAACACAACTCATGAGCTAAACATTGTACTATCTGAGGGGACCAATCCTGCATATCAGTGGTACTTTGACAATGACCTTGATGGCACTTTTGTCCCTGTTGGCGGAGCAACAACTCAGATCCTGACCATAACTACATTTGATGCAACGGAAGCCGGTGATTACTATTGTGTAGTTATCAATGGTTGCGGCTCTGCAAACAGTCAGAAAGCAAGACTTACACTAATTGATGCGTTCAATATTACCTCCTCCATCGCTGATGCAAGTGTATGTGAGAACGGGAACAAGACTTTTACCATTGTTACAGATCAGCCTGTCTCATACAGGTGGATGAAAGACGGAATTGATATACCTGGAGCAACAAACCAGTCATTAATTCTGAACAATATTCCATTTGCTGATAACGGGGCCGTTTACAGCTGTGAAGTGTACAATAACTGCAAGTCACAGATTGTTTCTGCCGTATTAACTGTATCTCAACCGCTCACTATAACCCAGCAGCCTCAGGGAGGGATCGCCTGCCCCGGGGAAAATTACACCATTTTTACAGTTGCTTCCGGTACCAATCCTCAATATCAATGGTATAAAACTCCTGCCGTTCCGGTTGGCCCGGGCTCTGCATTATCGTTTTCCCCATTTGTTCCTGGAGATGCGGGGACATATTATTGCGTAGTTACAAATGGATGTGGCAGCAGTACCACGAATAATGCTGTAATCACTGCCGGTGTTGCCACCGGAATTACAGACGAACCGGATCCGCTTTTCCTGTGTACCGGAAATGATGCCAGTTTCAGTGTAACCGCTGCCGGCACAAATCTTACCTATGAGTGGAGAAAGAATTATATTCCGCTTGCTGATGACGGGAGGATCATAGGCTCAACGACCAATACATTGACAATTAATAATATAGTTGCGGGAGATGAAGAAACATATGATGTAATTGTAACAGGTACCTGCGGTTTGCCCGCAACATCTGCAGGTGCTTATCTCGATATTACCACTCCGCCTTTAATTACGGATAATCCTGATCCGATGACTGTCTGCAGCGGAGGGAATGCCAGTTTCAGTATTACTGTGCCCATTGTCATTGGTGATCCGCTTCCGACTTATCAGTGGCAGGAGGACGGAATAGCTATCAATCCGGTGTTAAATCCTTCTGCAGCCACTTCGACTCTAAGTCTTATTGGTGCCGTAACCGGAGCAATATATAATTGTATAGTAACAAATTCATGCGGTTTTATTACCAGTACTTCAGCTGAACTTATTATCGAGGAGAATGTTTCTATAACCGGTCAGCCGGCTCCGAGTCAAACTAAGTGCCAGGGATCCAATGTCAGCTTTACCACGGTAATTACCGGACCCACTGATATGACGCTGCAGTGGTATAAAGATGACGGTTCTCCAACCGGTGTCCCGGTAGTCAATGGAGGAAGGTTCAGCGGTGCAAACCTGCCTACTCTCAGTATCACAAATATTGCTGCTTCTGATGACGGAACATATTTTTGCAAAGCCACAAGTTCATGTGGAAATTCCTTTACGAATAATGCCGTACTTATTGTTCAGGAAAGGATTCTGATAACTCAGCAGCCAAACAGCGTAACAGTCTGTCCCGGAGGTACACTTAACCTTAATGTAATTGCTTCGGGAACGGTTACTACATACACCTGGAAACGCGGCGCTGTAGTGGTTGGTACAGGTCCGGCATATTCTGTATTTCCTTTTGCAGCGGGCGATGCCGGTAGCTATACATGTGAGCTTACCAACATCTGTGAAACTGTTATCTCCAATGCTGCAATTGTTACTGCAGGCGATCCGACATTAGCAACTATTTCAGCTGATGTAACTGAATGTGAGGGAGGGAATGCTTCCTTTACAGTGACTGCTACCGGAAGCGCCCTTACGTACCAGTGGTACAAGGGAGCAACCATGCTTACTGACGGAGCCAGGATAGGCGGAAGTAATACCAGTGTGCTTACAGTATCCGGACTTATCGCGGCTGATGGCGGCACATACCAGTGCAATGTTTCGGGAAGCTGCGGATTTGATAACGATAATTCTGCAGTTCTTACGGTTAACAGAAATGTTACTATAACTATTCAGCCTGCCTCCACCTCTGCTCTTGTAGGAACAAATCCTACTTTCACAGTGGTCGCAAGTGGAAACATAACAGCATACCAGTGGTACAAAGGAGCTGCTCCTCTTGCTGATGGAGCTGATTATTCAGGTACAGGTACAGCTACACTTACTGTTCTTGATGCTCAGGCTCCTGATGCTGGAGCGTTCAGCTGCGTAATCTCGGGTATCTGTGGAAATGTTACAAGTAGTACTGCCGACCTGACTGTAATTCCTGCTTCACAGATAGTTATTCAGCCTGTGACTCCTGTCAATGTGTGCGAGACTTCAAATTTCAGTCTGAATGTAGTTGCCACAGCAGGTGCACATACTTACCAGTGGAGGCGCGATGGCACTGCACTTGTAAATGATGCAAGGATTTCAGGTGCGACCACATCAGTTCTTAATATCACAGGGGTCGTTCCTGCTGATGCGGGAGCTTATACCTGTTTTGTTGATGGAACTGAAATAAGTTCTGCATCAATCGTTACAGTTGACCCTACGACAATTATTACAGCTCATCCTTCAGGTGGTACCAAGTGCGTAGGCGATATGCACATCTTCTCGGTTACTGCAGCAGGAGCAAATCTTACATATCAATGGTACAAGAATGATCTTTCATCCCCTGTTGGCGGGGCAACATCATTTGAATATATAATAAATCCACTTGTCGTTGGAGATAATGGTACATATTTCTGTGTGGTTACAGGCGACTGCGGACAGAGAACCAGCAATCCTGCAACTCTGGTGGTAAACAGCCCTGTATCGGTCGTTGCCCAACCGGCTGCATCAACAACCCTCTGCCAGGGAAATTCAACATCACTTTTATTTAATGTTTCAGGAACAAATCTGACATATGTCTGGAACAAAAATGGCCAGCCGATTACCGATGCCAATATCACGGGAATTAATACAAATACTCTGGTAATCACAGGTTCAATTGTTTCAAATGCAGGAAGCTATACCTGCACTGTTTCAGGTTTATGCAGTACTCCGGTCACCAGCAATACGGCTACTTTGACAGTGAATCCAACTACTGTAATTTCAAGCCAGCCTATCAGCCGGACGAAGTGTGAAGGTGAATCTGTGACATTCGCAGTTGCTGCTTCCGGAACAAACATGAATTATTCATGGCGTCTTAATGGTATTGCAATCGGAGGAGCCCCGGATAACCCTGTTTATTCAATTGCAGTTCTGAATAAAGCAACTCATGAAGGTAACTATACCTGCATAGTATCAGGCGATTGCGGAGCAGCTGTTACCAGCGAAACCGCTGTACTTACCGTGAACAGGAATACCACCATCGGGGCGCCTGTCATTTCAGGCAATCCGATCTGTCAGAACGGATCGACAAACATTTCAATAACAGCTACAGGTGACGGTCTTACATATCTGTGGAAGAAAGAGGGACAACCGATAACAAGTGGAAGTGTTTCAGGCATAACGACCAATACTCTTGTGATCTCGAATGCCCTGACATCTGATGCCGGTGTATATACATGTACAGTTACGGGCTTATGCGGCAGTCCCCAGACCAGCATAAATGCTGTTATTACAGTTAATCCTGCGACAGCTGTCACAACTCAGCCGTCAAATTATATCAAATGTGAAGGAGATGAAGTGATCCTCGCTGTTGAGGCTACAGGTGCTTCACTTACATACCAGTGGAAAAAGGGAGGTGCAGCGGGAGTCAATGTGTCCGACGGATTGCAGCCATCAGGTGCCGTTATAACCGGCGCGACTACAGCGCAGATGAAGATCACAGGTACTACTGTCACGGAAGCAGGTTCTTATGCTGTTGTAATAACCGGTACATGCGGAAATGTGAATTCCGATCCGGCCAGTCTGACAATCAATGTTCCGGTGCAGATCACACTGCAGCCGCCTGCACTGACCTCTGTTTGCCAGGGCGCATCAACTGAAATTAATGTGACAACCACAGGTACAGTTACTTTGTACAGATGGAAGAAAGGAACAACATATTTGACCAACGGAGGCAATATTTCAGGAGTAAACACAAGTAAGCTTATAATATCCAATGCTCTTACTTCTGATGCGGGATTCTATTCCTGCGAGATAACCAGCACATGTAATACAGTTAACACGCTAAGCTCTGAGCTAAGAGTAAATCCTTTGCCTGCATTTACACTGAATCCTTCGGGAGCAACCCTCTGTGAAGGAGAAAACATTCAGCTAATGGTTACTGCAACAGGCGCAACTCCTCTCTCTTACCAGTGGCAGTTTAACGCTGTCAATATCCCTGGGGCAAATTCAAGCACACTTACCCTGAACAGCCTGACACCTGCAAATTCAGGAGCATATACGTGTGTTGTGACTGCATCTGCATGCGGCGGTGCAACAAGCACGCCAGCAGTTCTTACTGTCAATCCCATAGTTGATATATCGATTCAGCCGGTTAATACAAATGTGTGTGAAGGTACCACTGCTATCCTTTCTGTAACTGCAACAGGCACAGCTCCCATCTCGTATCAGTGGAAATACAACAATGCAAATCTGATCAACGGCGGAAGAATATCAGGAGCCACTTCCAATGAACTCAGGATATCTCTTGCGGAGGAAGCCGATGAGGGGATCTATAAATGTGAAATAACAAGCGGATGCGGCTCTGAAACAAGCAGTTCAGCCATACTTACAGTCGATGAGACCACTGCGATTACGGTTCAGCCTTTGAGCCAGACAATTGTACAGGGAACCAATGCAATATTCAGCATAGCTGCTGAAGGTGTAATAACAGGATATCAGTGGCAGAGGAATGGAATAAACATTTCAGATGGTGTAAAATATTCCGGAACCGGTACTCCGATACTTACGATTCTGAATGTAGCTGTTACTGATGCAGCATCATACCGTTGTACCGTAACTGGCAGTTGCGGAACTGTTACTTCAAATCTCGGGGTACTTACAGTCGTTGTACCGGTAACTATTTCTGCTGATCCTGTATCGCTTACAAGATGCACAACAGAGTCTGCATCATTCTCAGTTGCTGCGTCGGGTACAATCACCTCTTATCAGTGGATATTCAACGGCAGCAACCTGACTGACGGTGGAAGTATATCGGGATCACAAACATCGAACCTGGTTATATCATCTGTTATTGCTGCTCATGAAGGTAATTATGCATGCGTGGTAACAGGAACCTATAATGTGGCAATCAGCGATGTTGCAGTTCTTACTGTTAATGATCCTCCGGCAATAATGATCCATCCTGTTACACAGACTCTTTGCATAGGGGACTGGCTTGTTCTTGAAGTGACAGCCACCGGAGACGGATTAAGCTATGAATGGGAAAAGAACGGGATTCCTGTTGTTCCTGATGCAAACACATCAGGTATAAACACATCATTGCTGGTGATAACCAATGTAACCCCGGCCTATGCCGGGATCTACAGGTGCAGGGTATGGAATTCCTGCCAGACACGGTGGAGCAATGATGCAGTTGTAACAATAAATCCTGCGATGTCGCTTCTTACAAGTCCGGCCGGCAGTACAAAGTGCATAGGACAGACAACTATCTTTTCGGTCACAACAAGTGGTGTAAATGTTCAATACCAGTGGTATAAAGGAGGTGCGGTGGTTAGCAATTCCACCAGGATCACCGGTGCGCAGACAAGGAATCTTACAATAACAAATATCGAGGCAGGCGATGCTGACAGTTATTCATGTGTGATCACGGATAATTGCAATTCAATCAACAGTTCAACAGCTGTTCTTACAGTAAGGGAGAATGTTGTTATAAGCTCTCAGCCTCAGAATCAGACTGTGTGTGCAGGAGAGAATGCATTCTTTAATGTGGGTGCCTCCGGGTATAACCTGACATATCGGTGGCAGAAAGACGGAGTGAACCTTACTGACGTAGGCAACATTGCAGGATCATTTACCTCCACCCTGGTTATAACGAACGCAACAACTGCAGATGCAGGTGTTTACAGATGTTATCTCGACGGAGAATGCAATGATATTCTTACAGGTACGGCGAACCTTACTGTAAACGCATTGCCTGCGGCAGCAGGAGCTGTAACAGGAACAACAACCCTCTGTCAGGGTACAACGGGTGTCCT
>MENI01000106.1:1947-9531 GCA_001768195.1 Bacteroidetes bacterium GWA2_40_15 | reverse complement strand
ATACTTATTCAGAATCATTAAGCCATATTCCGAATTGGTAAGATTTGAAATTAAGACTAAAGCATGTCTGGAATTCAAGAAGCAATTACAGAGTTCATCAAGATGATTATCTTCAAGTGATCTGCTTATTGAGAGATAATAATCTCTCTTAATAAAAGGATACTTAGCCTCAAATCCCTGATCAACATATAAGCTAATATCAATTTCTCCTCCGGATGGAATAATCTTTACTCCAGCTTTTGTCCTTTGAGGTACAAATAGTAAATAATGAGGATTATCCAGGATTACGGTATCAGAAAAAATGAAACTCAGCCGGAAACAGAATTTCAAATATATTTTGGAGAAAAATCCGAATTTTGGTCTCTCCCACTCTATTCCGCCTACATTTGAGACTATTTTCACTTTCCTTAGCATGCGAAGAAATGGAATAAGTGGTATACCCTGAACTCCCAGGAGCAGAATTGTATCAATTGACCAATAACATATTAATATTGACCAGAAATCGTAAAACAATCCCTGGAACCCAGATGCTTTTAACCATAATCTTTTAACAACAACGCCATCTGGCGGAAGTTTTGTATTTTTATCAGAATCCGATGAATTAAAAATTAAGTAAGTTATCTTCTCCGATTTCCTCTCTGCCAGGTTCTTCACCAATTGGTCCCAGCCCCCATAATTTGCATATAAACCATGGGATCCTATAATTGCAATTCTTTTCAAACCTGGTTTAAATAATTCCTGTAATACAATCTGATATATTCATCCAGGGTTGTCCGCCAGTCTCTCATAATATTGATATTCCTTATATTGAGTTTTCGATTTACCAGTCTTTCACATGGAGGTCGTTCTGCAAAATAAACATCCTTAAAAAAATCAGAATCAACTGAATTGATCTTTACTTTAGATTCAATATTCAATATTTTCAATAGCTCCTGTGCTACCTCCAGACGGCTTGTCTGACCCCCGCAAACCATATTGTACAGCCCCCAATACTCCATTTCTAATAATAGCTTAACATTCTCTGCAAAATCGTGTGTATAAGTTGGGGTTCCGTCTTTATCATTCACAATATTCAAAATAGTCTTCCCCTCCTTAAGCTGTTTCATAATTTTCTGGATGAACTTTTTGTCTTTAGCCGGTCCTGCACCCATCATCCATCCGGCTCTGCAAATCAGAAAACGTTTTGCATTCTCTACAACATATCTTTCACCCATGTATTTCGAACGGGCATATATCCCAAGCGGATTTGGAGTATCCCAATCATCATAAAGTTCCTTATTACCATCAAAAATGCCGGCAGTGCTTATATATAAAACAGGGATATTAAGCTCATTGGCAATATAGACTGCATTTTCAACAGCAATGGTATTAGTTAAATAGGTTTCATCGGGATTCAGCTCACAAAACTCAAGGTCGGTATAGGCCCCCAGATGGAAAAGATAATCCGGTTTAAACTCTCTGACATCTTTTTTATATGCATCAAAATCCCTGAAATCAAGAAATGAAATCCAATCCTCATTTACATCCTTGTCAGTGCATTTTAAGAGGTAACCTTCACGGAATATTTTGTAGAAACCTTCACCAAGCATTCCACCACAACCGGCAATATAAATTTTTTTCTTCATATGGAACTAAGAGTATTCAATATATATTCTTACTTACTTTCTTTCCTTAATTATTCTGGCTGGCACTCCTCCCACTATGGAATAAGCAGGTACGTTATTGGTGACTATACTGCCAGCGGCAACAATACTGTTTTTGCCCACAGTCACACCATCCAGTATTACTGACCTGGTTCCAACCCATACTCCATCTTCGATTACTACTCCTTTACGGGTCTCTCCCTGAGCTGAAACCGGAAGATCGGGATTATCAAAAATATGATTCTCTGAAAACACAGAAACATTCGGCCCAAATATAACATTATCTCCAATTTCCACAGGACCTCTTACCTGGATAAAACAATTTTGAGCAAAACCAACATTGTTCCCAATTTTTAGTCCTTCTCCAAGGCTTCTGATGACACCTGTGCATTCAATTATGGAATTTCTGTGGATAGAAAAATTATTTCCAATAAATACACCTTTTTTAGATAATGCATTTATTTCAACATTGTCGCCAATTGTTAAGGTACCTCTGTGGTTAATATACCTTTTATGTTTTATCTTACATCTCCTGCCTAAGAATATTATTCCATTGGAACTGCCTAAAAGATATTTTATTCTAAATCCCCTGATCACACAGATACATTTATCGATAACAATCATCAAAAGACTTGATACAGAAAGACTTGGATCAATAACGTAATTTGCTCTGCCCAATTTCATAATTATATTTGACACCAAACGCTTTATCATCGATTTAAGATATTTGCATAAACTTCCATCAGCTTTGTATAATGCCCTTGTGGTGCAAAGTTCTCTTCAGCAAACTTTCTGGCGAATCTGGAATAATTTAAATACTCAGAATCTGATAATGATGCTGCATTTCTTATCGCCATTTTTAGGTCATCAACACTTCTTGATTTGAAAAGGAATCCAGTTTTATTATTAACCAGAATCTCCGGTATACCTCCAATATCAGCACCTATAACAGGTTTTCCAATAGCATATGCCTCTAATATTGTCATGGGATTGTTTTCATACCATTCGGAAGGTACAATAATAAATGATGCGTCTGCAATTAATTCTTCTAGTTCCTGCCCGGACTTATTATAAAGATATTCAACATTTTTATTACTAAGAGCATATTTCTCTACTTCAGCTTGCAGAGGTCCGGTTCCGGCTATTTTGAGATTGACATCCAAACTTTTCATTGCCTCGAGCAATGTCATCAGTCCTTTCTCTTTCGACAATCTGCCAAAGAATAAGAAATAGCTCTTATTATTTCTAATTGAATACGTGTCAGAAATAAAAGTGAAATTATATAAATGGGATGACTTACCAGAAAACCTGTTGTCATATTCAATATGTTTAGCTTGTGAAAATCTGCTCACAAAAATATAATGATCAATAAATTCAAGTGGATCCAAAAGATACTTACGGGTATAAGCCTCCAATGTCAGAATTGAGCTGAAAAAGAAATTACTTTCGAGGCATCTGTCGAATGAGCACTGGACAAAGAACTTATTTTTACACTTCTCACAGATACGACTTTTATTATCAAGAAAAGCATTTGCAGGGCATAAAATTCTATAATCATGAACACTTTGGACAATTGGAATATTATACTCTTTTAAAACTTTAAGTATTGAAGAGGTAAGCCCTCCATAAAACAGGTGGATATGCGCTATATCTGGTCGAAAATCCTCTATGAGCTTCTTCAGATTACGATATGAGGTGGAGTTGTAAAGGTAATTTTTAACACCTGCAATTTTACCAATGATACCTTTATGACGATAATCATCCAAGGGAATAAAGTATTTGGTATACAGACTATCAACATTTAGTGGATTCAATGTACTAAAATCAGCGACTACATGATTATTATCTTCCAGTAGCTTAATGGTGTTAAAATATACCCTATCGGCTCCTCCTTTTATAAAATTATAATTATTGATTTGTAAAATCCGCATTATTACAAGCTTTCAGATTTCTGTTTATAGTAAGGAAGCAAATAATAAAAATACCTTTCCAGTGTCAACAGGATACTCGAAACCAATGAGTTTTTTTGCACTTCTTTATCATGCAATTATAATACTTATGCTTTAAACTTTATCCTGTGACAGGTATGTATTATTGGCACAGATAAACTTATAATCCAGTATTCTCCATACCACGGGAATCTTATAGTTTTTGAGAACCGGAATAATGCTGGGAGAATGATAATTATTAATCTTATTCAACTGAGCTATATTCACATTGTATTCTGAATGCAGAATACTCAGGTTTTGTTTTGCCTCAGCAGCGTAAATTATTTTAAAATATAATTATATGCAGATTTAACTGACAATTTCTCGTAGAAAACTCTATTGTTAATGACGGTCAGAAAATACTTTTCGCATTCAATTAGAATTTTTCTCATCATGAACTGAAAGAGGTATGATTTCATGAACTTTTGATTAATTGAGTTAACAAATGTTGTCAATGTAGGTCCATTCACCACCACCTTAAAACTATGTCCAGTTGGCAATGTGAATATTCATTTGTTAGTTTGCTACAGAAGTTTTAATAGCAATATAATTGGATAAGAACTCCTAAAAGTTCCTGACTGAAAAGTAGTCTGAAGCTATCTTCTTTGCCATAGAATCCCATGAAAGCTCTTTTGCTCTTCTGATTGCACCTTTATTTAGCTCATCAACTAAATTCGGATTAGAACATACCTTTTCAAGAGCAAGCCTGAAACCTTCAATACTTTTTTTTCGGGAAATGAAAGGTATCTTTATCCCACATGTATCATTTATCGCGAATTTCATCCCAAATGAATCATGACAGATCACCGGAAGACCCGCTGAAATTGATTCTAAAATTACTGCTGAAGCAGCTTCTTTAATACTCGTATGGACCAATAGATCAGAGTTACTCATTTCCCTGAATACTTCAGATTTGGGAATCAGTCCAATCCAGTTGATATTACTTAGTTTCAGATCCATGGCTAGTCTTTGGTAATATTCTTTCTGAGGACCATCGCCAATAATCTTAATTTCAAGGTTCTTTCTTAATATTTCGCTCGATCCAACAGCATTCAACAAAATATCGAGAGCTTTCAGATGATATAATCTGCCAACCCACAGTATAGTAATAATACTGGAATCATGATGTTTTATTGCATTATTATTCACCTCATAAGCACCCATATCCAACAGGTTTTCAGAGAATATGTTTCTTCTTTGAATAAAACGACCATCATCAGAGGTAACAAAATAAATTAGCCTGGATTTTTTTATAGCAATACGAATACGTCTGTTAAAATTAAACTGAGCAAAATTGAGAAAGTTACGTAGGGTATTATAGAATATTTCGTTTAGTGGCATCCCCTTTATATACTGAAGTGGCACCCTTGACAATCCACTTGTCGGACCCCAGACGAAAGGAAGATTTATATCCCACAGATAACCCGGTTCCCGAAAAGAAATATGGTTAAAGTGATGCACCAGGTCGTAGTCTCTCTCTATCAATAACTTCTTTACAACCCTAAAGACTTGTTTCTCCCAATACTTAACTCCTAAAAAGTAAAGGAAGGATAATCCGACACTGGTATTTTGGTCGGATATTTTTCTGTTAAATAAAGCAATCTTTTTTGTGATTAAAGGTTGTGGAATCGGATAAAATTCAATTCCGGGTATAACCCCGTTTTTAAGAATGTAATCATTTATCTGGTTCTTATAATTATTAGTACCAAACTGGTTTGATTCTGCATAAAGTACAGTTATATCATGATAAGATCCAAGACGAGTAATTATATTCCAGCCTGATGCGCATTCTGATCCTACAACTGGCGAAATTTCATGAGCAGTAAGCAAAACTTTGAGTCTGTGTGCAGATGATTTAATCATTGCAGAAATCCACTTTTTGCAGTAAGCATAATACCTTCGTCTATACTTGTTAAGGCCCGGGTAAGAACAACCTTCATCTTAGATATATCAGGTTTACGACGGGTCATATCTCCCTCTTTCAATGGATCCAGATGAATAATTTTGGATTTAGAGTTTAATAGTTTTATGACCTTCTGTGCTAATTCCAAAATAGTAATTTCCTGATCACTTCCGATATTAATTACTTCATTATCCAGATTCGACTGATTAAGGATTTTTTCAGTTGTTTCCAGATTATCATCTATATAGCAGAATGTGCGTGTTTGTAAACCGTCACCATAAATAGTAATATCTCTATTTTGCTGTGCCTGACTAATAAATTTTGAAATTACAAAATCTGTACTCTGCCGCGGACCATATGTATTAAAGAAGCGAAATATTGTGTAATTCAAGCCATATTCGAGGTGATAAGTTCTAAAAAATGCTTCCCCAACATTCTTTACTATTGCGTATGGAAGCCGGGAATTGAGTGGTGTAGTATCCTCGTATTGTGGTATTTCCACAGGTTCGCCATATACTTCAGAAGAAGATGAATAGAAAACCTTTTTTATAGATGTATTTTTTGATAAATCGAGTATATTTTTTATTCCCTCAATATCATTCAATACCATTTTTGGATTATCAATAGTTCTTTTTACACCAACAACAGCGGCATAATGAAACACATAATCAAACTTTTGACATAACATAATAGCGCTTATGTCGCTATAATTATTAACATCGCTCTTTATAAAAGTTATATTACTTCTGTTTGAAGGGATTTTCAGAGGATCTCCCGTTAACAAATTGTCAACTAAGACTATTTCATTATTATCATCCAGAGACAGTCTATCAGCAAGACTGGAACCAATATTTCCCGCCCCACCTGTTATTAATATTTTTCTCATTCTATTACACTAATTTTTAAATACTTTTATTCTAAAACTACCTGTACAATTTCAAGATTATTTATTATGGATTTCAATAAATATGAAATACAATGGTGCTTAAAGTGTAAAACACAATTTATTATTGAGAAAGAAGCAAACTTCCAATATCTTGTACACTTGAGATTCTATCAATTTCATTCTTATCAAAATTGTAAAACGCAGACATTGTCTGGTATGCATCAATTAACCTTCCATTATACCTGAACCCATGATCACCAGTTATGATTATTTTGTATGAACTAAGGTTATTAATTGAGTCCAAGTACTTAATGACCTTTAAATTGCAAAAATTCCAAAACTCAATATAATTTACCAGGTTTCTTTTTTTATAACTAAATTCATTCTCCCAATAAAATGGCCCATGAGGCATTAGAAAATGAACATATACCAGATTACTCTGATTTGGTTGTAAAGAGTTTAAATATTCCAATGATCCGGATTCGACAATTTTATTATAGCCGCCAATAGAAGTCGAATCTTCTTTTAGATTAGCAATAATAAAAGGCATCACTGAATAATTAAGCAATTTGGCATAATCTGGTTTTATGTATGGATTTCTATATGCCAAAGCTGGTGTGTTATTCCCAATAGTAAAAAACCCAAAATTCTTAAAAGTATAACCTTTCTCTTCCAAATTGTTAATTACTGAAGAGTACCTGAGCTCATTGTGTGCGTTTTCAGAGGATTCATTTCGAAATGATAAACTTGACTGCTGATTGAAAAACATGTTTAACGAATTCACTGTTTGAGTTTTAAGGGTTCGGTTTGTCATTACTGAAAAACCTTTTAATTTCAAATAATTGTCAAGGAGATATATTTTAGATGAATCCCTGGCATATTTACGAATTTCAGGGAGCGAACTATATTCATCTAAGATAATAAGCAGAATATTTCTTTTAAAATCCTTTGAATCATTAGTTTGAGAAGGATGATGTTCATTTCTACGACCATTATATTTCAGTTCTACTCTGGTTACTTCCTTCGAAGATGCATTCAGGGATAAACCATAAATTATATTCAACAGAATAAATAAAAGCATAAAGGTTCTCATCACTCTCTCTGTTAGTTGAAATTTCCTTTTTGCTATAAATGCTAGTGTAAATATGATTATGAATGTTACAA
>MENI01000106.1:0-1875 GCA_001768195.1 Bacteroidetes bacterium GWA2_40_15 | reverse complement strand
TTGTTACCGAAACGACAAGATAACTCTCCCCGGGGCTTTTTGCAATAAAGATTGACAGGTATGACAGGTATGCCAAAATAATAGAAAAATTACCCACGCAATGCTTTATTAAATTGTTAATCTTCAACCTCAAATTTATTTGTCTTAATAAACAGGAACAACTCTCTTGAAGAACCAACTTTTACACTCTTTTCCAAAGTAAACTTAGAATTTATAGCCTTTACAAAACTTTCTCTACTATAATCTGATAGGCGTGAAGGATTATATCTTGAAATTATTTTTACTTTATCATCATCTGAAGAAATAAACTCTGTTAATAAATATTTTGTTGATAAACTGTCAAATAATTCTGCCTGTTTATAAAAATCAATACTTTCAGCAAAATAGATATGATGTATCAATCCCAAAGCAGATACAAGTTCAGACTTTATTCTCGATAACAAGGACTTTCTTTCCTTATTCATCCACCCAAGATCCGGATCGGGCCTGGTAATATCTGCATTGATAACATGCCATTTTTTTCCATTCCCAAAAGGCATAATAGTTGAAAGGTTAGTGTTCATCACCTCACAGCAAACAGTATCCTTCTCCAGACAAATCAATTCATTATAATAATCCAAAAAAATCAACGAATAGGCTCCAATATTTGCACCAAGATCCAATGCCCTTCCTTCGGTCGGAATGGATTCCAAAAACTTCCTTAACAATTCAGATTTATTGATAAAATATTCATCTGAAACATCCCTTTTGTAATATTCTGCCCAATAACTGTTTTTTCTATTGAGTTTGGATTTAATTTTTTCCAGATAACTTATATTCCAATCGAGTAAGTTCGCCAGTTTGATCTGAGAGTTATTCTTTTCTGGTAATTTATTAGTGATTGATTGCTGAGTTTCTTTTTTTATATGTGTGGCAATTGTAAAATGTAAGAACTCAAACATATTAAATACTGAATATGAAGGAATCAGATTGCCAGCAAAAAATGGATCAATTCCATCGACGAAATTCCATAGAAGTTTAAGATTCTGGATTTTACCATATTTCAGGAGTGTTGAAGGATAGATAAAATGCCTTAGAAACTGACCATATGGAATCCAGGGATAAAAATTGTCTTTATGCTTAATAGATAAAAGGTCTATGAAGAATATTTTATCACTTTCAAATTGTATATTGAAAAAGGAAGCATCTTTTAAAGAATGACCTGAATTCATTAATTCTTTTTGTAATTCAAGAGTAAAAATTCCTGCATTGATAAGCATGATAGGTGTCCATTCCCAAGGATAGGTAATCAAACTTAATTTCTCAACCTCAAATATGGCTATGACATTGGAAAGATCAAAACCCTCCTTTATAAGTAATTTAGAAAAGTATTCATTAAGTGAATCTGAAATTTTCTGATGAACCGGTATCGAAAAATTCCTAAAGGACTCATTATCCATAATTTCCAATTCGCCAGACCACCCTCTAAAGATGATACGATATAGCCTGTCATCGGATTCAAAAAGGAAACCATCAGGGTCCCTGAATGATATCTGGTTCATTTTTTCTTAGTCAGATTGGCAAATAGCTTTCTGAAGAACAGTTGAACTTTTCTTGAGAATGCTAACAAAGTTATAAAACCTGCTATCAGCATTTGAAACAGGATTGTGCCTGTCCCAGGATCAATATATAAAAAATGTCCCATAATAGAAGAATTTAGTCAAATTGAAAGTCTGCATCTCAAGGCAAGTTCATTCACTCTGTCGCAATGATTTGCGGTAATTATTTATATGATAATAACATAATCCTGTAACCCCCGAGTGAAGCAAGACAAAAGAAGGTATTTCAGGAGTATAAAGTGTAAAGCCTTCATTTGTCATTGTAAGAATCATTAGC
>MENI01000105.1 GCA_001768195.1 Bacteroidetes bacterium GWA2_40_15 | reverse complement strand
GCCGCCACAAGAAGCAGGAGGACTGCGAATATTTTCTTTAAGGTTGCCTGGGGCAGATTTAGTGCAAGTTTCGACCCGAAGTATGATCCGATGAGGAAACAGGCTGCAAGAATTAAGGCATAGGTAAGATTAACCTGGCCGACTTTGTAGTAGTTATAAGCTGCAATGATTCCAATAGGTGGCAGCATTACAGCAAGGCTGGTTCCCTGTGCCATATGCTGATTAAAACCCATGAGGAAGACAAGCGCAGGGATCATAACTATAGCTCCTCCTATGCCAAGCAATCCTGCCAGAACTCCGGTGACTATTCCTATTGCAATGAGGATTAAAAGCATTGATGTCGACATTTCCATTTCTTGTTAGTTATTAATCAGGTAAGACAAATGTAAAAATTTATTGTGAATAATAGATACAGGCGTAAGGCAAAAGGCAAAAGGCAGAAGGCAGTAGATTATTAAATGACTTTGTACTAAAAACAAATAACTATACCTTTGCACCTGCATAATGACAAATGAAGAAAAAGCTACTCTATATATTCGCAGGTATCGTAATTATATCTCTTATTCTTCTTTTTTTTGCTTACAGGCTGCTTTTTGGCATTACCATTTATCCTGCTGAAAAAGGCAATATTCTTTATATTCCTTCTGCTTCATCTTATGAACAGGTTCTCGATACAATCGGAGCAAACCTGCAGGTTGAACAACCTGAACTTCTTGACTGGCTTGCAAAAAAGAAAAACTATCCCCAAAGTATCAAACCCGGCAGGTTTGTCATAAAAGACGGGATTAGTATTAATGAGCTGATTAACCTTCTCAGGTCAGGCCGTCAGAACCCTGTAAGGGTGACTTTCAATAATATAAGAACACTTAATCAGATTGCAGGTAAATTCGGGAAGCAGTTTGAGACGGATTCCGTTCAGATTATGAATTTCTTTTCAGATCCTGCAAATTACAGTGCCGATGGTTTCACAAAGCAGAATATTATCTCCGTTTTCATCCCTGATACTTACGAGTTCTTCTGGAACACCGATGAATCCGCATTATACAAACGGATGCTCCGTGAATACAGATCGTTCTGGAATGAGGTTCGGCTTCAAAAGGCAAAAGAAAAGGGACTTACACTTCATGAAGTATCAATACTTGCCTCAATAATCGATGATGAAGTTGTGAAGAAAGATGAAAAGCCTCGTATAGCCGGGGTATATCTGAACAGGTTGAAAAGAGGGATCCCGCTGCAGGCATGCCCCACCATAAAATTTGCCCTTAATGATTTCACTATTACACGCGTTCTTAATGTGCATCTCGAAACGGAATCACCATATAATACATATAAATACAGAGGCTTCCCCCCGGGACCGATAGGTTGTCCCTCAATCGAAGGGATTGATGCTGTACTGAATGCTGAGAAACACGATTATCTCTATTTTGCTGCAAAGGCCGATTTTTCAGGTTATCATAACTTCTCAAGAACGCTTGCCGAGCATAACCGGTATGCGGCAGTATATCAGAGGGAACTTAACAGAAGAAAGATTTACCGGTAGAACCGCTTTCATGATATTTTATACCTTTATCTGCAAATGATATTGTTTACCAATTATTATATATAAATGAAAAACTTAGTCAGACTCTTGTTTGTGATTTTCATTATGTCACCAGTTATGGTATTTATCTCCTGCAGGAATGATAATGGAACTGCAAATGTTGCGTTCACACTTGAGGAGAAAGACCTTATTCCCGAAGGGATTACTTACGATCCAGTGTCAAAGCAGTTTTTTGTCAGCAGTATTAATAAGGAAAAGGTCATCTCTGTATCAACCAAAGGTAAGGTAAGCGATTTTATTAATCCGGGCCAGGACAGTATTATGGAGACACTGGGTATGAAGGTTGACGAATCCGAAAGGCGGCTGTGGGTTGTTTCCAATATAAAAAGAGACGAAATGAATTATTCTGCGATCCATATTTATAATATTGATTCAAAGGAACTTGTCAATAAATTAATAGTCAGGAGCGCGGAGCCTCAGCTTTTAAACGACCTTGTATTGACAAAAAAAGGAGAAGCCTATATTACTGATTCATATGCCGGTAAAATTTACCGGGCAGATGCAAAACTTGAAAAGCTTGAACTCTTTGCAGGACCTGACAGCCTGCTCCGGTGGGTTAACGGGATTGCCGTTTCGCCAGATGACAGAATATTGTTTCCTGCATCAGGAGCGTTTATTACTACAATTGACATCCGGACAGGAACAATCAGACCAATTGGAGATCCTTCGCAGATTGGTACTGCAGGTATTGACGGAATCGTTTTCTATAAGGGTTCGCTTATAGGGATAGTGAACGCAAAGGATAATGAAAGTGAGATGTATATTGCAAGTTATGAATTGAATGCCGCTATGAATGAGATCGTAAAGGTATCTGTTATTGACAAGGGAAATCCGTTATTCAATCTGCCTACTACATGCACAATAGCCGGCGATGAACTCTACTGTCTTGGAAACACATCATTAAGGTTGTTCTTCCAGGATAAAACCAATGAAAAAGGTCTTTTCAAGAATCCTCTGATTCTAAGGTACAAACTTGGTAATTAGTCGTTCTTTTCCCCACACCCCACGCCCCAAGCTCCAAGCCCTTTGCCCCATGCCCCACGCCCCACGCCCTTTATCAGTCGCCTTCTCCGTAACCAACTGCATTTGTTACGATCAACGTGTACTTAAGATGGCTGCTACAGTCAGCAGCCTGGGATGTGAAGTAACGATTATAGGAAGGGTACTGGGCGAATGCTGTAAAAAAAACATAGTACCCTTTAAAACAAAAAGATTTAGAATGTTATTTAGCAGGGGATTCCTGTTTTATAAATTCTACAATATCAGGCTTTTCTTTTATCTCCTTTTTCATCGTTATGACATCCTTGTTGCCAATGATCTTGACACACTTCTTCCTAATTATTTAGTCTCCAGGATAAAACATAAGAAGCTTATCTATGATTCGCATGAATATTTCACCGGTGTGCCTGAATTAACCGGCAGACCATTTGTGACATGGATATGGACTTTGATTGAAAAAATGATTTTTCCTCGGCTGAAGTTTGTTATTACTGTAAGCGATTCAATAGCAGATTTATATAAGAACGATTATGGTGTAATGCCTGTTGTTATAAGAAACTTATCTCCTTCATCAGATTCTTTGTCCCCTTTTACCAGGAAGGAACTGGGGATACGTGATGGCCATTTATTGCTGATACTTCAGGGTGGTGGGATCAATATTGACAAGGGAGGAGAGGAGTTGATCGATGCAGTTGACCTGACAGAGAATGTATCATTGATCATTGCAGGTTCGGGGGATGTGATTCCTTTATTGAAAGAAAAGGTCAACAGGCTTGGGCTGTCTGAAAGGATAAAATTCTTTCCCCGCATGCCATGGGATGAACTTATTCGGATTTCAATGTCAGCCGATGCAGGTTTATGTCTTGAAAAGGATACAAATAACAATTACAGATACAGTCTGCCTAATAAACTTTTCGATTATATCTCGGCCGGGATTCCTGTTATTGCCGGAAACCTTCCTGAGATCAGGAAGATAGTTGAATCTTATAATTGCGGACTAATAATTCCTGCTATAACTCCTGAAGAGATCAGCAAGGCAATCATTGAACTGAGGGACAATCATGAATTGCGAAACAGGTTAAAGCAAAACTCTGCCAATGCCTCACTTATACTGAACTGGGAGAATGAAAGGAAAAAGGTTATAGTTTTGTATCGAAGCGTTATAGAGAAAATCATAAATTAGGTTTGTACTTAACTTTATTTTTCCTGGTGTGAGGCAAAAAAAAATAACATAAATTAAGATATTCCTATAGTATGAAACATGATCTCCTAAGGAAAACATTTCCCTTCCTGGAGAAGGAACTGTTGGAGGAAATTAACAGGGTTTCAACTCTGATTGAACTTGCGACAGATGAATCAATTCTTGCCGAGGGCGATTATATTAAATCCTTCCCGATGGTAATTTCGGGTTCCCTCAGGGTGGTTCGTCTTTCTGATGAAGGGAATGAGCTGTTGCTGTATTACCTGAAAAGCGGAGAGCTATGCATTATGGCACTGACATGTTGCATGGGACTGCAGAAGAGCAGGATAAAAATGATTGCAGAAGAGGATTCTGTAGTGATATCCATTCCTGTCAATATGCCTGACAGATGGATGACGGATTATAAATCGTGGAAGGAATTTATGATGTATTCTTACAAGCACCGTTTCGATGAACTGCTCGATACAATAGATGCAATTGCCTTTATGAAACTCGATGAACGCCTGATAAGGTTCTTCGAGGAAAGGTTCAGTTCAACCGGTAAGACAGTTTTCCCTGGTACTCACCAGGATATTGCAATGCAACTCAATACCTCCAGGGAGGTTATATCAAGACTTTTGAGAAATCTTGAAAATAAAGATCTTTTAATAACTGAAAGAAATTCAGTCGATTATTCAAATCTTGTCAGAAAAAACTTTCTTCTGTGACTTTAGTCACTGACCGGATATTTTGATGTGAGGAACTTTGTATCAAAATATTTTATGAAAGAGTTCATCAGAAAATATCTAATCGAAATCATTTTTTCAGTTGCCGGGGCAATTGGAGGGTTCCTCTACTGGAAATTTATAGGTTGTTTATCAGGAACATGCGTTATCAAGTCAGTTTGGTACATGAGTACTCTCTATGGAGGAATGCTGGGCTGGGTAATCAGCAGTCTTGGTAAAGATCTTATACTGAGGTTTAAGAAGGAGAAGAAATATGACCAGTAATTTCAATGATATTATTAACAGCGGAGTTCCTGTGCTGGTTGATTTCTCAGCAGAATGGTGCGGTCCGTGCAAAATGATGAAGCCGGTCCTTGAGCAGCTCAAGGGTAAAATGGATGATAAGATCAGAATAATAAAGATCGATGTGGATAAGAACAGGGAGCTGGCCGGAAAATACAGGGTTCAGAGTGTGCCTACCCTTATGCTTTTCCAGAATGGAGCGGCCAGATGGTCGGGAGTTGGAGTAATGACCTCAAATTATTTAGAAAATGTTATTGTCAATAATAGTACTATCGTATCTGACTAAGACCTCACACCTCGCACCTCATACCTTTAGTCCCACAATCAGTACATCATCAATCTGGGGATTGTTTCCTTTCCATGAAAGAAATTCTTCATCAAGTTTCTGATGTTGTTTCTGCATAGGAAGTCTGTGAATTGATAACAGGAAAGTTTTTAGGCAGGCATACTTATACTTTTTGTTATTTGGACCGCCGAACTGATCTGCATAACCGTCTGAGAACATATACAATATATCTCTGTCGGAAATTTCGATGTTATTGGTCTTAAAACCAGAATCCTCCATATCAAAAATTGCAATAGGCATCCTGTCGGCATGGTACTCCATAAGCTCATTATTTCTTATAATGTACAGGTTATTATAGGCTCCTGAGAATTGAACTGTTTTCTTTGATTTGTCAATGACGCATAAAGATATATCCATACCATCTTTTGCCTCCTGTTTTCTTCCCTTCTGACGAAGAGCCTGCCGAACCTCTTTTCTCAACTCATCAAGTATCTTTCCTGATTCAGTTATACCCCGGTAATTAACTATCTCTTCTAGAAACGAAATTCCAAGCATACTCATTAGTGCTCCCGGAACACCATGTCCTGTGCAATCGCCGGCAACTGCTATCAGTTTACTGCCCGACCTGTTGAACCAGTAGAAATCTCCGCTTACGATGTCTTTGGGTTTGTAAAGAATGAAGTACTTATTTCTTAATCCTTTTATCTCTTCAGGTTCAGGAAGCATTGCTCTTTGGATACGGCTTGCATAATTTATGCTTGCTGTTATCTCTTTATTGTTTTCCTCAATGATATCATAGGCCTCTTTCAATTCAACATTCCTCAAACGATAGATCTCCTTTTCCTGCTCGGATTTCTCAACTGCATGTGCTATCTCGATATTCCTGAGTTTGTTCTGCGCCTCATCACTCTGGACTGACTCACGTGTTTTATAGAATAATTTATGATAATTAAGAGCATTTACAGCATCGCCTGTCGACTCAAAATAGGTGGCCAGACCCGAATAAGCTTCAGCTACAAGCGACATTGCCCCTAATTCCCGGGCCATTAAAAGCGACTCTTCAAGTCTTTCCTGTGCTTTATCCGGATTGCCAAGTTTGCTATAAACCCTCCCTGAACCCATAATGCACTGTAGTGTGCAACGCTTGTCGCTACCTTTCATCCCCTGCTCAAAATACTCAAGTGCTTCGGTGTACTTTTTCTCATCCTCAAAGGTGCTTGCAATACCCAGAAGAGTCCATGGAATGGCAGAATTTTGTCTGTTTTTTTCTCTTATCCCAAGACTTCTGAAATAATACTCCAGAGAATCTTCGTATCTTCTCATCTGTCGCATCACCATCCCAATCCTGTTAAGGGAAGATGCAGCCCCATTTTCATCGCCGAGTTTCTCCCGTATTTTAAGCCCTTTTTCGAAGAATTCAAGTGACTTGCTGTAGTTGCTTAACCTGTAATAGATCAGTCCAAGCTGGTTGCATGCCTCCCCTTCCGATTCCCTTTCAATTAATTCCAGTGAAGCATTATAGGCCTCAAGCCATAGCTTCAGAGTTTTCTCATATTCGCCGAAACTCTCGAAAATATTTCCTTTTAGCAGAAGGGTTCGTACATATCCTGGTTCAGTTTTGTTATTTTCAAACCAGTGAAATGATTCAGAAAGGTGTTTGAGAGCTACGTCGTTCTTTGACTGGTAGAAGTTTGCTGCCGCGATAGTAAGGTTGGCATAAGCAATTCCTTTCGGATATTTCGTCTTTTCCGCTTTCTCCAGGTTATCAAGGGCGTCATAAGCCACTTTTGCTGAATCTCCGAACCTTGACTGCCAGAGCAGTTCGTTTGTAATATCAATGGGATTTACTTTTGCGCTCATAGTCTCAGCTTAAAAGTAAATATAATATAAATCAATATAATTTCAAAGGCGATTGAAAATCAATTATTTAATTCCCTTAGTGTTAACTCGTATGTTTGTTCTTTGAAATATTTGATAAAGTTATTGATTTATTGTTTTACTTAACTGGCAATGATATTATTTAGTCTGTTGTCACTTACAGGCATAATATTATTGGCATCGGACAGATTTGAAGTTGATTATTTTGTTACAGGAGAGGTTGCTATTGCATGGATGCTTTTTATGATATTTCCCGCGATTTCAATTGTTACCTCATATTTTATCTATCATAAAGAAAATGCCTATATAAGCAAAACAGCAAAATTTGTTTTTTATTCTTATCCTGTGATAGTGGTTTTATCAGTTTTTGGCTTAATAAATCTATCCAATATGTTGATAATAGTAATAATTATATCGGTAATTCTTTTTCTACTTACAATTGTTGCACTTATTCATTTAAATGTATTTACAGATGCAACAGGTCTTACGAGTACAATCATATTTACAGTTTTGATTATAATCAGCATATTATTAAAAAGATACCATATTATCTATTCGGGTCTTGTAATAACGATGGTATTGGCACTTTTCTTAATTGGCTCATTCATATTCGGTATAAGATGCCTGTACCTGGGAGAAAGGAATAAGTATTTTAAAAATGTAACATTCTGGGGGAGTTTTATTATCACGCTTATGTTTATGGGACTTTTATGGAAATTGATGCATTGGCCGGGTGGTAATTTAATTATCACTACTTCAAATATCTTACTTCCACTGGCAACAGTAATTTTTCTGCTTACACTGCCTTCTTCAGGTTATACAGAATGGAAACCATTACATAAAAAGATAATAATAAGATTATTGATCCCATGGACATTGATTTTTATGCTTTTTTTATTCCGTTTTCTCTTGCCGGAAGTCCATAATATAATCTGGAACAAGGATGTAACCATAGTTAACTATGGTTTCGATATGCCTGATTATACTATTGAATTAAAGGGTAATCCTGACGAGTAATTTACATTAGATAACCATTTTAAGACCCTTGTCTGCTTCTGTTGATCCTGTTATATTATATTTCATCAGAAGCTTTCTTATTTCAATGGCACTAACAGGGAATTTTGAAATAGAGTTCTGACTGATTATAAAGAGATAATCCCCATCATATGAGAACAGGGCATTATTGCCTTCCACTGTAAATAAATGAAGACCGTCAATAGCAAGCAGGTATATTTCACCGGCATTGGAATCGACCACTGCCACGGCATCACATGTTGGCGATATTACCATGTTTTTATATAAAGCAGGAATGACTTTGCTGCTTTCAGTACCTGAGATATAAACAAAAGGTGTATTGAGATTCTTATTAAACTTACTGCGAAAATCGTAATACAATACCTTGTTATGTATTACCTGTTTTTTGCCAGGTTGATCATTTGATCAAAAATAACCTGTGGCAACAACTGACAATTCATCTTTGCTGAAGGTTGCATTACAGACCTTTCGATAGTAAGGTGATAAATCAGGATTTTCAACATCATCGTCATACTCCCCGTATTTAACTTTATAGCGTCTTCCATCCAGGTAATTATAGCCAAAGCTAAATTCAGCATTTCTTTCCCTTCCGTTTAAATCCCATATCCTGATTGTGCTGTCTGCAGATGCTGTTATTTTATATTTACCTGTCCTGTTAAATTCGCACGACCAGACTGTATCGTTATGACCTGTTAGTGAATCATATACATTAAACCGGTTATTATCTTTATTAATGTTCCATATATAACATTTCTTATCGCAGGAAGCGGTAACAACGAAACTGCCGGGCAGGTCAGAGACATTTCCGGTTTTGGAGAAGAATGTCGGGATGAACTTTTCAAACTCGGTGACTCCGGCCATGTACTCCTCGTGCATCACAAAGATCATCCTGCACTGGAGCTCTGATTCTGTTAATGTTTTGACAATATGAATGAATAACAGGCGCTCTTCCTTGTCACCGAAAATGAATAGTTCCTCAAACTGATCAAATATAAAGAATGCAGGTTTGTAATGATCAAGATATAGCGACCGGACACCTTTATTGAAATCTGACGGAGTCAGAAATTTTGACTGCTGTGCAGTTAATGACGCAGAGTTTATAACAGAGGTCAGGCTTTCAATCATACTGCCTCCTCTCCGGACAACAAGTGGAAGCCAGTCAGTCTCTGAAAATTTGTTTGCAAGGCCGCAATGTATAAGTGACGATTTACCGGTACCTGATACTCCATATACCAGCAATATCTTGCTTTCGAAGACTCTGTGGTAGAGTTCTTCTATCTCTCTTTCACGTCCGAAGAAGATTTCCCGGTCGTCTTTTGTGTAGCTGTCGAGGAATTTGAATGGGGATTTCATATGTAATTCCGGATTTCTGATTTCTGCTCTCTAATTTGCCAACTGCTAATTTATCCTGCTATCGTCGTCAGCATATCCTTAAACTGTGAAACCAGGTTGGCATAGTTATGCAGGCTCCTCAGATCGCATTTCTCGGTAACCTCAGTTCCTATATACATAATCTGATCACCACGAAACTTTGTATACATGAAAATATCCTTTTTGATGTCAAATTTTTCCTTATCGTCTATTACCTCCGAGTTTGTATCGATCACAAGAGGGACGAGGTTGAGATATTCTTCTCCTGCATGAAAGTTCCTATCGCCCTGATGAGCCAAGTGTAGTTACCCATACTCAGAACCATAATCCTGTCCCCAAACTCTTTTTTAAAACCATCGGACAGTACAAGGTTTTTTCCCCTGATATCTTTTCAGAGCTGGCTTATCATAAGGAAACTTATGAACTGCATTGTCCGTTCAATCGTCTTGAAGATCTGATCGAGCCTCATCCTGTCGAGCTGACGGGTTGAAGCCGAGAATAGTCTCCTCAGCTCAACTCCTATGGGCCAGGGGAAGTTCCTTATTATAAGATCACCCAGAAGACGGGGATCTTTTGTCTCTTCCTCCTCATCATCATCGGCAATAAGCATTTTCTGCATCGATGGCTTATATTTCAGCATCTCCTGAAACACTTTCTGAATTAGAAGTTCATTGGTTGCAGCCATACGGATCGATTTTCGATATTAATGTACTATTGAATTATTTTCCCAAAATCCAACAGGTTTTGGTATACAAAAGTTAGAAACATTTTAGATTATAAACAAAAAAATCGATAGACTAAACCAGTAATAAGTAACTTTTCTTAATTAAGTAAATTTTATACATTTGCGGTCGTTACAACAAAACCACAATGGAACCCCTGTTTCTTCCTAAGACTATATCACTCTACCAAAGAGCAGGATACAGCCTTTCACAAATTCAGGCTGATATTTTCTCCGGTATAATTGTAGGTATTCTCGCCCTTCCTCTTGCCATCGCATTTGCAATAGCATCAGGCGTCAGTCCTGAAAAAGGGATTGTGACAGCTATTGTAGCGGGGTTTCTCATATCATTCCTCGGAGGAAGCCGTGTGCAGATCGGAGGCCCAACCGGTGCTTTTGTGGTTATCGTGGTTAGTATTGTACAGGTTTACGGAATCCAGGGACTTATCATTTCGACAATCCTTGCAGGTGTTATACTTATCTTTTTTGGACTTTTACGGCTTGGTACGCTTATCAAGTTCATTCCATTGCCCCTTGTGGTAGGTTTTACAAGCGGCATTGCAGTTATCATTTTTACCTCCCAGATTAACGATTTTCTGGGACTCGGGATTTCCACACTTCCTTCTGAATTCACTGCAAAATGGGTTGCTTATTTTGATAACATCGACAAGACCAATATGTATTCTGTTGGTATCGCGTTGTCAACCATAATTATAAGTGTTTATTCTAAAAGATTCATGAAGAAAATCCCGGGGGCTTTTATCTCCATAATTCTGATGACACTAATTGTAACATTTTTTAAGCTTCCGGTTCAGACAATAGAGAGTGTATTTGGAGTGATAACTGCTAAAATAAGCTTTGTTGATTTCTCTTCCTTTAGTTTTGAAGGTATCACTCGTTATATTCAGCCCGCCATTACCATTGCTATGCTTGGAGCAATAGAATCTCTCCTTTCTGCAGTTGTATCTGATGGTATGATCAGCAGCACACATCGCTCCAATACCGAACTTATTGCCCAGGGCTTTGCAAACATAGCATCCGGACTGTTTGGAGGTATTCCGGCTACAGGTGCTATAGCCCGTACCGCTACAAATGTAAAAAATGGAGCCAGAACACCTATTTCAGGTATGGTTCATGCCCTTACTCTTTTACTTATATTATTGTTTTTCGGAAAGTTTGCAGCTATGATACCATTGGCCTGTCTTGCCGGAATTCTTATAGTGGTAGCTTATAACATGAGCGAATGGAGATCTTTTATCTCAATCACCAGAGGATCAAAATATGATGTTCTGGTGCTCATTGTAACTTTCTTTCTTACGGTATTTGCCGACCTTACTATTGCAATTGAGGTAGGAATGGTACTGTCAGCACTTTTATTCATGCAGCGGATGTCAAAGCTAAGTGAGATTTCATCTCTTGAAGCTGATTTCGACAATATGGAAGAATATGCTTCTCTTCCAAAGGGGATATCTGTCTATGAAATAAACGGACCATTCTTCTTTGGCGCCGCCAACAAGTATAAGGAGGTGCTTAAAGAGGTAGGTATCAGATCAAAAGTAATGGTGCTCAGAATGAGGAATGTTCCTTTCATTGATGCCACCGGCATGCACAATTTTAAGGAGGTTTTGAAAACTCTGAAAAATTATAAGGTGAGAATAGTACTGTCGGGTGTTCAGCCGAATGTTCGCGAAGAGCTTCTTAAATCAGGTATTGACAGATATATTCCACTGGATATGATCTGTCCGCATTACGATATAGCAAAAGTTAAGGCTGTTGAGATTCTTGGCGATATGGAAAAGCATGCGGGAAAGTAAACCCGATCAGTATCGGGTGTAAATTATTTTGTTATCCTTAACCACAGCATCGGAAAGTCCCACTGTGCCTGATTTCTTCATGAATGAATCTATCTCTTTTTCTGCTTTCTTCTCTGGAGTGCTGCATGATACAATAATTCCTGCAAATACAAAAAATAATAGTATTTCCGACAAGTATAAATGAGTTCTTTTCATGGTTATCCTGATAATATAATAAGGTTATTCAATAATTTTTTCCTTAAGCCCTGCGCCCTGTGCCCTGCGCCCTGCGCCCTGCGCCTTTTAATACCCCGCCGCCTGCCCGTCTTTTCTTGACTCGGATGCCCCGAACCAGACTTTATTCCTGGCATCCCACATTATTGCCTGGTAGCCTCCATATCCTCCTAAATTCCATTGTATTACATGACCCATGCTCATAAGTTTCTGTAACACCTCTGTACGAAACCCGCTTTCGAGGTGCAGGATCCCGCCATTGGTCATCTGTTCTCCTGTTGGTTCTGATGAGCCCGAATGGTATATCCTTGGAGCATCTCCTGCCTCCTGCAGATTCATTTTGAAATCAATAAGGTTGACTACGATCTGAACGTGTCCCTGTGGTTGCATATCACCGCCCATCACTCCGAAACTTATCCAGGGTTCGCCATTTCTTGTGATAAAAGCTGGTATAATGGTATGAAACGGTCTCTTACCGGGAGCATAGACATTATTATGACCTTCAGAAAGAGAGAACATTTCACCTCTGTCCTGAAGTACAAATCCAAGTCCGGCAGGGCACATCCCTGAACCCATTCCCCGGTAGTTGCTCTGGATAAGAGAGACCATATTGCCGAACTGATCGGCAACGGTAAGGTATATTGTATTTCCGGCTTCAATTTTCCCCGGATCATAGATCTTTCCAGCTCTCTCCTTCTCTATCAGTTTTCGTCTCTCTGCTGCATATTTTTTCGAGATAAGCTGCGATACAGGCGCTGCACTGAATAACGGATCAGCATAATATTTTGCACGGTCCTCGAATGCCAGCTTTTTGGCCTCGGTAAAGTAATGTATATACTCGGCCGATCCGAAACCCATTGAAGCAATATTATATCCCTCCAGGATATTAAGCATCTGCAATGCCGCAATTCCCTGTCCGTTGGGTGGCAGTTCCCATACATCATATCCTCTGTAAGAGGTACTTACAGGCTCAACCCATTCTGAATGGTGGCGCGACATGTCATCAAATGAGAGAAATCCTCCGTTCTTCCTCATGAATGCATCAATGTCTCTTGCTATGCTTCCCCTGTAAAACTCATTCCGGCCGCCTTTAACTATCTTTTCAAGTGTATTTGCCAGCAGCGGATTCCTGAATATCTCGCCTTTGGAAGGCGATTTTCCTCCAGGCATGTATACTTCCTTTATATTTGGATATTCCTTCAGCGCTACTGTATTTCTTTCAAGGTAATATGCTATGACTTCAGTTACAGGAAAACCATCCCTTGCATATGAGATTGCCGGTTGAAGAACATCTTTTATTGGCAATTTGCCAAACATTTCATGCATTTCGAACCAGCCGTCAACGCAACCCGGAACTGAAACAGGAAGAGGGCCATGTGACGGGATAAACTCATATCCGTTCTCCCTGAAATATTCAAGTTTAAGTGAACGGGGAGATTTACCGCTTCCGTTCAAACCATATAATTTGCCCTTTTCTGCACTCCAGATAATAGCAAAAATATCGCCGCCTATCCCGCATCCTGTAGGTTCAACCACTCCCAGGACAGCATTGGCTGCAATAGCGGCATCGATTGCAGTTCCTCCTTTTTTCAGGATATCGAGCGCTGCCTGTGTTGCCAGAGGCTGACTTGTTGCAGCCATTCCGTTACGGGTAATAACCTCTGATCTTGATGCAAAATCACGGCCGGTAACCCTGTCCTGTGAGTTGGAATAAATTGTAAGGAAAGTAAAAATTGCTGTTAGAAGTGATCGGTTCATGGTATTGCAGATTAAAATTCAAATTTATGAAAGTGACCGGATTATTTTGCCATTGCCATTGCTTTTAATTCCTTTGGCATCTTTTCAATAGCATATCTCAGTGATGTACGTGGCATAGTTGATTTTTTCTTCATTATGTAATCAAACACCTCCTTCTGGTGAGCCTGGCTTGAAACTTTCAGCATCCATCCATAACCCTTCTGAACCATGTCGTCCTTATCAGAGTGAAGAATATCAGCTATTTCAAAGATATCTTCAAGGAAAATACCCTTTCTTGCAGGTACTATTAATGAAACTGCCGATGCACGCTTTACCCATCTGTTATCAGAAGTCGCCCATATTTTAAGTCCCGACAAGTATTCCGGATACATTTCAATGAAAGTGCCAACTGTATGATTACACAATGTGTCACAGGTAGCCCAGTTTTTTACATATTCATTTACCCATTTCTCAAAGGTCTTAAAATCCTCATTATTATACTGTTTGCGGACATTGTAGGACCAGTTGCAGGCAATGAATGATTCTTCCAGAATACCTGATTTAAGGAGCTCCCGGCATAGTGAGAATATGAACTCTTTATCCTTATTATCAATGGCTCTGAAATGATCCCTGCCAATATTGGTTACTAATGCAGACCTGATGCCATAAAGTGTTACCTCTTCCTTAAAAAATCTTTCTCCCTGCTGTTTCACTTTCTGATCAGAGTTGCGAATAAGATCCTTTCTTACATTATCTATTATTTTATTCATTTCATTTTGGTAATTTAGCATCCGGTTAAAAAATAAAGCAATGAAACTTTTGTCAAAAATAGTTATTTTGTCATTTATGATGATACTCACCAATTATGGTTGCAGTAATTCTACAACACCCGAAACTGAAGCAAAAGATGATTTTACCTATTTCGTTGAACAGTTCGGGGACATCCGGATTCTGAAATACAGACTTCCCGGATTCGAAGACCTTTCACTTCAGCAAAAGGAGTATGTGTATTATCTGAGCCAGGCAGCACTTGCCGGAAGAGATATCCTCTGGGATCAGAATTTCAGGTACAACCTTTTGATAAGAAAAACTCTTGAAGCTATAATCGATAGTTATTCAGGTGACAGGAATAGCGCTGATTATAAGGTATTTATGACCTATGTAAAAAAAGTCTTTTTTGCTAACGGGATACACCATCATTATTCCAGCGATAAGTTTATACCAGGCTTCAGTAAAGAATACCTTCTAACGCTTTTAAATGGATCAGATCAGTCGAAACTTCCTCTTGAACCCGGGCTTACGGTTGATAAATTTGCTTTATTTCTCACACCTGTGCTGTTCGATGATAGTCTCTTTGCCAGGAAGGTTGAACAACGCGAAGGAGCTGACATGGTAGCCGGATCGGCATCAAATTTCTATGAACAGGTAACCCAGAAAGAGGTGGAGGAATTATATGCCGGTAAGAAAGATCCGGCTGATCCAAGACCTGTTTCAACCGGTTTGAATTCAAAAGTCACCAGGGTAAAAGGAAAAATAGCGGAAGAGTTATACAGATCGGGCGGATTGTACGGAGCTGCCATAGATGAAATCATTGGCTGGCTCCTTAAAGCTGCAACGGTTGCTGAATCAGAAATGCAAAAGAAGGAAATTGAAATTCTGATTGATTATTACAAGACCGGTGACCTTGGAAAGTGGGATGATTATAACGTTGCATGGGCCGGAAATACACAGTCGATGGTTGATTATATTAATGGTTTTATCGAGACGTATGAAGATCCTCTGGGGATGAAAGCAACCTGGGAAGCCATTGTGAATTATACAGATGTGGAGGCCTCAAAGCGTACTGCTGTCATCACCGCCAACGCTCAGTGGTTTGAGGATAATTCTCCAATTATGCCACAATACAGGAAAGAGAAAGTGACAGGCGTTGCTGCAAAGGTCATCAATATTGCAATGCTGGGAGGCGATTGTTATCCTGCATCGCCGCTTGGAATAAACCTCCCGAATGCTGACTGGATCAGAAGAGAGGTAGGTTCGAAATCTGTCACACTTGCAAATATCTCCGCAGCTTACGACATAGCGTCGCAGGGCAATGGATTTCTTGAAGAATTTGCTTTTAATGCCGGAGAAGTTGAACGCGTTAAGAAATACAGGTCAGTTTCCGATGCATTGCACACTGATCTTCATGAGTGCGTAGGACATGCGAGCGGCAAGCTTGCAGAAGGAACCGATCCGAATGCACTAAAGAACTATGCTTCACCCCTTGAAGAGGCACGTGCCGACCTTTTTGCCCTCTACTACATGACAGATAAGAAGATGACTGAACTTGGACTTTTTCCCGATGGACAGGCTGGTGAAGTAGCATATGATGATTATCTCAGAAACGGACTGATTACACAGATAGTAAGGATTAAACCGGGAAAAGATATTGAACAGGCCCATATGCGATGCAGGTCAATGATATCCCACTGGGTTTTTGAGAAGGGAAAAGCAGAAAATGTTGTGGAGGTGATTAGTCGTGATAGTAAGACTTATGTTAAGATAAATGACTATCAGAAGCTTAGATCTTTGTTTGGCGAATTACTAAAGGAGATACAGCGGATTAAATCGGAAGGAGACTTTGAAGCTGGTAAAAAACTGATTGAGGAGTTCGGAGTAAAAATCGATCAGCAACTGCATGCAGAGGTGCTCGACAGGTATGCTAAGCTGAATCTGGCTCCATATACCGGTTTTGTTAATCCTGTGCTTCTGCCGGTTTATGATTCAGATGGCAGGATCACAGATGTGAAAGTTGAATACACAGACGATTATCTTGGACAGATGATGAATTACGGAAAGAATTATTCATACCTGCCAACAAAGAACTAGGTGATTTGTGAGGACATGCCATAGGGAAATGTCATAGGGAAATGCCATAGGGACATGCCATGGCATGTCCCTATGGCATATTTTTCCAGAATTTCTTCTCGGCTAAGCGAAACTCTTTCATTTTCTTTCTCTCAAAAAGATAATAGAGAAGGGCAGCTATTATCCCTGAAGCAGTAGCTCCAAGCAAAATGTATTTGAAGATCAATGACATATTGCTTCCGGAATATACTGTGGCCGTTACGGTTTGCAAATTCTCATCTGTGATTTTGTACCCTACATCAATACCAAAAATGTTTTTGATGAAGAACAGTGAGAAAAATGCCAGAATACCTGACATCACCGGTGTGCTGAGCCATCCGATAGCTATTTGACCCAGGAGTTTAAAGTTTATGTTCCGGACACCCTTGTAAAGGCCAATGCCTATTACGCATCCTACTATTACCTGGGAGCTTGAAACAGGGACCATAGGTATTGGAGGCAATCCTGATCTGACAAAAAAGGAAGACAATCCGCTCGACGAAAAGATAAATAGAACCAGCGACTGTGCAAGAACAACAACCATGGCACCTTCAGGACTGAGATCTACAATATTTCCTCCAACTGTCTCCATCACTTTTTTCGAGTAGGTTATTATTCCTGCTGCAATTGCCAGCCCTCCAATAAGGAAGAGTTGCTGGTCAGAATAAAGAAAGAACAGACCCAGATCAAGTGGTTCAAGGTTGAATGAAGGTAAGAATACACCCATGACATTTGCAATATTGTTGGCGCCAAGGCTGTATGCTCCAAATGCTCCTGCAATGATCAATCCTGTTCTGATATATGATTCAAACCTGAAGATGTGAATTTTTGATGCCTTCTTAATTCTGATGATGATTACATAAAGAAGTATGGCAAATAAAGCACCCAGAATTGGTCCTGTTACCCATGTTGAAACAATTTTCGAAAGTGTGCCGGCATCAGTTTTGTTCCCTGTAAATATGTTCCATCCTATTATTGCTCCTACTATTGCCTGTGTTGTCGATACAGGTAATGAGAATTTTGTCATTACATAAACAGTGACAGCTGCTGCAAGGGCCAGCGTGAAAGCTCCTCCCAGAGCATTTACTGATCCAAGTTTGCCAAGTGTATCAGAAGCACCTGCTCCCTGAATTACAGCTCCGAAAATTACAGCAACAGAAGCAATTATTGCCGCTTTCCTGAATGTAACCATTCTTGATCCGACAGCCGAGCCAAAAACATTAGAAGCATCATTGGCACCCAGTGACCACCCGAGAAAAAGACCGCTTGTCAGAAAAAGAAGAATCATTGTAATTGCTTATATTATCGTTCTTGTAAAGTCCTGGGTATTTGTTTCTTGTTTCTTGTTTCTTGTTTCTTGTTTATGTCTGGTTGCGGTTAAACCCACCCCTGGCCCCTCCCAGGAGGGGAACTCTAAGCCAGGCCTTCACTCCTCACTCCTCACTCCTCACTCCTCACTCCTCACTCCTCACTCCTCATCCCCCACGCCCCACGCCTTATATAAGTATCTTAATTGCCATCCCCGAAAGAATATCTGCTGCCTTTTGAGCCAGGTCTGAGATATTCTCAATATGGCTGATTATATACCTGAGATGATTTTTCCGGGCAAGATCCAGTTCAGGCATTTCCTGGAAAATGATCTTCTTGATGCCCAGAGCAACCTTATCAGTCTCAGTTTCATAATAATATACCTTAAGGAGATTTTCCCTTACAGTATAAGGTGTTCTGAAATATGCACGGGCTGCAGGAACAAGCTCTGCTGCAGTGTTGGCTGATGCTTCGGAAAGGGCTATGAAATTCTTATTAAGTGCGGCCGGGATATCGGGTCTTTCAATGTTTATTTCATTCAGGGAACTTTTTGCCGAGTCAATGATCTCATCAATCACATCAATCAGTTTGACCACTTCCTCCCTGTGCTGTGGCAGAATGGAGTGCGTGATCATTTCATTCTCAATTTCTCTCTGAAGCTTGTCAGCCCTGTTCTCAAGTGAATCTATCTTATGGAGATGCCTCTCAAACGTATCCATGTCTTTTTCAAGGTATGCTTTCAATCCTTCCCTGAATACAAGCACCCCAAGGTCGATATTATCAAAGAACTCATCAATCCTTATTATCAGGTTTTTTGTTGTTCTTGTAAAGAGAGCCATATATGAAAGTATTAAGGTTATTGTGTCATAAATATAAAAAAATGCTTTCAGTATGTAAGTCAGAATTCAATAATCTTTTCAACCCTGTTGCTTTTCAGGTACTGTTTGAGAATCAACTGTATATCGCGATTATCACCTGACAATTTAATGCATTCATGAACTGCTGTGAGCCCAAAACCCATATCATTGATATTGAAATATCCGAATCCTGAATACTTACCGTTAAATATTCTGACCGCACACCTTTCATCTTCACATCTTCCTTTATCTATAATAAAAAAGTTGCGTGATGAAAACACAAATTCTTCAGTTGACCTCGATGCTCTTTCATTATAGTCTTCAGGCGATTCATATCCGCAGCATGCCCCTCTGCAGATACCTACCTGCTGATGAAAGCATGCCCCGGATGTCTCATAGAGGCCGCATAATTTCTGGCACAGGCTGAATTTTTCGATCAGAGATTCGAGTTTTGATCTGGCTTTTTCTTTGGATGTAAAAACAGATAACGGCTTATCCTCATCATCCAGCTGATCATAACGGAAGTTTATATAACCCTTTCCATCAACATAACTGAATATACCCCACTGAAAATTTGTTCGCCTCTGAGCCCGGTTATAAAGAGGTTTGTTCTGTTTTATTTCACAGGATTCCTTAAGAAGGGCAATCAGTTCGCTGCCGGTAGGTTCCCAGTCTATATCCGCAATCTGGTCACGCATCTCCATAGCCCTGTTTGTGGTATTGTTTGAGAGATGAGTATTGATCCTCTGCTGAAGATTACGGCTCTTACCTATATAGATGAGATCGCCTATCTCATTATAAAAGTAATAAACCCCGGGCACATCTGGTACATTTTCAATTTTTTCCAGGTTAAGCTTTGGATTTAGTTTGGAGAGCCTGGTATTCTTAATCAGCCCAGGCTTTCCCATATTTATCTCCCTGTCCCTTGCATTCAGTATCTCGAATAACTTAGCTGTGGCCAGTGCATCTCCTGCGGCTCTGTGCCTTCCATTTATGTTGATATTGAGGTCTTTGCAAATCTTTCCAAGACTGTAAGATCTGTGACCCGGAAGTAATTTTCTGCTTAGTGCAACGGTATCAATAATATTCCTTCTGAAATTGAACCCCAGCGATTTAAATTCCTGTCTTATGAACGAATAGTCGAATCTGGCATTGTGTGCAACAAAGGTTCTTCCTTCTGTCATTTCAACAATAACCCTGGCAATTTCGAAAAAACGGGGAGCATTCTCCACCATTTCATTTGTAATGCCTGTAAGGTTAGTTATGAAATACGGAATATTTCTTTCGGGATTGACCAGGGTGACATATTCGTCTGTAATTTTTTCTCCATCATGAAGATATATTGCTATCTCAGTGATTTTTTCAAGTCTCGGACTGCCTCCTGTTGTTTCGATATCTATGATAGAGTACATATGAATAATACCTGCCGGATCATTGACGAAGATACGCAGATTTAAGAATATTCTGATTTTAACTTTGTACTTTTATCCCTTTAAAATCAACCTGAAATGGATGTCTGCTTTGGTAAGAACTTTATCCTTAACGGGACCCTTCAACCCTCTGATGTTTTTGATAATTCCATGATTTATGAGGGTGATTCAGTCTATGAGGTGATTAGGATGGTAAAGGGAAGTCCGGTATTTTTTCAAGATCATCTCGTAAGACTTGAGAAAAGTGTGAAAATTCAGGGCAGAGAGATGCTTGCAGGATTTGAAGACCTCCGTCGCGATATAATCAGGCTATCCGTACAGGAGAGTTTAGGAGAGGTAAATCTTAAAATTGTTTTCAACTATAATAATGGATCATTTAACTATCTGCTGTATTTCATTGAACCTATTTATCCTACTCAGGATCAGTATAATAATGGCGTCAAAGGTATTCTCTTCAAAGCCGAAAGGAGTGACCCGGCTTCCAAGGTAATTAATCCCGGCCTCAGATCGGATATTTTTCATAAGCTGATACTCGAAGGAGCTTATGAGGCTCTTCTTGTTGATAATAAGAATTATATAACCGAAGGCAGCAGATCGAATATATTCTTCCTCAGGGAGGGAAGTCTGTACACAGCGCCGGAAGATTTAATATTATCAGGTATAACCCGTAAATACATTATTGAGATATGCCGTGAGAATAATATCGAAGTTGTGTTTAAATGTGTGAGGGCAGATGAGATTGGTGAATTTGAATCTGTTTTTATGTCAGGTACTTCTCCTGTTGTTCTCCCGTTCAGTCAGATCAACGATGTTAACTTCAATGTAAGACTTCCTGTAATGGGAAAATTACGGCAATTATATATTGATAAAGCTGAAAACAGTATCATGCGTTTCCTGTCCGGATAGCCCAGGGTCAACGCATTTAAATTTTAATGGTATCCGGTATAATGCACATAAGTTCTTTGATTTTTCTATTCGATGGGAGATTCCTCATCCCGCA
>MENI01000104.1:3282-44340 GCA_001768195.1 Bacteroidetes bacterium GWA2_40_15 | reverse complement strand
TTTTATAAGGGAAAATTCAAAAGGGAAGGAGATCTATATCACCCAGATGTGGGATACCTGGGACGTAAAGACAGATATCCACAAACGCACACTCGATCATCCTGAAAGGTATGGCTATATTGATATTTCTCAGAACAGTCAGCTTCCGGGATACCAGAACTGGCTAAATCAGCAGTACGTTTTTGAATATATAAAAGATACTCCACGTCCTGTAAACAGCACCAAGATATATGGCAGCGACAGGGGCAGCTGGCTCGACAGGGGGATAAACACTGAACATGCGGTTCAGACCTTTTACAGGAATGTCCTTGGCGGCTATGCATCGAGCCGTTTTCACAGACCACCCTCCGGAATAGGTTTTAGTCAAACTTCCATAAATTGTATCAAAACAGTAAGAGAAATTGAGGATGTGGTAAAATTCTGGGATCTTAATCCATCAATGGATCTGCTTATGGACAGTGAGGAAAATCTGGCCTATATTGCAGCAAAGAATAATGAGACATTTGTTATATATTTCATAAAGCCTGGAAGAATAAATCTGGATCTTAGCAGCATCAGTAAAAATTATAATATAAGGTGGATTAATATTGAAAATGCTGAGTGGAGTCTGAATGGTGAAATTAAGGGTGGAGAACCGGCTGATATCATATCCACGTATGAGAAAGGTGGTATTGCAGTATTGACATTGAAATGAAAATAGATCTTTAGAGATATATCTTGTATATGACAAGACGCGAACGTTTGATAGCGACCCTCAGAGGTGAACCGGTAGACAGGCCGGCTGTCAGCTTTCATGAGATAGGTGGATTTATTATAAATCCTGATGATCAGGATGAATATAATATTTACAATTCACCATCATGGAGGCCTTTGCTGACGATGGCTGAAGAAAAAACTGACATTATAAGGATGGTGAGCCCTGTAAGAGCCCAGTCACATCTTGCGTGGGATGGCAGTGACCATACAGGAATCAGACAAAAATATGTTATAGAACATGTTTGGGAAGATAACAACAGCAGGTTTACCCGCTCAATGTACAGGATTAACGGAAAAGAACTGACAAGCACAACGCGGAGAGACAAGGAGCTTGATACCGTATGGACGGTTGAGCACCTCCTGAAAAATTCCGGGGATGTTAAGCAGTATCTTCAGTTACCTGATGAAATATTTGAGGAAAGAATGGATATTAACCATATTGATGAGCAGGAGAAGATGCTGGGTGACAAGGGAATCATACTTGTTGACACTGAAGACCCTATATGTGCCGTTGCCGCTCTTTTCAGCATGGAGGATTTCACTGTATTTGCATTTACCGAACAGGAGTTGTGCCATAAACTGCTTGAGAAGCATGCCAGATATATTCATAAAAGAACTGAGGCGGTAGCACGTGATTTTCCTGGAAGATTATGGCGCATCTATGGTCCTGAATATGCGACGGAGCCATTTCTTCCGGTGAAGTTTTTCGAAGAATATGTTGTCAGGTATACAGGGCCGATGGTAAAGAAGATTAAGGAATATGGAGGATATGTCCGCATTCATTCCCATGGCAGTGTAAGGGATATACTTGACCATATTGTTAAAATGGGAGCAGATGCAACTGACCCGCTTGAGCCATCACCACATGGCAATGCAGATCTTAGAATGATCAGGGAGAAGTATGGAAAGAATCTTGTTCTTTTCGGGAATATTGAAATTGCCGATATTGAGAATTTGCCATCAGATAAATTCAGGGAAGTTGTAAGGAAGACCATTGCCGATGGTACCTTTGGTGAAGGAAGAGGATTTGTACTGATGCCTACAGCCTCTCCCTACGGAAGGACAATTTCTGAGAGGACATTCAGAAATTATGAGATAATGATTGAAGAGGTTGAGAGAATTTAATATTTCTAAACGATTCAATAATATAAATATCCATAAAGATGAAATCAGGAAGATGTATCGCAAATTGTAATTGCAATTTCTATGGATTGCCTGGGGGCGCTTGGAAAGATAGATGTAAGTCTGCCATGTATATCGTGGTCACGCATGAATGATGATGGTATACCGGCAGCCTGTGAGGCTGATACCGGAGCAATAGCTGCACACATTATGGTCCAGTATCTGTTCGATCGGCCCGGATTTCAGCAGGATCCTGTTGCCGACACTTCAGATGACACCCTTATCGGAGCTCATTGCTCTTGTCCGACACGACTCAACGGGTTCGGTAATCCGCCAGAACCATTTGAGCAGGTTCATCATCATGGCGACAGGGATGCAGTTCCCCGGACCATCTGGAAGACAGGTCAGAGAGTTACACTGCTTGATTTTTTACCGGCACATGAAATTAAGGCTGAAAGATCAAAACTTTTGATCTCAACCGGTACAGTTGTTGAAAACTTAAATGTTCCACCATCGGGTGGCTGTGTGGTTTCGGTCAAATATAAAATGGATAATCAGCAGGACGTGCTCTCCTATCCGGGGTTTCATCAGCTTTTCTTTTATGGCGATTATAAAAGTGAATTAAAAGAGTTCGCCCAGCTATGTAACTTTGGTGCTAAAGTTGTCTGATGGAAGTCATGCTGCTTGAATAAGTTTATTAGAACAGAAGAAAACCAAATATGAAATGATTTAACTCATTAATTACTAAATGGATAATATGTGAAATAACAATGAGATTCTTCGCTTCACTTCGTTTCGCTCAGAATGACAGGTAATTGTGTTTTTAAGGAGGAGGTGGTTGGTGGCACAGCCGCCAACCACCTCCTCCTTCCCCTCCTACCCATAAGAAACTGTCATTCTGAGCGAAGCGAAGAATCTCATACTTTTGATCGGACACTAATTTAATTCAATAAATAATTATGAAGAATCAGGTAACAAGACGAAGATTCCTGCTATCATCTGCTGCTGCAGGGGCAGCATCAATGGTTCCATGTTTTTCTTTGACTCCTTCAGATGATCAGAAACAGGAAGACTCACTTACACTTAATAAGACCCCTCTGAAAATCGGGCTTATGACCTACCTGCTGGGAAGTAAATGGGATATTGAAACAATCATTAAAAATTGTACCGAAACAGGATTCCAGTCTGTAGAACTTCGTACAACCCACGCACATGGAGTTGAAGTAACGCTTACTCCTTCACAGAGGGCTGAGGTAAAGAAGAGGTTTAAAGATTCGCCTCTCGAAACCATAAGTCTTGCCAGCGCTTTTCAGTATCATTCAACCGATCCTGCAGAGCTGAAAAAGAATATTGAAGGAACAAAAGAATATGTGCTGCTTGCCAGGGATGTCGGTGCAACCGGATTCAGAGTCTTCCCTAATGCAGTTCCTGAGGGAGGAGCAAAGGAAAAAACTTTGGAACAGATAGGCAAGGCTCTTGCAGAGGTGGGATCTTACGCCAATAATAATGGTGTCGAAGTGAGAGTCTGTGTTCACGGGCAGGGGACGAATTCAGTAGCTGTAATTAAAAAGATCATCGATTATTCTCAAAGTCCTTATGTTTATGTGAACTGGAATTGTGAAGCCCTGGATTCTGCAGGAAAGGGGCTTGAATATAATTTCAATTCTGTAAAAGATCGCATTAAAGGTGTCCACATGCACGATCTGCATGATCCCTCATATCCCTACCGCCACTTTTTTAAATTGCTCTCGGATTCCGGCTTCAAAGGTTACTGTAATGCCGAGGTAAGCAGAGTCAGCTGCGAAGCTGTCGAATTCATGAAATGTTATAAAGGACTTTTCCTTGCACTCCAGAATGTCATCTGAAATAACCTCATTATGAATAGGATATTGTACTCTATGATATTAACGCTGTTATCTGAAACAGCAATTGTTGTTAATGCACAACAGGTTAAGGATGCCTTTCCATTCAGAAATACTTCTCTTTCACCGGAAGAGAGAGTCAATGACATTGTCTCACGGATGACTCTTCAGGAAAAGGCAGACCAGCTCCTCTATACTGCACCTGCAATTCCACGTCTGGGTGTGCCGGAATACAACTGGTGGAATGAAGCTTTGCATGGTGTGGCAAGAGCAGGATATGCAACGGTATTTCCGCAGTCGATTACCATTGCAAATTCGTGGGATGAGGGATTGATGTACTCTGTTGCAAATGCCATTTCAGACGAAGCACGTGCAAAATACCATGAGTTTCAGAGAAGAGGAAAGCGTGGAATTTACCAGGGACTTACATTCTGGTCGCCAAATATTAATATCTTCCGTGACCCACGGTGGGGAAGGGGGCATGAAACCTATGGAGAAGATCCTTTTCTTACCGGACGTATGGGTCTGCAGTTTGTGAAAGGACTGCAGGGTGATGATCCGAAATATTTTAAAACAGTTGCTACGGCAAAGCATTTTGCAGTACACTCCGGACCTGAACCATTGAGGCATACTTTTAATGCACTGGTAAGTGAAGTTGATCTCCGTGAGACTTATCTCCCTGCATTCAGGACACTCATTGTTGACGGAGGAACCTGGTCGGTAATGGGAGCATATAATAAGTTCCGGGGTTTACCATGCACGGCAAATCCTGTGCTGTATGGCATTCTCCGGAATGAATGGGGTTTTAAAGGTTATATAGTTTCTGATTGCTGGGCCGTATCCGACTACTGGAAGTTCATGAACTATACAAAAGATGCTGCCGAGGCAGCGGCTCTGGCTGTTAAAGCAGGTACTGATATAGAGTGCGGAGTCGACTATAAGCAACTGATGACAGCCTTTGAAAGAGGTTTACTGACTGAAGCCGATATCGATATAGCTGTTAAGAGGGTTTTCCAGGCCAGGTTTAAGCTCGGGATGTTCGATCCTGATGATATTGTTCCTTATGCGCAGATCCCGTTTTTTGTCAACTGTTCTGACTTCAATAACAGCCTTGCAAGAGAAGCTGCCCGGAAGTCGGTTGTGCTTCTGAAAAATACAGATAATACGCTCCCTTTAAAAAAGGAGATTAAGACAATAGCTGTAATCGGGCCAAATGCTGATAATTTTGAATCATTGATAGGGAACTATAACGGGATACCAAAAGATCCGGTTACTGTGCTTGAAGGAATTTCAGGGAAGGTTTCTCCTGATACAAAGTTAATATATGCTGAAGGAAGCGACCTTGCAGAAGGTGTTCATAATATGATAGTTATTCCTTCACGTTATCTGCAGACTCCGGACGGGAAGCAGGGTGTGCTTGGGGAGTATTTCAACAACAGGGAAATGACAGGAACTCCTGCATTTACCAGGACAGATGATCAGATCAATTTTTACTGGGAGCATCTTTCACCCCGGTATGACCTGCCCGATGATGATTTCGGAGTTAAATGGACCACTTATCTGACACCGCCCGGGACGGATACTTTTTATCTTGGAGGATGGGGTTCATCAGGCTATGAGATACTGGTTGACGGAAAAAGTATAATAAAATACAGGGGTGAACATCATGCGTTTCACACCGAAGAGGCTCTGGAAATGAAAGCTGGTGAAAGATACAAGGTTGAGGTTTTTTATAAGAATTATGCCGGTGATGCCGATATGAAACTTCTCTGGGCGAGACCACGAACAGGTATTCTTGAAGAAGCTGTAAAAGCAGCAAAAGATGCCGATGCTGTTGTTCTGGTACTGGGTTTGTCGCAAAGGCTTGAAGGTGAAGAGATGCCAATAAAGATTGAAGGATTCAGCGGAGGAGACCGTACCAACCTTAACCTTCCTGCTGTTCAGGAAAAGCTGCTGGATGCCATTTCGGCTACAGGTAAACCTGTTATCGTTGTACTTGCCAATGGAGGAGCACTGTCAGTGAACAAAGCACATGAAAAAGCTTCAGCAATCATCCTTGCCGGATACGGAGGTCAGCAGGGAGGAAATGCTGTTGCAGATGTACTGTTCGGAGATTATAATCCTGCCGGCCGGCTTCCTGTAACATATTATAAATCAATAGATCAAATCCCTGTATTTGAGAATTATGATATGAAAGGAAAAACATACAGGTTCTTTTCGCAGGAGCCTCTCTACCCGTTCGGTTACGGTTTGAGCTACACAACATTCAGCTACAGTAACCTCTCATTTCCTCAGAATGTTCTGGCCGGAGAGAAAGTTAAAATAAGTGTAACCGTTACAAATACAGGAAAAACAGAAGGGGATGAGGTTGTCCAGCTCTATATCACCGATGAGAAAGCGTCCACTCCAAGACCAATCCGTCAGCTTGAAGGATTCAGCAGGATCAATTTAAAGCCAGGCGAAAGCAGGGTGGTCGATTTTACTCTGGAACCAAGGCAGTTTTCCATTATAAATAACAAGGAAAAGAGAGTTATTGAACCGGGATATTTTACCATATCCGTTGGGGGAAAACAACCCGGTTTCTCCGGATATCTCGATCCGAAGTTCACGCAGGTACTCACCGGCAGGATCCGACTTACCGGCAAAGAGCTTGCTTTTGATAACTGAAACTTTATAACCACACACAAAGTAGGGTGTCTCAATAGTCGATTTTAACCCCCCCCCAAGGGCCTAGGCGTTAACTTAAGAATAGTATTGTAGATAAGGGGACTAGAAAAAGTTTCCCCTCCTTCAAAAGGAGGGGAAACTTATACCATTCTATTCTACCATAAAATTACGATTAGGTTGACGGCTATGGGATTTAGTAGTGGATTATTCAACTCCCCAATTCTTATTAGGCTTTTCACCCATAACCAGCTGAAGTTTTCCTCCATTAATTATATCAGTATGCGTAATAAACGGTTTGTTAAGTTCCTTGCCATTAAGCCTGGCTGACTGGATGTATTTATTCTTATAGGAACAGTTTTTCGCAATTACTGAAAACACTTTACCGTCAGGTAATTCTATTTTAACAGATTCGAAAAACGGACTTCCTAATGTGTACTCTCCACTACCCGGTGTTACAGGGTAAAAACCCATGGCAGAGAAAACATACCACGAGCATAATCCTCCTCCATCTTCATCTCCGGGTATACCCATGGGTTTGTCATCGAACCACATCTCCATTATTTCCCTGATGCGTCGCTGGGTTCTCCATGGCTGACCTGCGTAGTTATAAAGATAGGGAATATGAAATGAAGGTTCATTTCCTGCCACGAACATCCCGTTCAGTCCTGTTGCATCAGGGAACTGTCCCATAAACTGCCACTTCGAAATTCTCGTTGGTTCATTGAAAAGCGCATCAAGCCTTTTGATGAATTTCTCATTGCCTCCCAACAATTCAATAAGATGCGGTAAGTCGTGCTGAACACTGAAATTCCATGTCCAGGCGTTGTTCTCAGCATAGAATGACCGGCTTCCTGTTCCGCCTGAAAGCTGGGGATCAAAAGGTTCGACCCAGTTGCCGTCTGCCATTTTAGGGGCCATGAATCCGTTTGCCGGGTTAAATACATTCATGTAATTCTTCGATCGTTTAAGGAAATACTTATGGTCAGATTCTTTCCCAAGCTCTCTGGCCAGCTGGGCAAGGCACCAGTCGTCGTAACTGTGTTCAAGTGTTACAGCTACTGCCTGTCTCTTTTCAAATCCATCAACCATTGCAACCGATTCAGTACTGTCCTCAGGCAGAGCAGGGTACCATCCATTCTGATGATAAAGGCTGTCGAGCTCACACATGTGGCCCATTCTCCAGGGCAGCATGGTTCCGTGCATGGCATTCTTTTTCAGACCTTCATATGCTTTTTCCACTGAAATATTCCTGATACCCTTTTGCCAGGTATCCCATACGAGCGCTGCGGAGTGAAATCCGATCATTGCAGGAAAATCACCATAGAACTGCGGAAAGCCTGGCATCCATCCGCTCTGCTCATACATCCTGATATACGACTCAACCATATCAGCCTGTTTTGAAGGATCAAGTATCAGCATAAGGGGATGAAGCGACCTGTATGTATCCCATAACCAGTCATCAACATAGAACGGACGTCCTTCATCGCTATGGATTTTTTTATCATAGCCGCTGAAGTATCTCCCATCTTCCGAAATATTGACCATCCTTTCCATCGATCTGTAAAGGGAGGTATAGAAGATCCTTCGCTGCCGTTCTGTTCCACCTTCAACTTTGATCTTACCCAGGGCAGCTGACCATATTTTATGACTTTCGTTCCTGACAGCTTCAAATCCCCTGCTGCCAGCCTCTTTATGAAGATTTGCAGCAGCCTGATCTTCATTTATATATGAAATCCCTATCCGTACCTCAACCGGTATTTCCGGGGAATAATAACATATAAAGAGCCCGCTGTTACTGCCTGTTGAAACACTGTCGGATCTTATCAAACCCTGACTGAATGAACCTGTTTCATCGAATGACTTGCTGAACTCAGCGTAAAAGTACTGCCTTGTATTTTCAAATTCTTCCCAGCCCCTGATCGCATTTTTCCCTGCAAGCGTGAAAAATGAATTTCTTGAGGACCGGAAGATGACATTGCAAGTATCTCCTTCACCATAGTTGAACCTGTAGATAACTGAACGTTCAGTGGTGGTCCAGTCAGCAGTTATATCATAATCTTCAAGATAAACCCTGTGGTACCATGGATGAACCTCTTCCATTGCATGATCGTAGTTCGATGCATAACTGTTCCTGTCAGCATTTACTCTGCCTGTGGTAGGCATCAGTTCGGTAAGGTAGCCCATCCTGTAGGCCGGCATATTTACTGTGAAACCGTATATATGATCGCTCAGATAACGGTCATTCAGTCCGGGTTTTGTTACCGGGAAAACCCTTACCATGCTGTTTGGGCGATGTACTGTCGGTACCTTTGTTGTTAAGAGCGGAGCAACACTTCCGATATTCGGATCAACATAAAGCGAAGCATCCTTATTGGTGCAGGAGTATAGCACTAAATGTAGCAAACAGGTTAAATACAAGACTTTCATCATGGCTCAGGGTATTGTAATTGTTATTGTTCAGCAACTTAAAGATATTAACAATTACCGGTTATGTAAATTTTTTCATATTGATTTTGACTTGCTGTTCAATTATTCTAAATTGCAATGAATCAATAATGTTTCCACATGGATAGGAGCAAATTCATTAAGTCCGTTATGGTGGCACCTGCTGTTGCAGCCGGTTTTGGCTCCGGGATTTTTGAGTCTCTTCAGACAAGCGGTTTGCGACGTCTGACGGCTAACCGCAACTTCACTGTATGGAAGCCTCAGATGGAAGCGGCCTTTCATGTCAGTCTCGATGAGGTTGTGCTTGTTGAGATGTCTCATGGGATGCCGGGACTTGTGACCAGGGAAGGTGTCTTCAGCCAACCCGGACCGGATGCAGTCATTAATCCCATGACCGGTCCCATCTATGTCGATGGTATTGAGCCGGGCGATGCGCTGGCAATCGACATAATGGATATTAAAACCGGCGACTGGGGCTACTGCAGCGGGAGGATCTTTGAACTGCGTGACGGATATGCTGTGTTCTCCCCGACCCTGAGACTGCCTCTCGATCCCATGATCGGAGGTATAGGAGTTGCTTCGGACCAGGGTCTGGTTGATACCCGGGCGCCGGGAGATACTGGCGGGAACATAGACTGCAGGGAGGTTCGTGCCGGAAGTACAATTATTTTCAAGTCCAGGGTTAAAGGAGCGCTGGTTGGCATGGGCGATGCACATGCACTCCAGGGTGACGGTGAGATTACAGGTCAGGGCATTGAGACGGATGCAGAAGCCATAATACGTTTCCGCAAATCAGAACCTCTTTCCGACAGGCCTGTCATCATCAGAAGTGATTCATTTTCAACACTCGGGGCACATAAAGACCTTGAAGATGCAGCGTGGCAGGCCACTGAGGATATGATCACTCTGCTCCAGAAAAAGACCGGACGTACTAAAGCTGAGGCCCGTCTGTTAGTCGGACTTAACGGAAAGCTCAGAATTAATCAGATAGTTGACCCAACCAAGGGCGCCCGCATGGAGGTGCCTTCATGGGTTTTTGGAATTTAAAAAGCAAATGATATGATTACCTGGACCTCTCTTTTATATATTCTGGCAACCTTCGTATTGCCTCAGAATACTGCCGGTTCCGATTCAGAGCTGGCTTATTGTGATTTCTCAAAGATTAAACCGGGAAGGTTTGGAGACTATTCTGAAAAAGGATTTCCTGAATATCACTATGTTCCAAGGCATTTCACCGATGGCTGGGATATTGTTAATAACAGGGGACCCGAAGAATGGATTATTGTTGAGTCAGATGGGAAACATTCACTACAGTATCTGGGATATAACAACACAGTCTGGACCAGCGAATTCATATATCCTATTCTCTGTTACGGTGACCTTCTGTGGAAGGATTATACCCTTGAAGTCACTCTGACTCCGGCTGATCGCAGCGATCTTAATGGCATTATCTTCCGTTACAGAGACGGCCGTCATTATTACCTCTTTGGCCTTGACAAGGATAATAAGGTAACTCTTCGCTATCGCGACGGGGAAAAGGATTTTCGCAAGGATGGGTGGCATGAACTTGCAAGAGGGAGTTACCCCACCGATCCGATGAAATCGTATAAAATGCAGGTCGAAACGGCCGGAGCAAAGATCCGTTGCCTGATTGACGGAAAGGAGATCTTCAATGTGACTGATAGCCGGTATTCAGGTGGTAAGGCAGGGCTCTTTGCCACATCACCTGTTTTTTTTCATGATGTACGTGTGACAACTTCAAAAAGAGCGAAGGATGAATATCTCGCTGAAAAGAGCGCATTGGCGGCACAACTAAAAGCATTGCAGGCAGAAAATCCGAAACCAATGGTCTGGAAGAAGATCTCAACCAAAGGATTTGGAGCAGCCAGAGCCATGAGGCTCGGGGATCTTGATGGCGATGGCAGTCTCGATTTCCTGATTGTTCAGAATATGCCATTCTTTGGCAGCAACTACAATCAGATTACCTGTCTGACTGCCCTGGATAACGACGGAAAGATGCTTTGGCAGTATGGCAAACCTGATCCTGACCATGCCTGGCTCACCTATGATGTTGCAGTTCAGATACATGATCTCGACGGAGATGGTAAGACAGAGGTAATTATGGCCCAGGGCCAGTGGATAAAGGTGCTTGAGGGCCTCACAGGCAAAGAGAAAGCCCGTTATCCTGTTCCATCATCGGAAATTCTTCCGGGGGAGACATCATGGCTGGAATACAAACACTACTACCGGAGGGACTTGTTACCTTATCTGAATGTTGATTGCTTCTCATTCGCTGACCTTCGCGGTACAGGCAAACCAAATGATGTCATCATTAAAGACAGGCATACCCGTTTATGGGCCTATACAAACGATTTCCGCCTGCTCTGGACCGCTTCGGCTAACCTGGGTCACTTCCCCTTCTTCCACGACAGTAATAAAGATGGCAGGGATGAAATTTATATAGGCTATACCAAATTCGATCCTGACGGAAAGATCATATGGTCGCTCGATTCTCTGATGGGGGAACACTCGGATGGAGTCTGTGTTGGAGACTTTTCTATTTCAGGAAAGCCTGATAAAGTTTTTGTCGGGGGCAGTGATGATGGAGTTCTGTTGCTTGATGACAGCGGGAAAATACTTAAGCACCACAGGGTTGGTCATGCCCAGACACCAAGTGTCGGACAGTTCCGTCCGGATATTCCGGGACTGGAATTATGCAACATCAATTTCTGGGGCGAACCGGGTCTTATAACCCTTTATGATTGTGATGGTGAAGAGATCACAAATTTTGAGCTGATCCATTCAGGCTCCCCGGTTCAGCCGGTTAGCTGGAGAGGAGATGGCACAGAGTTTATCTTTCTTACACCGAACCATGCTGAAGGAGGACTTGTTGATGGTTGGGGACGAAGGGTAGTCATGTTGCCTGACGACGGCCATCCTGATCTGGCCTGGATGGTGCATGACATTACAGGTGATCCGCGCGATGAGCTGATAGTATGGGACACTGAATCGATTTGGATTTACACGCAGGACCGGCCATTTACAGGATCAAAAGTTTATAAGCCTGTCCGGCCGTCTTTGTACAATGAATCAAATTATGCTACTGTTTTCTCATGGCCTTTTTAGTTTATTCACAAGCCAGCCGTTAAGCGCTTCATTCTCTTCAGGATAAGTCCAGTGTCCTGTTTCAAGGAACAGATGAAGTTCCTTGGGTGCATTTATTACATTATATGCAGAGTACATTGATGTTGGCGGACAGGTTATATCGTTATAGCCCCATGAAAGGAAACCGGGTATTGTGACCCTTCTGGCAAAGTTTACAACATCGAAATAGGCAAGTGTCTCAACTTCATTTGGTTTGGGTTCAATATTCCTGAAGTAGTGAGGCCAGCCACCGGCTCGTTTATTAAGGTATCCTGTGGCGTCGCACATTGCCGGGTAAAATCCTGCCATGTATCTGATCCTTTTATCAAGTCCGGCAGTTATAATAGTAAGGGCCCCTCCCTGGCTGCCACCTGTAACTCCGATATCGGTACTGTTGAATTCGGGAAGTGAGAAAATGAAATCAACTGCTTTTACGCATCCGAGAAAGACTCTCTTATAGTAATGTGTATTCCGGTCATTCATTTTTACAGTCCAGTATGAAGATAATGCACCCGACATAAGGTTTGCATAAACCTGGGGGTCAAGATTCACCGGTATTCCGTGGATACCAATCTCGAGGGTTATGAATCCCTGTCCGGCTGTGCCGGAATCACCGTTATATGGTCTTATCCCGGCGCCCGGTACCCTTAGAATGGCAGGATATTTCCCGGCCTTTTTCGGCATTGCAAGTATCCCATAAATTCTCGAACCGGGGGCCTCATTCTGAAAACTTATATGGTATACATTAGCTTCGCTTGTACATCTCTCAGGCATCAGTGTGATCTTCGGATCGAGATTTATTTTGCGGGCTTCAGCAATAGCATTGCTCCAGAAGGTGTCGAAATCAGCAGGATCTTTCACTGTAGGTTGTATCTTCTCAGGCTCAAAACCTGCAGTTGCAAGTCCTTCATATCTTTTGCCGTCAGCAACGGCCCATACCCTTACGCGATAAAAACCAGGAACCTTCATGGTACCTGAAAATTCAGTTTTCCCGCTTTTCAATACCATACCCTCCTTTTTCTGATCAGGTATCATTTCCGGACCAGCTTCATAATCAATAACTGCATTTTCGACAAGGTTGCCGTCTTTCAGTATCTGTACCGAAAAATTTGCCGTTTCATTCACTTTGTAAGTCCAGTCTTTATGATCGGGCGATACAATAACCCTGAAAAGGGTAGATGCAGGTTGTGATAGGCCTGAAAGGCTCAGAATAATAAACACTGCCAGAATCAGAGTCAGTTGTTTAGTGTTGGTTTTCATATTGTAAGGGATATAATTTGTAATAAATAAAAATCTTCAGTTTATCGTTCCATTGGTTTTTTATTACCAGATAATGAGTTAAACAAATTTAACATAATCCCGCAGGTTGCGTATGTTCAAATCTTAAAATTTGTTAAAAAAAATTAAATTATGGGGGTGAACATTTAAGATACTCTTAAATAAAGCACTATTAAAAGTTAAAGTTTTCCATTTGACTTTTTTAATGTAAGAATTAAATAAGTTTGTGTTGATACCCAACAACCCTGACATTATGAAAACAAATCAGAGTATTTACAGTAATGTAAATATTTTCAGTTATTTAATGTTTTTTATCTTAATCTTTCTGACACTTTCAGGATGCAATTCAGGTAATACCGGTAACAAAAATCAAACATTTACAGCCCCCCCTCCAAATAACGATTTCTTCCAGGAGACAGGGAAGCAGATCGGGATTGATTTCATCCATTCCATCGGAAATGGGACAGATCATCTTAACAATATTATCGAATCAAGCGGAGGGGGAGCCTCATTCCTCGATTTTGACCAGGACGGGTATATTGACCTGTTCCTCAGCAACGGGACCTGGATTGATGGATTCAGTAAGGGTGAAAAACCGAGTGGACTTCCTTTTAATCATCTTTACCGCAACCTCGGTGACGGAACCTTCGAAGATGTCTCTCGGAAAGCAGGTATTGATAATCAGGCTTATTCGATGGGAGCTGCCATTGGTGACTTTAACAATGACGGATATCCTGATATCTATGTATGTAATTATGGTGCCAACATATTATACAGGAACAACGGGAATGGTACTTTCACCGATATTACAAGAAAAGCCAGAGTGGCAGGATTGAAGGAATGCAGTATCGGAGCTGTATGGTTTGACTATGATCTTGATGGTCTTCTGGATATCTACGTTGGTAACTATCTGAGTTTTGATCCGGAATATAAATACTATTATGCCCCGGATGGTTTTCCGGGACCAATGGCATATGACGCCGAACCTGATTACTTATATCGCAACAATGGCGATGGTACATTTACAGATGTAACCCGTGAAATGGGCATCTTCGATCTTGACGGTAGGGCCATGGGTGTGGGTGCTGTCGATTATGACGATGATGGCTATATGGACATATATGTTGCCAACGATCATACTCTCAATTATCTCTGGCATAATGATGGCGGTAAGAAATTCACCGACAGGGGAACAATGTCGGGCACAGCATTCAGCCAGGCCGGAGAGGCAACAGTAAGTATGTCGGTCGATTTTGCAGATTTTAACAGCGACGGACTGATAGATATTTTCCTTTCGGATGATACCTATTGCTCATTATATCAGAATATCGGTAACGGGGTTTTCGCCGACCGGTCATATCCTTCGGGAATTGCCATGGCAGCAGGTCAGTTTGTCGGATGGACCTCAGCATTTATTGATCATGACAATGATGGTGATGTGGATATATTTAAAACAAATGGCGCCCTGAAACATCTTTACGGGCATGAAGACCAGCTGTTTGATAATCTGGGTGAAGGAAAATTCAAGGATATTTCAAATGACCTTGGAGCGTATTTTCATGAGGAGCATGTAGGAAGAGGTGCCTGCCTTGGTGATTATGATAATGACGGTGATCTGGATATCTATATAGCAAATCTGAATGGCCGGGGGATGTTCCTGAGAAACAACAAGGGTAACATGAATAACTGGCTGATGATTAATCTTATAGGAACTACGGGTAATCATGATGGTATAGGATCAAGGGTTAAAATATCAGCAGGTGGGAAGGTACAGACAACCCAGAAGAAAAGTACATCCGGGTATCTCTCGCAGAATGACCACAGGTTGCATTTTGGAATCGCAAAGAATGACCTTGTCGAAAAAATTGAGATAAAATGGCCTTCAGGTAAGGTGCAGGTAATAGAGAATACGAAAGCAAACCAGATATTGACTGTTACAGAACCCTAATTCTGTTTTTTATGCGAAACAAAATGATATTCACTGATATAGCACTTGCTCTTCTCTCTTCTGCTATTTTATTAACATCATGTACAGGGAATTCGGGGGAGGGCATGATCATCATTACTGAGTCAGTAAGCAGCCAGGGTAAGCCCGATTTTGTTACAGGAGAATCATGGCGTTATTTACCGCAAACCCGCCTTTTAGCATTTAATCCCGAACATCCGGATGAATCACCTGAAATAATTACTCCTGATTTCTACTCAGCACGTACTCCTGAAGTCTCTTATGATGGGAAATTCCTGATTTTTGCTGCACAACAGAATGAGAATGAACCCTGGCAGATATGGGAAATGGACCTTGGGAGTCTCAAAGCAAGACAGGTGACCTCCTCTTCAGATAATTCAATTGATCCTGCTTATCTCCCCGGAAGAAGAGTCGTTTTCTCAAGGTTGTCTCAAAATGACTCACTTAAAGCCGGCCACACACTTTTTACATGTAACCTTGATGGAACTGATCTGCAGAGAATCACATTCAATCCCCATACATATTTTGCACCATCGGTACTTAAAGATGGTCGTGTGATAGCCATAAGCCGGCAGGTATACCCATATCTCGATGAACCAGCTATAATGGTTCTTCGTCCTGACGGGACAAAAGCCGAACTTTTCTACAAAGGGGTTAAGGGGAATAAACCTGTAAGCAGGGGATGGGAAACGGCTGACGGAAGGATCATTTTCATTGAATCGGAAAATAATTCATATACAGGAGGAAAACTTGTATCAATAAACTATAACAGACCTCTGCACTCCCGCAAAGATTTGTCACAATCAATGGAAGGTGACTTCCGCTCAGTATTCGCGATGACTGACGGCAGAACCCTTGTCTCTTACAGAACGTCTGAAAATGACCTCTATTCAATATATGAATTTGATTCTGAGAACATGCTATTGGGCAAGAAGCTTTACAGCAGTACAACAGCAAATATTATTGAAGCTGTTGCAGTTTATGAGCACGAAAGACCACGCAAACTACCCAGCGAGGTAGATATGGGTGTTAAAACCGGATTGCTTCTTTGTCAGAACATAAACGTTACGGGAATGAGTTCTCCTGAAACAGGTTTTTCATTACCGCTTGCTGACCGTATTGAAGTAATAGGAGTGGATTCATCGCTGGGAGTTGTGGAAGTGGAAAAAGATGGCTCAGTCTATCTTAAAGTATCGGCTGATATGCCATTCAGGATCAGGACACTGGATGCCGGAGGCAAAACCGTGAATGGACCAGGAGGATGGTACTGGCTGAGACCAAATGAGAGAAGAGGTTGTATCGGATGCCATGAAGATAATGAGATGGTGCCGACAAACCGATATGCCATTGCCATAAGTAAAGATCCGATAGTTCTCCCGGTGCATGTTTCAGGAATTAAAGAAAAGAAAATTGAACTGGAATAATGTTGTATCTATGAAAAAAATCTTGCTGGCAGCCGGAGTTATTGCCATTATTTCAATAGTTGTATTCATACCGGGTAAGAGATGGGCCAGGGCGCATGTAAATTATAAAACGGCAACTGATGATCATCCGCTGAAATGCACTGACTGTCATGCATATATATCCAAATCTCCATTAATATCAAGACTGGTTAACAGAGATTATTTTTCTCCTGTGAATGTAACTGTATCAGGTGATGGTAAACTTTTATTTGTAACGGCGCAGGATGCTGATGAACTGATAGTAGCCGACAGTGAAAAAGGCGAGATCATCAAAAAGATCTCAGTGGGGAATAAGCCTTATGGGGTCATCATTGATAAAGCCGGTAAGAAAGCCTATGTAAGTAATCAATGGTCTGACAATGTGTCGGTAATAGATCTGGATAATCTTAAGGTAACAGATACCCTGGCAACCGGTAACGGACCTGCCGGTATGTCATTCAGCTCAGATGAAAAGCATCTTTATGTTGTAAATTCCTATAGTTCAGATCTCACTGTGATTGATCTTGAAGAAGGAGTTGAAAAGAAGAGACTGTCCACGGGAAGCAATCCTACAAACATTCAGCTTTCACCTGATGGCAATGAATTGTATGTTACAGCCAGGCGCGCTGCCATAGTACCTTACGGAGAGCCCATGGCTACAGAGCTGACAGTCATTAATGACAACTCAAAACGGATCAAAACATACCTTAGTGTAGAGTCGGCCTATCTGATGGAGAATGTTGCTTTTACACCTTCAGGCGACCTTGCATTAGTAACCCTTATCAGACCAAAAAATCTGATACCGACACTTCAGGTTGAAAGAGGATGGATGATGAACCACGGATTTGGTGTTATAGAGCAGAAGGGAGACGGAAGGATAATACAGCTTCTTATAGATGAGCCGCAGGCATATTATTCAGATCCATTTGATATTGTAATTACACCCGACGGGAGAAGAGCCTTTATTTCAAGTTCAGGGGTTAATCTTATAACAGTTATTGATATTGATTCGGTCAGACAACTGATCTCTGAATCAACCCCTGAAATGCTTAGCCTCTGGTCCAATCACCTGGGTGTAAGCAGCAGGTATGTTGTAAAACGAATACCTACCGGTGCAAATCCCAAAGGCCTTGCACTCTCTCCTGATGGAAAACTACTCTATGTTGCAGAGCATCTTGAGGACCGGATCGGAGTAATCAGCACTGAAAGCCTTGAAATGGTGAATACTATCAATCTTGGGAAGTCACATAGGGTTACAGTGCTAAGGCATGGTCGCAAGTTACTGAATAATGCAGGTCGTACATTCCAGAATCAGTATTCATGCTATACATGTCATCCTGATGAACACGAGGATGGACTGGTTTACAATATGGCTTCCAAAGATATGGGAAGGAATGTTACCAACACCCAGTCGCTTAGGGATATAGGCGATACTCCTCCTTTCAAATGGAACGGGAAAAACCAGACTGTTTACAAGCAGGATGGAATGAGATTCTCAACAGTTTTAACCAGAACAGAGCAGTTCCCATACAAGGACCTGGATGCGATTACCGCATACATAATGAGAGGTATCTCATACCCGCCGAATCTTCTGTACAACCCCGATGGTAAATTAACCGAAGCACAAAAGAGAGGTAAAAAGATATTTGAGCGGACAACAGATAATTTTGGGAACATCATCACTGAGAATAACCGTTGCGTAACATGCCATCCGGCACCATATTATACTAACCTGCTGCCTGCAGATGTAAGTACGCTTGCTGCCAGCGACGATTCAATATTGTTCGACACACCCCATCTGAACAACATTTATGCCTCACCCCCTTATCTCCACGATGGCCGGGCAAACACACTTGAAGAGATATGGACACTATACGGAAAAGATGACAGGCATGGATTAGCAGGTGATATGACAAAAATCGATCTTAATGATCTTGTTGAGTATCTTAAGTCATTGAGAGGCCCTGCATATGAGATAAATGAGTCAAAGATACAGCGTGCTTCAATTAGAAAATAACCCTCTAACCATTTAGATATCAGTATGAAAAAAATCATCAAAAGTCAATATTTCAAGATAACACTCCTTGCAGTTGTCATTCTTGGTGCCGTATCCATGGGCTTTATTTTAAAGGATAAGTATCATGACAACACCCGGCATGGTGCTGTCCGGACATCCTCAGATGCTTTTGATCGTCCGGAAATACCAGGCCTTCCGGCTCCAGACGATTTAACAAAGGATGTACCGGTGTTTGGTAACTGGAAGAACTTCACTACAAAAGATGGCCTGCCTTCAGACAAATGCTTTTGCGTAAGGATTGACGGGGATAAGGTTTATGTCGGTACTCATGACGGACTGGCTGTTTACGAGAATGGCAAATGGCGAACATATACTACAAAAGACGGACTGTCCCATAACGGAGTGGTTTCGGTAGATGTAAACGAAATTACAGGCGATGTTTGGATAGGGACGTTAGGAGGCCTGACAAAATGGTCGGGTGGAAAGTTTGAGGTTTTCAACCAATTCAACAGCGGAATGCCCAATGATCTTGTTTACATGGTAATCTGCGATGGCAGGGATGTGTGGTGTGCAACAGGAGGAGGTGCAGGACATTATGATACTTTCACTAAAGAATGGGAAATATTCACAGAGGCAAATGCCCCTATGCATGAACCATGGACTTATGGTGTTTCAGCCGGAGATGGCAAGGTGTTTATCGCTGCATGGGGCGGAGGGGTAATTGAATATAACACAAAAACCAAAAAGTTCAGGGATTATACCGATCCGGATGGTTTTATGGAAATCGACCTGCAACCTGATGACGGTGTGGTTCATGACATTACAACTGCAACATCATGGGCCGATGGGATCCTTTGGGTCTCAACCTATTTTGGCATGAGCCGCTACGACGGCAAGTACTGGAAAGGATATTTTGATCACGACAGCGGACTGGCCAGCAATTTTATCAATTTTCTCAGAGCTGAGGGACCAGTAGCTTATGTCTGCAGCGATAACGGACTCAGCAGCACAAATGGCACAAACTGGGTTACATATAAGAAAAACGATAACGATGCAAATGGAGTTGCTATAGTGACAACCGGTGGAGTAAAGAAAGAGATCCCGCTAAGCCCCTCCATAGCACATAATTTCATCATAGGTGTTGATGCCGAGGATGATGTCCTGTGGGTTGCAACCTCAAAAGGCGTCAGCCGCGGTGAAAAAATTAAATACTGATTACCGATTACTTTAAACTTATATATAACCTAACATAGCTAAATTATAATTGATGACTGACCAAAAAATACTGTTAGACCTTTCTAAACTCACAGATGGCGAACGCATTGAAATGAGAAAGCTGGGAATACTGAGTGCTGAAAACATTATTACAAAGACGGTAATGCCTGAAGTTCATAAGGATCGCCCACCCATTGAGAAGCATATAACACATGCTCCACACGTAATAAACGAAGCTTATAATTATCAGAAACCCTCATCCTTTTCCAGGGCATTACGTCTCGATTTCGGCGACTACAAGGTACTTCTCATATCAGGAACAGCCAGTGTAAATGAAGAGGGCAAGGCAGAACATATTGGTGATTTCAGGGCCCAGCTCTGGAGAACTTACCGGAATATCACCAGTTTGCTTGAAGCAGAGGGAATGTCGTGGCATGATGTTGTAAGGACAACAAATTACCTCAGGGATATTGAAAGGGATTATGCAGAGTTCAATAAGATCAGGACTTCTTTTTACAGCTGGTTGGGACTTGATCCCCTTCCTGCAAGTACGGGAATACAGGCCAGGCTTTGCTGGGAGACCCTTTTGGTTGAGATTGAGGCTTATGCTGTTTGTAAAGTGAAATAAAAAAATATACTATGAAACTGCAGATTCGATACACAGTTGTACAGTTTGTAATAATTCTTGTTTCTCTTACAGGAATAAACGCCCAGGAAAAGGCTCAGAACTACGGAAATATCCCCAATGAGCTTGTTGCCTATGATAAGTATATGAAGGCATATAAATATCATTTTATTGAGCCCATAGAGTTTTATGGTGCAGGCCGCGAAAAGAAGGCACCAACCGACCTGAAAGAGGTTAGAATAGGCTTTCTTGGTCCTCTTGAGGGCTCAATTCTGATGAACCTTGGTAACCAGATGCTACAGGGCTCAATACTTGCAATTGAAGAGGCCAATGCCAGAGGAGGATACAAGGGCATACCATATAAACTAATGGTTCATAATGATTTCGGTCTGTGGGGTGCGGCAGCCAATGAAATAGTAAAGATGGACGATGAAAAGGTTTGGGCATGGCTGGGTACTATTGATGATATAAATTCTCATGTAGCTATCAGGGCTACGCTTAAAATGGAGATTCCCAATGTCAATACCGGCGATCCTGACCCGACCTTCACAGAAACCAATATTCCGTGGGTAGTTCGTACCATACCTGATGACAGGCAGTCGAGCTATGCACTGGTAAACAGGATATTTGTAAAAGATGGTCATAAAAGAGTTGCCATGATAAGAGCAAATAACCGATATGGACGCGTGGGTACCCTTCATTTCAACCGTACAGCAACAAGGTTGGGTTTTCCGGTAGTCATCGAAGAACGTTTCAGCGATGGTGAGACAGATTTTACTGCCCAGCTTGAGCGAGTAAAGAAATCAAATCCCGATGCTATTGCAATGTGGGGTAACGCAAAGGAGTCGGCTCTGATACTTAAGCAGATAAGGGCTATGGGACTTAAACAGCCTGTATATGCTTCTGACCGGGTTGTTAGCAAGGATTTCCTGAATATTGCAGGCTCGCTTGCAGAGGGAGTTGTAACAACGTGCCAGTATAATCCGGAGGCTGATGATCCTAAACTGAAAAAATTCAAGGCAAATTATATAAAGCGGTTTGATATGGAACCCGATGTTTTTGCAGCACATGCTTACGACGGGATGAATTTAATCATTCAATCTGTACAGCGTGCCGGCCTTAACCGGGCATTAATCCGGGACGTGCTTACTGATATGAAGATATCTAACGGATATAAAGGTGTTACCGGTGAATTGGTTTATGATGGTACCTGGAATAACATAAGGCCCATTTTTATGGCAGAGGTCAACAATGGGAAATTTGAATTCTATCCTGCACCAAAATGGGAAAAGGAGGATATAATCTATAAAAAACCTGCACCACGATCAACCGGTGAAGGATACAGATAATAATTTTTTGACATAATAAAAAAGAAAATGGAGGCAAATGTCTGTTCTGTTCCGATGAAAGTTGGTTTCCCGTTACCTGAAAAAGTAAGCAGGGAATCCTGGCCGGGTGGAACTATTGTCAGAGTGAAAGAGACTGAATTGGGGGGGAAGGGTATTGTTGTAATTGCCGGACCTTGTGCAGTTGAAAGCAGGGAGCAGCTATTTGCAACAGCCAGGTCAGTTATGGCCGGCGGAGCAAAAATACTCAGAGGCGGAGCATTTAAACCCCGTTCTTCTCCATATAACTTCCAGGGACTGGGAGAGGAGGGTCTTAAGCTTCTCCGTGAGGTCAGCAGCGATACAGGTTTGCCTGTTGTAACAGAGGTAATGGATACAAGACAAATTGAACTTGTATCACAATATGCTGATATTCTTCAGATAGGATCTCGTAATATGCAGAATTATCCCTTGCTTAAAGAAGCCGGGATGAGCCGGAAACCTGTATTGCTTAAGCGGGGAATGATGGCTACAATAGAAGAGTACCTTCTGGCAGCAGAATATATTCTTAATCAGGGCAATGACAAAGTTATACTGTGTGAACGTGGTATCCGGACTTTCGAAACATCAACCAGGAATACCCTCGATCTGAGCGCAGTGCCAATGCTGAAACAACTTACACATCTGCCTGTTATTGTCGATCCGAGCCATGGAACCGGCCTCAGGTGGATGGTGCCTTCTATGGCTAAAGCAGCCATAGCTGCAGGCGCTGATGGACTCATTATGGAGGTTCATAACGATCCTGAACAGGCCCTCTGTGACGGTCAGCAATCACTGAGCCTGGATGAGTTTTCTCTCCTTATGACTGAGCTGAGAAAGATAGCCATTGCTGTTGACAGGATGATTCTGTAAAAGGTTAGTGGGGGAGAATGATGAGAAGGATAATTATATTTCCTGCATTATTATTTTCATGTACAATCATTATTGCAGGATTTCGTACTGACTTAACGGCCCCCGCCAATAATCCTATCGGCTTATTGGCACCCCCTGAAGGGGGTACAAAGCCTACTCCTAACCATATTTTATTTAAGTCGGAAATTAACCCCCCTTCAGGGGGGCAGGGGGGCAGCGCAGGTCGGCAGGCGCATGTGGGGGTGAAACCAATTAGGATTGGTTTACTCATTCAAAACTCGAGCTCTGTTGAAGCAAAGAATGGCGCTGAAATGGCTATCGCTGAGGCGAATAAAAACGGTGGTTTTAACGGAAGGAAGTTTGAACTTGTGGTTAAATCCATGGAAGGCCCCTGGGGAACAGGGTCAAAACAGGCAGTTGATATGATTTTCAACGATGGAGTGATAGCTATCGTGGGTTCACACGACGGACGGAATGCCCATCTTGTGGAACAGGCTACCACCAAGGCAAATGTAACCTTTTTGTCCGCCTGGTCAGGCGACCCGACTCTCTCCCAGGCTTTTACCCCGTGGTTTTTCAATTGTGTTCCAAATGATAATCAGCAGGCTGATATTCTGATACAAGAGATGAAACGGAAAAAATTCGGAAAGGGTGCTATTGTTGCCGATGATGATTATGATGCAAATTCTGCATTTAAGAGCTTCGTAAGAAGATCAGCTGAAGTGGAATCTGCAAAGCCGGTAACAATAAAAATCGATAAGTCCGACAGGGATATGTCCGAAACTGCACGGATCATTGGCAAAATGGATACCGACTGCCTCATTTTATTTACCGAACCGGCTGTTTCTGATAAGATTATCAGCGAATTATTTAAGATGAAGATCTCCCTTCCTGTCTATGGCCCGCTTTCCCTTCTATGTGAAAATTCTCCTCTTTACAGTTATACCGATGTATCAGCTAATTTGTTGCTGTTATCATCGGGAGAATGGTACATGCGCGGGAAGTCTGAATTTGCTGCCGGGTATCATGAAAAATTCGGATCTTATCCCGGAGCATCTGCTGCTTACGTTTTTGATGCTATGATGGTTATGATAAATGCGGTTAAAGCCTCAGGAGCTGATAGGGAAAGGATACATAAAGCAATGATGGAAACTGATTACAGAGGTGTAACCGGCACAATAAAATTTGATGAAAAAGGCAACAGGATATCTCCTGTCATCAGGGTTGAATGATGTGCGGTTTTATTTCTTAACTTTGGTTTTTATAAATTTTAACTGCCTGTAATCTAATTCAGCAGAACAAATGGGTACAAAATATTATTATACGTTATTTGCAGCAATTTGTTTCATTTTTCTATACAGCTGCAAGAGCTCCGACGAAAAAATTAATCAGAAAGCCCTTGATCTGATGTCAATTAAGACACTCGGGCTTGCATACCTCGAAGAGTTTAAGCTTGAAGAAGCTGAAACAGAATTCAGAAAGTTCATAAAGTTGTCTCCCAGGGATAAATTCGGTTATGCAAATCTCGGACTTACATACCTCCGGATGGGAAAATATCCTGAGGCAGAAAAGCAACTGGCAAAAGCCATAAAGTTCGATCCAAAGGATCCTGATATCAGGCTTATCCTTGCTACAGTATTTGAGATGGGTGACAATAGAGATAAAGCTATTGCGGAACTTACTGAAGCCCTTGTCTTTGCCCCGGATCATATAAAGAGCTTATATGACCTTTCAGAGCTTTATTCGTCAGGCGATGACACTGATTCAAAAAAGCATTATGAGAGCTGCCTTTCCAGAATGGTTCAGTTGGCGCCCGGCAATATTGTACCCAGGCTCGGTCTGGTTGAAGTTTTTATAAAGAACGGTGAACCGGACAAAGCTGTTGAACAGCTGGAAATAATCAGACAACAATTTCCAGAATTTCCTGGCCCTTCAGTGGAATACTTCGATAAGACTTTAGGCGACCTGAGAAGGAATGATATTGAAAATGCAATTCTCAATTTTACGGTATTCAATAACTTCCTTAAGGTTACATCACCATACCAGGCTGGTATTATGGATCTGAAGGGCCCCGGAGGTTCATTGATTGGATTCCCCCTGATAACCTTCGATGAACAGGCTGTCCTTGCATTCTCAGAAGAGAGATCCATCCTTGATGCAATAACATTTTCAGACGTTACAGCATCTGCAGGTCTTGATATTATTCCGGTTGCTGCAGTAGGCGCTTCAACGGACAGCAGATTCAAAGCTCACCTGGCAGTATCTGATTATGATGACGATGACGATGTTGATATATATGCCGGAAGCTATGATCAAGCCTCTTCAACTTACAAACACTACCTGTTCAAAAATGACATGGGAAGATTTACCGATGTTACAGCAGAGTCGGGACTTGACCATTCAGGGAATGAGACTTCAGCCACCTTTGTTGATTTTGACAACGATGGATACCCCGACCTTTACATTGTGAAAGAGGGAGGTGACATTCTCTACCGGAATACCGGAAAAGGTACATTTGAAGATGTGACTACCAAGGCGGCAATAGGCAGTAAAACAGGAGGTAATATGGCCCTGTTCTTTGATCTTGACCATGATGGCGATCTCGATATGTATGAGTTGCGTTCCACAAATAACCTGCAGTTCAGGAACAATGCCGACGGTACATTCTCTGATCAGTCAGAAAAGATGGAGCAGGTTAATAGCAATCTGGTCAGCCGCGATGCAGTATTTGGTGATTTTGATGAGGATGAGGATATTGACCTGGTTGTAGTAAATAGTAATCAATCGGATATTTTCTACTCTAATCAGCGAATGGGTGTTTTTAAGAATGAGACAGAGAAGAGTGGATTGGTCAGTAGTGGAGGCTCATCATCTGTATCGGCAGGGGATTATACCAACGACGGATATCTCGATCTGCTGGTCACATCGTCAGAGGGTGGAGTCCATCGTCTTTTCAGGAATACCCGCACCGGATCTTTTGAAAGGGATAACAGTGTAAGTGAGATTTTTGCTTTAACAAAGCAGGCCAGGATACACGACGCATGTTTTATAGATTTTGACAACGACGGATCGCTCGATATTTTTATGGCAGGGGAGCCGGCTGAGGCCGGCGGAAGAGGTTTATTCCTGTTCCATAACAACGGTATTGACGGTTTCAATGATGTTTCGCATCTGCTTCCCGACGAGGTGAAAGCAGCACATCAGGTTGCACTGTTCGATTACAATTATGACGGTGACCTTGATATTGTACTGGCAGGTGTAAACGGGGGAATAACGCTTCTCAGGAATGACGGCGGTAATATTAACCATTTCATAAGGATGAAACTGGTCGGGCTGAGGGCTGGCAGTGCAAAGAATAACCATTTCGGTATCGGTGCAAAAGTTGAGATACGCTCAGGCAATCTTTATCAGACAATTGTTGTCACTGATCCGAACATACATTTTGGTATCGGTCACAGGGCTGTAGCAGATGTTATAAGGATCACCTGGACCAACGGTGTCCCTCAGAATATTTTCTTCCCCGGTACTGACCAGGCACTCATTGAAGCGCAAACACTGAAAGGCTCATGTCCGTTCCTCTATACCTGGAACGGAAATGAATTTGTTTTTGTCAAAGATATCCTGTGGCGTAGCGCTCTTGGAATGCCCCTTGGCATAATGGGAGGGACAACTGCATATGCTTTTGCCGATGCCTCCGACGATTACCTTAAGATTTCCGGGGAGTTGCTGAAGCCGGAAAAAGGAAAATACTCAATACAGGTTACCTCTGAGCTCTGGGAAACCATATACCTTGATCAACTGCATCTGGTGGCAGTAGATCATCCCGATTCAGTCGATATTTACGTCCCTGAACAATTTTCGCCACCCCCTTTTCCGGGATTGAAGCTATATACGGTTTCAAAAAAATTTCTTCCTGCTTCAGCCAGGGGTACAGATGGCGGAGATGTTCTTGAATTCATCAGCAAAAAAGATGACAGGTATCTCTCTGATTTCAAAACTGACAAATACCAGGGTATTACAGAGATGCATGACCTTGTGCTTGATCCGGGGAAAATTGCAGAACCGGGAGGCCTGATACTATTTCTGAATGGATGGATATTCCCCACTGATGCAAGCATCAATTTTGCTTTATCGCAGTCAGAGACATTGAAAGTTACACCTCCAGTGATACAGGTTATTAATAAAAAAGGAGAATGGGAGACAGTAATAGATGATCTGGGATTTCCGCAGGGTAAGGACAAAACAGTGATTGCAGACCTGACAGGTAAATTCCTTTCTTCCGATTACAGGATAAGGATCAGAACAAATATGGAGATATACTGGGATTATATCTTCTTTTCCGACAGGTTATCTGATGCCCCGGTTGTATCAACACCCATGGAACCCGTTTCTGCTGACCTTCATTACAGGGGATTTTCGAAGAGCTTCAGAAAAGGCGGGCGCTATGGTCCTCACTGGTTCGATTATTCTGTTACAGATAAAGAGCCAATGTGGAGAGATCTTCCGGGTAATTATACCCGTTATGGCGATGTACTTCCCCTTATCACCGCCAGCGATAATAGATATATAATTTCAAATGCAGGTGATGAAGCAACAATTACTTTTGATGAGAGAAAACTGCCGCCGTTACAGAAAGGATGGAAGAGGGACTATCTGATAAGGAGTGTGGGATGGGTTAAGGACGGTGATCTGAATACTGCTTTCGGTAACTCTGTAATGCCGCTGCCTTATCATGGAATGTCATCATACCCGCCTTCAGAAAAGGATAAGTACCCTGATGATCCTGAATTGAAGAAATACCACCAGGAGTATAATACCAGGATCGTTACCAGGGATGGCTATCTTAATGCGTTGAAGGTGAAATAATAAAGAATAGAATTTTCTAAATGTAAGGAGTAGTAAAAGTTTCCCCTCCTTTTGAAGGGGGCTGAGCGTTAAGAATTTGCCCAGTGGGCAAATTTAGCGAAGAGCCAGGCCGCAGGGAAGGCGCCGGGACAATTGATAATCTGTTTTTTACAATGTTCATTTCCCGGCCGGGGTGGTTGATTAAATTAAATTGACAGAGAGCTATTTTCAGACTGAAATTAACTACAGAAAGTTGAAGACAAGAATAATTACAGGTGAGCTTGGGATTCATTTTATTAAGGTGAGAAAAAATATTTGTATTCCGGGAACATGAATAAAAAAGTGATTTAAGGTAAGCTTTCAATAAAAAAAATGAATCGATCGGATAGACAAATCAACCACCCCGGCCGCAAACTAATTTTGCAATACATTAACTATCATTGTGCTGCGGCCACCCCTCCTTCAAAAGGAGGGGAAACTTTTTCCATTCTTTCCTGCCAAAAAACTAAGCTTAAGTTGACGGCTATTGGGTGGGGGGTGCCCCGGAAAGGATTAAACGTATTCCGGTTTCTGATAATTCTTTCTTTACTCTTTTTTCAAACTCAAGTATCAGCTCAGAAGAAACAGGTCACTTTCAGGGAAGTCAGCAAACAAACAAAAATAGATTTCAAATACACCATAGGAGATTTCTCATACGTGAACATCCTCGAAAGCAGCGGATCGGGGATCACAGTATTTGATTACAACAACGATAACCTGATGGATATTTTCATGATGAACGGAACCTACATTGAAGGAGTCTCCGATCCGGATGGGAAGGTATTTAAAGATACACCCGATGCCCTTTACAAAAATAACGGTGATGGTACATTTACAGATGTGACAAAGGCGTCAGGAATTAATGACCGGTACTGGAGCATGGCGGCTGCAGCTGTTGATTATGACAGCGATGGCGATCAGGATCTTTACCTGTTGAATTATGGGCCCAATCTATTTTGCCGGAATAATGGCGACGGGACCTTTACCGATATTACTGAATCACTCGGACTCAGAGGACCTGATAAACTCAATGGCTTTGTTAAATGGAGTATTGGCGCTGTTTTCTGGGATTACAACCTCGATGGCAGACTAGATGTTATGGTCGGAAATTTCCTCGCTTTTGACCCTGCCTATGTTTCTGCAGCAGGTCCCGGTATTATGCCCCATCCCAGCGAATACAGGGGACAGGCTTCCATGCTCTATGAACAGCTGCCTGATGGTACATTTAAGGATGTTACTGAAAAAGCCGGTCTGTACTATCCCGATTCAAAGTGCATGGGGCTTACAATATATGATTTTGATGATGACGGTGATATAGATATCTTCCAGGCAAACGATCATCACTTCAATTTCCTCTTCAGAAATGACAACGGAGTTTTCAGTGAGGTTGCAGTAGCCAGTGGCGTTGCGGCAAACAGCAAGGGAATAGGTTCCGGTTCAATGCATGGCACCATAGGAGATGTAGATGGTGACGGGCTTATCGATATTCTTGTTACAGATCTTGAATATGGGGCTCTCTACCGTAAACTCGGCAACGGCATATTTGAGGATATTTCTGAAAAGAGCGGAATTGCCGGACATATGTCAGGAAAAGGAAGCTGGGGAGCTGTATTATTTGATTACGATAATGATGGAGACCTCGATATAATTGCAGCCAACGGTACCGCAGAGGAGCTTATTCTTCAGTATCCCCTGTTGCTTGAGAATGATGGTAAAGGGCATTTTAAAAATGCAGGGCAGGAGCTTGGTGAATATTTTAAAACAAAACGGTCGGGGCGGGGATTGGCTGTGGTTGACTATGACAATGACGGAGACATTGATGTTATCATATCCCATGTTGACAAACAGGCAACAACGGCTGTGTTAAGAAACGACGGAGGTAACTCCAACCACTGGCTTGGTCTTACACTTAAAGGTCAGAATGGTCCTGCTTCAGCAATAAGTGCAAAGGTAACTGTAACTGCAGGAGAGATGAAGCAGGTTCTTATAAACCAGTGGGCGACAGGCTACCTCTCTTCAAATGACCCCAGGCTCCATATCGGCCTCGGCAAAAACAAAAAGATAGATCTTCTCGGGATAAAGTGGTCAGATGGCACTATTGAGATATATAAAAACATTGATGCTGATCGTTATATTACAATATTACAGGGAACCGGAATTCTGGTTAAATAAAACAACATACCGACATAACAACATACCGACATAACAACATACCGACATAACAACATACCGACATAACTAAAAACGAAATAATATGGACCATAATTATGTAACAAACGTGGTGGACCTCACCAATCCTGAAAAAAATATCATATACAACATGACGCATGAAGAGGCTGTGAATGTTTTAAAGTCGGGAGATGCTGAAGCAGTAAGAAAGATCGACGGGCAGTTCTGTCTTGTTTCGGTTGATGGAAAAACTATCCGTATGGCACGATCGATCGGACGTCCTATGAGATATTTCATTGCCAAGCAGGCTTCAGGGCCAATGCTTGTTATTGCTGAGAGAATAGATGTGATATATGATTTTCTGAAAACGAAAGGATATGAGGATCAGTTCCATCCCTCTTATACACGTATGGCTCCTGCCCACTATATTACAAAAATCGAGTTGCTGGGTTGTCCCGATCCTAATCCTGTATATGAAAGATTCTTCACCCCGGAACGTAACAACCTTCCGAAGGATGATTTTACAAAGATTGGCGAACAATACGCAGGAGTGTTGTACAATGAGATAAAAAAATGGCTGATGTACCGTGCAAAAACCGGTCCTGTTGGAGTTACATTCTCAGCCGGTATCGACAGCGGATCTGTTTTCCTGCTTACATATCACGCCCTCAGGGAGTTAGGCGAGAGTCCTTCAAGACTTAAAGCATTCACACTCTCAATTGACGGATCGGGCGAGGACCTGATACAGGCGAGGAGATTTCTCGAGGCCCTTAACCTTGAATTGTTTCTGGAACCTGTTGAGGCTGATTATTCAGCTCTTAACTGGAAAGAGGCAATTAAAATGGTGGAGGATTATAAACCTCTTGATATTCAGTCTGCTACCATGAATCTTGCTCTGCTCAAAGCTATTAGGACACGCTATCCTGACTGGAAATATATTATCGACGGTGAAGGAGGAGATGAGAACCTTAAAGATTACCCGATTGAGGATAATCCTGAACTTACAATCAGGAGTGTGCTTAATAACCTAATGCTGTATCATGAAGGCTGGGGAGTCAATTCTATCAAACACTCTCTCACTTATTCCGGAGGATTGAGCAGAGGTTATCTGAGATCAATTTCGGTGGCAGACACTTTGGGATTTGAATCATACAGCCCGTACACCTTGCCAAATGTTATTGAGATATCGGAGGGGATCCCTTATATCGAAATGACAAACTGGGATCACCAGAAACTCTATGAGCTTAAGGGAGCTATAGTCGCTGCAGGAGTTAAGGCTGTAACAGGCATTGATATGCCCGTATTCGAAAAACGACGTTTTCAGCATGGCGCTGTTTCACGGAACGAATTCAACAAATTGTTTCCGGCAAGAGAGCTCGATTACAGGAAGGCATTTCTTTCGCTTTATGAGTGAAAAAAAAGATTCTAACTTAAGCGACAGATGGATACTTTCACACCGGGGGGCCAAAAACAGGGTATATCCGGCGAGGCCTTATGCCTGGCTTGTTGAGAAGGAGCGGACAGTCTGCGGGGATGTCGAAGATACAGGCATCATTTTTCTTACAAACATGGAATGCCCGTTTCATTGCCTTATGTGCGATCTCTGGAAAAACACCACAGATGAGCCTGTACCGCAAGGTGCAATAGCCTCTCAGATCGAATGGGCTCTCGAAAAGATGCCTGGTGTCAGGCATCTAAAGCTATATAACAGCGGAAGTTTCTTTGATGAACGGGCCATTCCTGAGAACGATTATGAAAGAATCGCGTCACTGGTCAGCTCAATGGAGACATTGATTGTTGAATGCCATCCCCGCCTGGTAAGTGAAAAATGCCTCAGGTTCAGGGATATTCTTAAACCAGACCTGCATATCGCACTTGGACTTGAAACGGTCAACCCGGATATCCTGCAGAAACTGAACAAAAAGATGACTCCTGAGGATTTTGCCGGCTCTGTTAATTATTTAACAGCAAATGGGATACTATCAAGAGCATTTATACTTCTGCGCCCTCCGTTCCTTTCTGAATCTGAGGGTATTTACTGGGCAGAACGCTCATTGGATTTTGCATTTGATGCAGGTGTGGAGTGTTGTACTGTTATACCTGTAAGGGGTGGTAATGGTGCTATGGAGGAGCTGATGAAGAGTGGTCACTTTACCATTCCTGAAATAACTTCTCTTGAGAAAGTCCTTGAATACGGGATAGGGCTTGGAAAAGGGAGGGTTTTCGCAGATACATGGGACCTCGGATTGTTCTCCAAATGCGATATGTGCCTGGATAACAGGATCGAACGGATTACTCAGATGAATTTAAGGCAGGAGATATTTCCTCAAGTGGAGTGTAGTTGTGATGTGGATAAATCGCTATTCTAACTCATGAACTCATGCCCTTCCTTTCCTCCGCTCAGGATTCCCCCTCTCTGCTTCGCAAAGAGAGGATCAGGGGGCATAGCCGTCAACTTAGGGAGTCTGAAAAAGGTTAAACAGGGAGGATCAATTACGGCAAACGGATTTTATTATCGAAATTCAGTTCATGCATAATAGTTTCCCCTCCTTTTGAAGGGGGCTGAGCGTTAAGAATTTGCCCAGTGGGCAAATTTAGCGAAGAGCCAGGCCGCAGGGAAGGCGCCGGGACAATTGATTATCTGATATTTACAAGATTTATTTCCCGGCCGGGGTGGTTGATTTATTCTTTCTTTTTATCTTTATATCTATTAATAACAAAAACCTCTTCAACAGAAAAGGACTTAAATCTTTCAGATCATCTCTCAGGAACAGGTCCACTTCGGCTGAGGCAGCATTATGGGAGATGTTAAAATCAAAAAAACTTGATGGAAGAAAATTCAGAAGACAATACAGCATTGGTAGTTACATTGCTGACTTCTGTTGTTTTTCAGAAAAACTTGTCAATACTTGACGGAGATCCCCATGGTGAATATCATAAGATAGAGGAAGATGAAAGCAGGGATAAATACCTTGAGGGATTTGGATTTACTGTATTAGGGTTTGAAAACAGAATTGTATTCCAGGAACCTGAATATTTAAAAAGTGAGATAAGTAAAGTTATCAATAGAAAATAATCGAACTGATACATCAATCAACCACCCCGGCCGCAACCGGTCTTTGTAATACCTTGACTATCATTGTGCTGCGGCCACCCCCTCCTTCAAAAGGAGGGGAAACTTTTTCAAACCTCTGTATTTACAATTCTACTCTCAGGTTGACGGCTATGGGTCATGGGGGTGAGTTCATGTGTCAGCAGATGTAGGAGAGTGGTAAGTTCAACCTAAAATAAAGGCTTAAAGTAAATTACTTCAAGACCTTCACAGCACTTTCCAGGTTGCTTTTTACTTCAGTTGATCCGTTATTTTCAATTGCAGTTTTAAACTCAGATGCGAGGTTTTTCTTATCTGACGAAGTCATCCATTTATTATTCTCTAAAATCGAAGAAGATATGGCTTTGCTCAGTCTTTCAAGGCCATCAGTGGAATACAGATTGGCTTTGGCCAGTTCATCAAGAAGCCTGGGAATAAGTTTTATATAATTATACTGTACTGACTGCATACCGCCCTTGATTCCTGAAACATCTTCATCATCTGATTTGTTTATGATCATAGCCAGCTCAAGCATCTTATCATGTACTTCCAGTCCGAAAAGATGCAGATCAAGCAACTCCTCGTTGTAATAAATTTTCCCTTTGTATTCAATTGTGTACATCTGTTCCATTTCACTCTGGAACCGGGTGTAATACTGAATTGTATAAGCAATTGTCCTTAACGGAAATATTGTGTCATGGATAAAAGCAAGATTCTCTTCATTTACCATCCTTTTGAAGAGAGGGCCGGATTTCCTGCTGTTTTTCCGGGGAAGCGACAGAGGATCGTTTATCTTAAGGCTGCTCAAAGTGATATTACAGCTTATATAATCATCATTTGTCCATACCTTTTTATGATCAGGCATTCCCAGTTTCCGGTATTCTTCAGGCTTCAGAGTATGGTCCTTTTCAATAAGGGAGCAGGAGGAGGCTAAAAGGAGTATGGCCAGTGAGATATGAAGTTGTTGTAATTTCGGATAATTCATGGTATTATAGTTGTAAAAGCAGTGTTATTCAAATTTAATTATACTTTAAGGCAAGCGTCTCATATCTAAGAGCCTCTGATTTTTTGCCTTGCGTCTTGCGCCGTGTGCCTTGAGCCCTTCAAGAAGTCATTAGGTTGTCATTCAGTTGTCATTTATCCTATAGCATTTTGCCTTGTTATTGTTAAGGGCAAAAACATAAATACTTTTTCCGTCTGAGAGTTTTACCTCTTCGATATCCCTCACTTCACCTTTTATAAATATTCCGCTTTCCATGTCACTGAGGCTTGTGAACTCTCCTTTTCCATTTCCTGTAAGCATCAATCCTTTTCCGGCATCCTGCTCTCCGAATTTGACTCTGGTCCCGGTAAAATTGCCTGCCACTATAATGTCAGTATGGCCGTCATTATTATAATCACCTGACTCTATTCCATAAACAGGAAAATACTGGGCCTCGCGGGGCAGGGGTCTTATTTCAAACTGTTCATTGCCCTTATTTTCAATATAACAGCTGGCAAAAAGCGTTGCCTTGAGTAAAAGTGCATCTTTCAGCTCTTCAGCGGAGAATATGTCATTAAGTGTCTGATCAGAATAAGATTTATAATCAGGGTACTTATTCTTTATAAACGGTAGCTGAGCCTGGAGGTCGTCTTTTGCATAGAAGGGGTAACTTACCCCCTGGATATAATAACCCATTATGGCATCCATGGTCCCGTTGTTATCAAAATCCTTTGCATGAATAGTTGCCGGCTCTGAAACAGAGACCTTTATTCTGGTATTCAATCCCATATTACCGGCAATGAAATCTATGTCCCTGTCATTATCAAAATCAGCAGCATGAATTGAGTTCCACCATCCCTCTGTATCTTTCAGTCCGCAGGTCTCGGTTATTTCAGTCAGTGCGTCCCCGGTGTGCTTAAAAACTCTGATCTTCATCCATTCTCCTGCAATTATGAGATCTGGCAGTTTATCGCCGTTGATATCGGCCCATACGGCATCTATGACCATCCCCGCTTCTGTCAGTGATCTGTTATACTTATCGGTAACGTCGGTAAAGTATCCTTTTCCGTTATTTTCGAGTATATAACTTCGGGGCGACAGGGGATAGGCCTCAGGGGTGAGCCGGCCACCCACAAAAAGATCGGGGTCGCCGTCATTGTCGATATCTGCTGCCTTTACACATGATCCGCTTGTTATCATGACCGGCAGTCTGTTTGTTGCTTTTGTGAAGCTGCCCTTTCCATTATTAAGATAGAGCCTGTCCTGCAGTTCGGGTGCCCGAGGAGTAAATTCGTTTCCGCCGCTGACGACATACAGATCGATATCCCCGTCGCCATCTGCATCGAAGAATTGAGCTCCAATATCTTCACAATTACTATCGGCTTCAAAACTTTGTTGTCTGCTGTATTCAAATGCACCATCTTTCCTTTGTATATAGAGTTTTCCCGGAGTTCCGGCAGCCCCGCTAAACCAGAGGTCTTCAAGTCCGTCGTTGTTCACATCTCCTTTTGCAATATGCGGACCCTGGGTTGAAAGGAAATGAGGAAGCAGGATTTGTTTCCTGAAATCGACATAATCATTTTCAATATGTTTAAAGTCAATAATGGTGCTGTCGGGTGCAGGAACAAGAAGGGGTTTTATTTTCTGTAATGCTTTGGGATCAGTTGGTTCTGCATCCCGGTTACGAAGTACTATTGTCTGATCTGCTTTGATACCGGTCAGTAACTGTTCAAGCAGATCCGGCCATATAACCTTCAGTTCATCAATAACTTCTGCATCTCCCAGCCCGAATATCAATTCATGATTCATCGACGACATATATCCTCGCGATGGCTGGAATTCCTGTACCTGCATCTTGTCCTTGTACCTGATCTCCACTTTTGCACCGATTCCTCCTTTGTTCAGTCCGGTGCCATCGAACTTTATTTTAAGGTAGTGATTTGTTGTCAGTTTTTCAGAATTGTTACGGTAAACTCCTGCATAACCGTTGATAACGTTGGCGACCAGATCCATGTCACCGTCGTTGTCAAGGTCGGCATAAGCAGTTCCGTTTGACAGGGATGGCACTTCATCACCCCATGTCTCAGTGACATTTGTAAAAGTATGATCGCCGTTGTTCCTGAAAATATAGTTTTTAAGAATTGTGGCAGGTATGGTCTGAACTACCTCAAGCTTCGACATATGAGGCATCCCTCTTTGCTGCTTCGACATCTGGCGTACCGAGGCCATAATAGCATCCATATATGTGCTGTTCCTGCCATAGCCATTGCTTACATACAGATCCTTCAGGCCGTCATTGTCCAGATCGCACAGAAGAGGTGACCAGCTCCAGTTGGTGGCAAAAATGTCAGCATATTGACCTATATCGGTGAAATATCTTCCACCGTTATTTATTTGCAACATGTTGCGGGTAGTCTGGTTGTAGAAGCCTGTATTTTTCAGGATACTGTAAAGGTCAAAATTATCCGGGCCTGCCACCAGCTTGTTTTCATAATTGTCTTCCGGATCCATGTCGAGTGTGAACAGGTCAATAAACCCGTCGTTATTTATATCGGCGGCATCATTGCCCATAGAGGAGAGGGAAACATGGTCAAAGTAATTTTCAAGCTCCTCTTTGAATGTTCCGTTTTTCTGGTTGATATAGAAATAGTCCTGTTCGGAGTAGTCGTTGCATATATAAATATCGGGCCATCCGTCATTGTTAAAATCAGCAATAGCCAGACCCAGTCCGAAGTTCATAATATTCGTTTTCATTCCGGTCTCCTGACTGGCATTAACAAATCGATTCCCCGTGTTTTTGAAGAGTTTATGTTCATAAATCGGATCGTGCATATTTTTCTGAGCCGAATCGGGGTGTGCATATTTGTCAAGAGAATGGTTAATGACAAACAGGTCGAGATCGCCATCCTTGTCATAATCAAAGAATGCGCTGTGAGTTGAATAGGAGTCATCATCAATACCCCAGGCTGCAGCGCTTTCCTTGAAAGTCAGGTCTCCGTTGTTTATGTAAAGCAGATTCTTCCTGTACCTTGGTCTTCCATCGGTTGAGCTCACAACATAGATATCGAGAAACCCATCACCATTTATATCAGCCATTGATACTCCGGTATTCCAGTTACCTCCTCCTGTGACTCCGGCTTTATTTGTAATATCTTCAAATCTGAAATTTCCTTTATTGAGGTACAGCCTGCTTTCCACAAAGTTGCCGCAGAAATAGATATCAGACAATCCGTCATTGTTGATATCCCCGATACCTACTCCGGCTCCGTTAAACAGGTATCCATAATCAAGTATATTGAATTCTTCATTTTCCCGGATAATGTTGTTGAAATCGATTCCTGTTCTTTTATGCGACAGTGCTGTAAAGAGTTTTCCTTTGTCGTTGTTGCATGAGGCATTACTTAAGATTATCTGCATCATCAGTGAGACAGGAAAGAGAAGAGTCCGCAATAATCTCATTTTGAATTTAGTTTGTATGTAACTATTCCAAGATTATTGATCCCGGCAATAAGATAGCTTATATTTCTGACTGTAATAATCTTCATAGATTTAACATCGCCGGTTAATGAAAGTCCTGAAACCGATTGCGGGATATACCTGAAATTGCCTTTACCGTCACCCCTGAAGAGTTGTCCGTAGTTTGCATCAATAACTCCAAGCCGTACACATGCGGCGTTCTGATTTCCTGCCAGGATCATATCAATATTCCCGTCCTGGTCGTAATCAAGTATCTCAATTGCAAATACAGGTGCGAACTGGGCTTCATTCGGGAGTGCCTGTTTCTCAAATTTACCGTTATTGTTCCGGTAGTAAACCGATCTGAGTTCAGTTGCAGTAAGCACATCAGCATTTATCAGGTCACCCTCCTGGAAGATGTCTTTCAGCTGGGCATCAGCATATGATTTGTAGTCAGGGAATTTTCTCCTGAGAACCGGGATCTGTGCTATGATCTCATCGCGGCTGGGCCATGGGTAGGATTTGCCATCGATGTAATATGTCAGTACGGGATCCACTGATCCGTTATTGTCAAAATCCTTGAATGTCATCTGCATAGGTTTTTCGGGCGAGCATTTAAACTGGGAATTAGTACCCCAGTTCCCGGCAACAAGATCCAGATCCCCATCCTTGTCAAAGTCAGCAAATGCAATGCGGTTCCATAATCCACCATCGGATTGAGGAAAATATGATTTTGTAGCCTCTGTGAATTTTTTCCCTTTCTCATTTATGAAAATACGGATTGGCATAAATTCCCCGCATACAACAAGATCAGGCCATGTGTCCTTATTCAGATCGACCCAGGCAGCATCAGTTATCATACCTCCTGATTTCAGCTCAGGAATAAGAGTTTCAAGGTTGTTTGTGAATTTCCCTTTTCCATCATTTACAAGAAGGTAAGATTTCTGGGGTCTGGGGTATTCGCCTGGTATTAATCTTCCCCCCACAAACAGGTCATTGTCACCGTCTTTATCAAAGTCAGCTGACTTTACGCATGAACCTGATGCCGGCATGGGAGGAAGCGCATCCACTCTTCTGGCAAACCGACCGGAGCCGGAATTAATATAGAGCCTGTCCTGCAAAGCGTTGTCGCTTCTTGCATAATCATTATAACCTCCGCTGACTACATAAAGATCCTGATCCCCATCATTATCGGCATCGAAGAATAACGCATCAGCATCGGTGCAGTTGAAATCCTCTTTATAATTAAAAAATGGCGATGCCCTGAATTTCCCGTCGGCTGACTGAACAAACAGTTTCCCCGGACTCTCTTTGGCTCCTCCTGCAAATATGTCAGGCAGTTTGTCCCCGTTCACATCGCCGATTGCTATCACAGGACCAACCGGTGATGGCATATAATGAAGCAGGGGCTGACGTTTGAAGTCATTTGAACCATATTCGACATGTTCATAGGGTACAAGTGACCCGACAGATGAGAAAACAGCAGAAGTAGCAGAAGGTTTTATTGAAATTTGTTTTTCCCCTGATTCTTCAATTACTATTGTCTGGTTTGCTTTAACCTTTTTAAGCCGGCTTACTCTTCCGCCCGGCCATTCGACCCTGACGGAATCGGCAAAATCCCTGTTATTAAGGCCAAAGTGCAGATTGGTGGTAACTGATGACTGATAACCATGAAATGGTGACTGCTCAAGGTACTGGACCTCATTTCCTGTATAAAGATATACTTTACTCCCCAGTCCTGCCGTGTTTTTTCCTGATCCTTTAAGTCTTATGTTCAGATAGTTAGCTTTAGGATTTGTTTCGCGAAGCATATTTCTGTATAGTGATGTTGTTTCGTTCTGATTGCTCATCACCAGGTCAAGATCTCCGTCATTATCAAGATCGGAGTATACAGAACCTGTTGAGAATCCTTTTTTCTCAAGCCCCCATTCAATTGTTTTATTAGAGAAAGTCAGATCCTTGTTATTTTTGAATATGAAGTTATGTACGGGGGTAGACTTCATAGATTTTGTCAGCATAAAGGTGTCAGGCTTTGTATTAGCTCTGGCCTGCTGACTGAAATAGTCGTTTTTATATTTAAGGAAATCACGGTCAGTATAATCTTTGAAGTATCCGTTTGAGATAAAGAAATCTTTCCATCCATCGTTATCAAAATCAGCAAAAAGAGGTGCCCAGCTCCAGTCTGTATTTGAGATGCCAGAAAACTGTCCTATCTCACTGAAAGTGTGATTGCCATTGTTCATCTGAAGCATATTGCGCATGCTCGAGTGGTAATATCCGGCCATAACAGCAAGTGCATACTGCATGTAGTTATCGGGTCCGTAGAGAAGTTTGATCCTTCTGTTGTCGGCCGGGAGCATATCTGCAGTAAATATGTCGGGCCATGTATCGTTGTTAAAATCAGATATTTCACAACCCATTGCAGATTGTGAAATATGCTGAATATAGTCAGTCAGCCGGTTTGTAAAAGTCCCGTCCCCGTTATTGATATAGAGGTAATCAGGCTCTATATAGTCATTGGTCACATAAATATCAGGCAATCCGTCTTTATTAATATCTGACACATTCACACCCAGTCCGTAACCCATTGCATTTGAAATTATTCCCGATGTGAGGGTGACATCGGTAAAATGGTTCCCGTCATTTCTGTATAGTTTATCTCCTGCATACGGATCATTTACTTTGCGGGCATCCTCAAAATCCATCCCCCTGATTACAATTACATTTGTGGCAACCAGGAACAGATCAATGTCCCCGTCGAGATCGTAATCGAGAAATGCTCCTATTGTTGAATAGGTGTTGTCATCAATTCCAAACTCCTTCGCCTTCTCTTCAAATCTGAGGTTACCTTTATTAATGTATAATTCATTTCTTCTTAGTTCAGGCGATCCTTTACCCGAAAAGCAAACATAAATGTCGGTAAGGCCATCCCCGTTTACGTCTGCCATTGTGACTCCGGTTTTCCATCCTGCTCTTCCCTCCACGCCTGAACTCTTTGTAATATCCTTGAATTTCAGATCTCCGAGGTTCAGGTAGAGCTTGTTGAATCCCATATTTGATATAAAGAATATATCCTCCAGTCCGTCATTGTTGATATCCCCTGTGGCCACACCACCTCCGTTGTAAAGGTTTTCATGAGTAAGTGCATTTGCCTCCTCATTCTCGGTAATTGTATTTTTAAATGTAATACCTGATTTCTGGGGAGGAACAGGTTGAAAGAGTTTTGTTTCCTGGCTATGCAATTCTGATACAGATATTTGAAATAAAATCATGCAGGATATAAGTATATACCTGTTGAAAAAAATTCCTTTAAATATCCTGTTCATAATTGTTTTGACTTATTACTTCCTCCCAATGCAGCCGCCAACCCCATTGGCGTCAACTTAAGACTGGTATTGTAAATCCAGAGATCCGTATAAGTTTCCCCTCCTTTTGAAGGAGGGGTGGCCGCAGAACAATGATAGAAAATGTATTGCAAAGTACCTTTGCGGCCGGGGTGGTTGATTAATTTATCAGATCTATTCATTATTTTCATTGATACCTTTCCTACTCTCACTTTTTACAGATTCAGTTTTCTGGAATACAAATCTGTTTTAAACCTTAATACCGTGAATCCTAAGCTCGCCTGTAGTTATTCTTGTCTTCAAATTTATGTAGTTTATTACAGTCTGCAAAGGTACACTGTCAAGTTCAAATAAAT
>MENI01000104.1:0-3263 GCA_001768195.1 Bacteroidetes bacterium GWA2_40_15 | reverse complement strand
ATGAACTTTGTAAAAGTCAGATAATCAAGTGTCCCGGCGCCTTCCCTGCGGCCTGGCTCTTCGCTAAATTTGCCCACTGGGCAAATTCTTAACGCTCAGCCCCCTTCAAAAGGAGGGGAAACTTTTGCTAGTCTCCTCATCTATAATTAATACTCTTAGGGGTAAATTTTCTCCAAATATAACACGATTTTTTATCCCTCCGCTGTCAGTTCTGCCATAAGCCAGAGTGTAAATGCCACCATCGGTGTCCAGTATTCAGATATCTGCCAGCTGCCATTTCCTATTTCAGGCTGATCTGACGGGCTGCCTCCAAGTCCGTTGAGTACCGCCCCGGGGATAACAGGAGTAGTCGGATAAAATGTGCTGCCGGGAAAATGTTTCGGATGGTTATAACCCACACCCACAACAGTTGAACTGTTGAACGGATTATTACCAACAATCCAGTCAAGCTGTTTTTGGGCCAGGGCTTTAAGCTCAGGGTCGTCCAAAACCTGCGATGCCTTAAGCAGGCCTACTCCGGCTGAAGCAAGATTTGAGTTTATCCCAACCCACCAGCTCAGCTCAGGCTGCATGAAATATCGGTACCAGTACGGTCCGGCTTTTCTGTTCCCCCCCGGGTCCTGTTTCGTATAAAGTCCGAAAGGCACTATTCCAAAGCTGTTCCGGCCTGAAATCACACTGAGATACTTATCAGCATAGTTTGAAACGATCTGTTTCCAGGCAGTGGCATCTTTATGATCCGGAAAAATCTTCAGCATGTCGCACAGCGAAATAATCTCCTGGCATCCTTCCCAGATGTTTTTATATGGTTCTTCATTGCTTAATGAAGTTCTGAAGAAACCACTAATTTCACTTGTCAGCCCTGCAACCTGCAGTTTCTTCAACTGTGCTGCCTGGGCTATTGCAAAACTTTTATATTTTTCTTCACTTGTTGTCCTGTACATTTCCAGAGATGCCTGCATTGAAGCTCCGATAATCCTTGTGTCCTCATTATATTTTTTTGTCAGGCACCATTCATAGCATTTTTTCGCCGCTGCAAGACATTTTTGGGAATAATTGTTGTCGTTTGACTTTGTAATTCTTGCCATTATCGCCTCTGATGTGACAAAATTATACTGACCGACAAGATCGAGAGGATCTGTCTTTATAACCCTGTCATCATTCGAGCCGAATATAAGCATGTCCGACATTGATTTTCCGGAGGTCGGTTTTACAAACTTCAGTTCTCCTCCCTCTTTCCCCGGTTCATTGTCTGTCCAGCGGTTACTGTCGGAGTGTTTCTGAACATCACCTCCCACAAAGCTCATAACATAACCCTGTGGTTCCTGCATTTTCAGGAAATACCGGTTTCCCCACATCAGTTCTTCAAGAATTTTTGGCCGGTTATTTATTGGCCGGTTATCCAGTTCATATGCTTTTGAAAGTCCTATCATTCCATATATGGTTGCACCAAACCATTTCCTCAGGTCACTTGCATCATGCCATCCTCCAGATACATCCTGGCGCTTCCCGTTATCCTGCCTTATGCCGTCGTCAGTATGGCAGGGGGTGAGGTAGCCTGTAGTGCTGGCTCCACAGCGTTGCAGGGAGAAATACTTTACTATCAGATCCATCGCATTCCGGTAGGATTCAGTGCTGACACTAAACGGGAAAGAACGCAGTGTATCACATTTTATGTAGTAGTGTCCCTCCCTTGTGATACCACTGAAATCGCCGGTGGAATAATCACCGAAGTCACCTTTAGCCGGTTTGAAAGTCCCGGTATGTACTGTTTTCATGGATTGGATATCCACTACTTCAAACTTTCCTGAAACGGTTCCTTTTGTTACAACCGTTTTTGAAGCATTTGGAGTATATCCGGCCTGGTTAATAAGCAGATCGACGTTCAGATCCCTCGAAATCTTCTGAGCCGACAATCCGGTAAATGAAAGGTAAATCATTAAAAATGACATTAGTAAAGTAATTCTTGAAAAAGCAGAATTACTCAGTACCGTTCTGACTTTGATTAAAGTTATTTGATTGTGTTGTAGATTCTTTTTCATATCATTCAGGGTTTAGTATATATCAAAGATAATATTGCAGGTTAACAATTAAGATTAATGGAATACTGACTTGGGGATTCCTCGTCCCGTATGTACGGGACTCGGAATGACAGTCTTTATTTTTTAAGGAGGGAGGGGAGAAGAGAGCGGGCAATGCCCCCTCTCTTCTCCCCTCCCCAATGACCACAAAGCATCCTGTCATCCCGAGTACGCCACCTGGCGGACGAGGGATCTCCCCCTCCCAAAAAAAACTTCTTAATTGTCATTTCTTTGTCAATATTCAATCTGCAATTCTGGAATTGATAATAAAATTAAAAGATAATGAGCATTTTTTAAAATGTTGTCATTATTAATCCCGCATCAGCGGGATGAGGAATCTCTGACTCAAAATGTAGTTTATTCTGAATAGTGATTTTTTTCATTTATAAATATTATGTTAATAATTGTTAATATCACCTGTTTTTGTTTTTTTGTTAATTTTACTATTGGCAGAAAACTTATATTAGCCTTTGAAACCTGATTGGCACTAAAATATTATTTTCCCGGGTATTTCAAGAATCTTTAACAGAATATTATTCAATTAAGATAACTTTTCAGGATTATTCTAACCAAAAAACAAATTAATATGAGGAGATTCTTACTTACTGTCAGCATTATCACAATTGCCTGCCTGATTATTACTTCATGCCAGAGCGCCAATACCTTTGACCAGCTCCGGGTGCCGGAGGGAGACCCCAATATTATTCTAAGCTACCACTTTTACGAGCCTTTCTTCCTTACACATTACAGGGCAGGCTGGACAAACCTGAAAGATTTCGAAGGAAAGGTCAATTATCCGGGCCAGATCGTTCTTGACGGCAAGCTGCCTGAACATAAGAAGATATATAACCGCGATATGATCTCCATTTTCGAGGAGCATAACGTAGCTTATGCAAACTGGAACTATAAGTCGACAGCGTTTGGTATTGTTGACGATATTAATGTACCTCAGCCAAAGACGGATATACTGTTGGGGAAGAAGTAAGACGGAAGTCGGAAGTCCGAAGTCAGAAGGCCGAAGCGGTTACGCGAAGGCGAGGGAAGGGCCAGGGCATAGCCGTCAACCCAAGGGTAGTATTGTAAATAAAGAGACAAGAAGAAGTTTCCCCTCCTTTTGAAGGGGGCTGAGCGTTAAGAATTTGCCCAGTGGGCAAATTTAGCGAAGAGCCAGGCCGCAGGGAA
>MENI01000103.1 GCA_001768195.1 Bacteroidetes bacterium GWA2_40_15 | reverse complement strand
AAGACCGAACTCGCTGACAATATCCTTTACCTTTATTCCGCTATCAAGGCTCGCAATTGTAATTATACTTGTATTATCCCTAACCTTTATTTCAAGCCTTGAGCCATACTTTCTGAATATTTCTGGGATCTTTTCATTCGTCGGCCATGTACACGTATTGACCTTTTCAAGACTGATCTTCGCCCATGAATACCTCACGAAAGTGCTGCTTGAATCTATATCATTTCCCGACATATCGATGATCCTTGCATCCTGCCCCGTGCTTGAAATTATATAACAGCCAAACCTTTCGGCATAATGATTCAGTATCCTGCCACCAGGGAAAGCTGACGGGAAAAGAATTATCTCAGCTCCCTTATTCTTACAGTTTTCCCAGCCATCAATCCAGTTAGCATCATAACAGATCTGCATTCCCACCTTTCCGAAATCGGTCTCTATAGCCGGTTGATCCAATGCTCCGGGAGTGATGCCAACATCATCAGTAGGGCCTGAGGGAATAATTTCCGTCTTTACAGGATGGATCTTATTGTAAGCACCTGCAATTTTGCCTTTCCTGTCAATTAACAGGCTGCTGTTGAAATAATATCCACCTTTTTTTGTATAGACAGGACAAACAACATAACAATTATTCTTACCGGCAAATTCTCCAATCCTTTGGGCAACCGGCCCCGGTATCTCCTCACTCTCCGCAACTTCACTTATTTTATATTGTTCTGATACCCAGATGGTATCAAATAGTTCGGGCAGACATATAATATCAGGTTTAATCCCTGTAACAAGTTCCATCCGCTGGAGGATCCTTTTTATGCGTGACTCCCTTGTGGTGTCGGGCCATAATCCTCTGAGATCGATGCCGGCAACAGTAACTTCACGCGGAAGCCTGCTGTTCTCATTTTGAACAGCTGTGTCGCAGGACGGGATCGTTACCCCGGCTATCCCGGCACCTAACCCGAGTGAGGTCTGTCTGATGAAATTTCTTCTGGAAAACCCATTCTTGTTTTTCATAATTACTTGATAATAAACATATTACAATCATTATAAATATCTGATAATCAGCCATTTAATCTCTTTATCCATTTATTCCGGATTGATTCCAGCTTTTCAATCTGCGATCCTGCAAGATAGAATTCAGGTGTCTTTTTTAATATCTCATTCACATATTTCTCAGCCTTTTCTTCAATTGAAAAGGATCCATCATGCTCCCACATACCCCGGTTTGAGCGATTCAGCAATCCTGAATACCTTATCTCCTCCCTGAAATGTTCGAGTGTATGTGCAGATTCAAGAAATGACCCGTTGAATGAAACTTCTTTTATTAAATCCAAAGCCAGGTGCTCTTCATCAACTTTAAACCTGTCGGAAAATCTTACGCAATTTCCGATTATCTCATTATCGATAACCGCGATTTCAGGTGATATTGTTTTAGAGGTCTCAATATTTCCTATTCCCCAGACAATGGAGATATTGCTCAGTGTATGTACAAAAGTGGTAAGCATTTTTTCAAATGAGGCTTGCGAATCGAGCATTGAAGAATCACTCAGAGTCCATGAAGCAGATGGAAGCCCGTGATACTGAGCCATCTCAGCGCCTGCAGCCTGAAGCAGGGCATTTTCAGGAGAGCCGGTAAGCACAAGAGTTGTCATCATATCAAATACATGTGCAAAGCCCGAATTATAAATACACGGACGACCTGGTTCAATTATCTGGTTGATTACAATACCGCTTATCACCTCGGCATCAGCAAGGGCGATACAACCGGCAAGTGTCACCGGAGAAGTTCCACCCGCAAGAGGCTCAGAATTTATCATAACAGGGATACCATATCCCCTTGTCCTGTAAAAGAGCTCCAGGGCTGTTTCCGTCCAGGTCAGGGGAGAAACGATACTATAGCCCAGGGTGAAAAACATATTGTCTTTCAAAGGTTTTCCATCGAGAATCACATCTGACATCTCTATGATGGCCTCTGCTCCTGATGGGGTATAGATACATGGACGCAGGTGTTTGTATGAGTGCTGTGCCGCTATCCTGAATCCTGCAAAATCCCTGCAGTTAGGAGGGTATTCCTTCAGGCTTGTCCCGACAATTCCATGAACATTTTCGAGCTTGTCGGCAACCCTCACAAAGTCGGTAAATTCATTGACACCAACTTCTACTGCCTTTTTACCAGTACCTCTTAAATATTGTGTGGCATTTGCCGTGTAATACAATGACTTACCATTACTTTTTATCAGATTCTCATGCCCCATCCGGTCCCTGATAGTGAATTGCCTGGGGCAGAGCGCCATAAACCTGCTAACCAATTGCTCATTCAGGTAAACCCTGAGATTATCTGTTTTATCAGGAACTCCTCCTTCTGCAAGCAGCATATCATAAATTGTCTTATTCCGCACCCGTACTCCGGTGTCATTCAGAATCGACATGGCCGTTTTGTGAATAACTGCCTTTTCATTTTCGGACAGAATTTGTAGCATCTCCGGGTCTTTTTTTAACAGTTTAATAACTGGTCAATTTGAGATAATGATCACAATTTAGTTAAATTCCGGCTATTAATAATCGAATATTTCAGTCGAGATTAACTACAAATTCATAATCTCCGGATCCCAGTTCAAATAATGCTCTTCCATTTTCCACTACAGCCGCCTCATCAATTGCCGGCACCATTCCAAACGCAAGTGCAAGAGTATTCATTTCCTGGCAGCCATAAGTTTTTTCCGCTTCACTATAAAATTTTTCATTAAAGGATCTTCGAATGTCTTTTGCCATCAGGTAATAATTCAGTGCTTCTGTTCCCTCCCCTTTTACGTGAGCCATTGGTGGCATACACTCCGGTACTTGCCGGGTCAATCATACCATCCTTGTGAACTGATTCATCAGAGAGCACTTTCTGACTATCCCACAGATCTCCAATATTTTTATCCAGGATTTCTTTACTGGCTGCCACTATAATCCTGTATGCGCTCTGTTTCTGATTGTGCCTGTCTGATACAAGGATCCAGCTTAGACGTGGATTTATGGTTTCTACTGCAAGAGGAAAAGCGCTGTACTCACATTTTAATTCCAGAGGCTCTGTCATATCACCTTTCCTGGTCTCACATGAGAGCGACATGGAAGATGTAAAGCAGATGAAAATCAATAGATTTCTCATTGAACAATAACCATTTTCCGAAATTATAACTCTATTTCGGAATAAATGAATTATTATTTTACCGGGCCTGTCCTGGTTCCTTTAAATTATGTGTAAGAATGTTACCTTATCATGAAAAATAAGGCAATTTGGTAATTGCCGGGTCGAAATTCAGTTTCTGCAGGATCTTTTTGGCATCGGTTTCCGATATTACAGGCTGCCTGGTAACCTCCGTACATGACTCCAGTGCTGCAAAATTATCCATACCAACATTCAGAACAGATACCGGCAGTGTCAACGCGTACCTTAAAAGGTCGTCTCCCGACACACTTCCTATCAGTGCATTCTGGCCCATAACCTTTATCGCTATTATACCGAGGTCCCTCTTTTGTGCAAGGGGGATGAGATTATCTTCATTCCCGTTTGACCTGGCAGCATTTATAGGGCACATTACCACATCAACATCAAATTCTTTGAATGATTTCTGTGAAGCATCATTCCATTTGTGGTAGGAAAACCCGATATTTTTGACCACACCTTCATCCCTCAGCTTCAGAAATGCCTTATATCCTCCTTCTGTTCCCAGCAATTTATCAACATCTTCGATTTTATCTATTGCATGCATGCAGTAAAGATCGAGATGATCAGTCTTAAGCAGACCAAGAGTGGTCTCAATGTCCTTCATTACTCCATCGTAAGTTCTTTCGCCCGACTTGGAATTAAGAAAAATACGGTTGCGGTATTTCGGAGTCAGGAATTTGCCATAACGCTCCTCTGACAATCCGTTGCCATATGACCGGGCAGTATCGAAATATGTGATCCCCAGATTTATGGCATGATCAATATGTTTCTGAAGCATCTCATCCTTTGCGGGCCAGTTACACCACTGTGATCCTCCGCCAAAACCCAGGCACGAAACCATTTTGTTGGTTCTGCCAAGTCTGCGCTGAGGCAGCTGGCCCTCTGGAAGTATATATTCAGTTTTTTTAGCAGCTGCGTTACCTGCAAGAGATGGTATCATTGCAGCTGCAGATGAGATAGCTGCTGTCTGAAGAAATCTGCGCCTTGTAAATGGAGTTTTCATTTTTCCTGTTTTTAATATATGCCTACAAGATATCAATTTTTTGAATATAAAATGAACTATATTGGCGCTACCAACAACTGATTATCTCTTAAATCCAAAAATGATGTTAAGGCTTTTTAATCCTGAAACATCTTTTACTTTTTCCGTAGCCAAAATCCTCTGGCTTGGCAGGTATTCTGTAGGCTTCATATCATTTCTGCATTTCAATAAACAATTCCACCTTTTCAGCACCCATAACAATTCCATTTTATCCCATATCGCCTACGATGGCAGGACTATTGGTTTCACACTGAACAATAAAGAATTCACACTGAAGGTTACAGCGATTAAAAACAGTTCAGGAGAACTGAGAGCCCCGGAATCAGGCAAAATGTCGAGGAAGATCAAGGAAAGCATCGATTCAGTGGTAACCATAAGCCTGTTTGACAAAGATAATAACATGGTGTACAATGACCTGGCCAGGAGAGCAGGGCTTGAGATCATCGAAAAAATATTCGAATATCTGGACGTAAAGATTCCTATACAGGTTTAATAACAATTACTCAAGTGAATTAAGAAGAGTTAAAAAATATTTAACCACAAAGGCACTCCAAGGAAATCACAAAGGAACGCGAAGAGAAAAACATTTACTCAATTCCCTTTGAGTTACTTTGTGTAATCCTTTGTTGCCTTCGTGGTTAAAAAAACCAACACTTAATTGGCTTTGCTCATTGAATTTAATAATTTTATAACAGGTAATGGAATATTAATTAAATCTTAATAAAATGAAAACAATTCGTCTTCTTCCATTAATTGTTCTATTATTCGGTTGCACCCAGAATGAAAGCCTTAAAATCAATCCGGATAAGGTTGATGCAGAGATCAAAACCACTGTTGTAAATGAAAACTTCGGGGGAGTCGGATTTGATGTTTTCGACCATATGCATAAAGCATCGCGCTGGAATTATGAGCAGGTATTTGCCAAGAGATGGCGTGAGCTGAATCCTTCCTTTGCCAGAGTTCCGGATCACTGCAAATGGGATTTCAAACAGATCGATGAGGTTTCCTGGTTTCTTGATGTACTGAAAGAGACAAATACAGAGATCTACGTAACCACCTTCAGTAATAATTGCCTGATTAAGGGCAAAAATGAAATAGAATATGTAAAACATGAAGTAGACAACCTGGAATATCTTAAAAAGGTAAAGGGATTTGACAGAATAACTTACTACTGCATGGCTAATGAATTATCCCTGGGCCAATGGGCATCAATGGTAAAAGACCTGGATTTTTTCAAAATGGTTCATGGCCTTTTCTATAATGAACTTAAATCCAGAGGTCTGGATATTGAGCTTCTGGCATCTGACGCATCTCCTTTCGAATACTGGCATACAATTGAATGGGCCGCAAACAATATGGACAGCATAACAGGAATTTATGGCGGCCATCACTACATAAACAACTATGATATCTTTGACAACACTTTCTATAAATACTTCTATGATAAGCTAAAATGGGGTGCTGACCTGTCAAAAAGCAAAAACAAGAGATTCATCATGGGTGAATTCGGTGCAAAACAGAACAGCAACATTATCGATTCAGTAATGCACGATGCAAACATGTACAACCATGTTCCTCTTGAGAAATACATGGGAATACAGGTGTCGGAAGCTATTCTTGCTATTATCAATTCAGGAGTTTATGCATGCGGATACTGGACCTTCAGTGATTTCCCGTTTCCAACCACCAGCCATCGTACAAATAAGTGGGGACTCTACCACTGGGAAATCGACAATTATACGACCAAACCAAGTTATTACTGCCTTGGCCTGCTTACAAAGTTTTTCAGAGGTCCTTCAGAAGCCTATGAAGTAGTCTCATCTGATTCACTCCTCAGGTTTACAGCTTTGAAAAATAAAGAGAACGGATCAATCTCAGTGGCTGTTATCAACAGAAATAACCTTCCGACAAAAGTCAGTATAAATATGGGAGCGCTTACAGGTGATAAATCATTCAGGAAATACCTTTATGATCCTGAGAATGTACCATTCAACTATTTCGGTGATCTGCAGGGGCCAAGCGGGAAAATATCTCTGAGAAACAATAAACTGAATGATGTTATACCGGCCCAGTCATTGGTTGTATACACAACATGCTATGATGAAGACCCTCCTTCAAATGTCAAAGGATTGCAGGTTGAAAATAAAAAAGATGAAGGCCGCGACAGGGCATTCCTGACATGGGAAGCAAACAGTGAAAAAGACTTCTGCTATTACCGAATTTACAGATCTGAAAAACCTGACGTCGAAATATCCGGGAGAAAACAGATTGCTTCAACAATAAGTAATTCATTCAAAGATATTTCTGTACACAATATGCCGCAATATTATTATAAAGTCGTTGCCGTTGACCAGTCGGGAAATGCAGGCAGATGAGGTGTGAGGAATGAGGTGTGAGGAGTGAGTTAAGACATTAATAATTCTAATTAAACAGTATGATGGAGAAACCGTTAAAAAGTATTGTGGAAATAATGGATCCGCCACCTTACCACTGGGTTGGCGACGGATTCAGGGTACATAATTTTTTCCCTTCGCAACCTCAGATCGGATTACAGGGAATGAGTCCTTTTTTCCTTATGGATTATGGAGCCAAATGGGTTGTTCCTCCATCGGATAAACCCAGAGGTGTGGGAGTTCATCCTCACAGGGGAATTGAAACTGTTACCCTGGCATATCATGGTAAAGTTGCTCACCACGACAGTACCGGGAAAAGCGGAGTTATAGGGGAAGGTGATGTACAATGGATGACTGCCGGAGGTGCTGTCCTCCATAAAGAGTACCACGAGAAGGAATTCAGCAAAAAAGGAGGCCTGTTTCAGATGGTACAGTTATGGGTAAACCTGCCTGCAAAATTCAAAATGACACAAGCCGGATACCAGGCAATTGAGAACCAGATGATGGGGAAATATGTTTCCGATGACCAGAAATGTAAAGCAGATATTATTGCCGGAGAGTATAAAGGGATTAAGGGACCTGCCATGACATTCTCACCTGTGAATCTCTTCAATATTAAGCTGGCATCAGGTTCCGCTACAGACTTTTCCTTCCCGGAATCTTATAATTCGGGGATACTTTTAGTCGAAGGTGAAGTTATGATAAACCGGTCAAAAAAAATTTCTGAAAACCAGTTCATCCATTTTGGTCACAGTGGTGAAGAAATTATTGCCGAAGCAACAAAAGATAGTATTCTCCTGGTAATGAGCGGGGAACCATTGAATGAACCTATTGCACCTTACGGTCCGTTCGTAATGAATACTCAGGACGAAATTAAAAAAGCTTATGACGATTACTACAATGGAGAATTTGGCTATCTTGAGGATTAATTTTTCACACACTTTTTATGATTTACTTCACTAAACCACTGGCAATTAAGTGTTCAAGATGATTTCCTATTTGCAGTTCCAAAGGTCTTTTTCATATTGTGTAATAATACTGCTGGTCTCTTTTTCGGATATATTCGCCCAGGAAGAAAGAAAAACCGATAATGAATTTCTGCCTGATCTTGACGGTGTTATCAAAGCTAAGTATGAGTATGACTTCGACAATAACCTGATGAGGTTTGATGTCAGAAATGCACGTTTCGGGGCTAAAGGTAAAATCAATCCATTCTTTTCCTACAGAACTGAGCTCGATTTGAATGATGAGGGCCGTTTCAAAGTGCTTGAGGCATTTGTAAGATTTACTCCCGTAAAGAATCTCGACTTTGTGATGGGTCAGAGAAAAATACAATTCAGTACGGATCACCTTCGCAGCCCTGCTGATCTTTTCTTTGCAAACAGATCATTTACAGCTAAATACATGAACGAAGGAATGAGGGATATAGGGTTTTACACAAGCTATAAAAAGAGTGGCAGCATCCCTGCTGAAATTATCCTTGGAGTTGTAAACGGAACCGGGAATAATAATCCTCAATGGGTGGAAAAACCAAATTTTGTAGGAAGATTATTAATTGGGCCTGAGCAAGGGATCAGAATTGCAGGAAACTATTATAATGGAAAAGCCTCTTTAAGAGATAATCTTTCAATGTATGGTGGAGAGATAAGGTTTACAAAAGGTTCACTTTTAATTGAATCTGAATATATCAAACAAAATTATACTGACACTGCTTCTGTGAGGATCAATGAAGACGGCCTTTATATTCATTCTTATTATATCTTCAGGCTTAACAATAAAATAATGAAAATGATCTATCCGACTGCCAGATGGGATTTTATGGGAGACGACATTTTCAAAGGAGAGACAGATGCTAACAGGATCACTCTGGGAGTGAATGCAGGATTTGAGCCGAAACCTTTCCTTGCCGAAATAAGAGTGAATTACGAAAATTACTTCTGCGGTAACCTGCCCATCCACACCGACAAGATCACACTGGAATTCGTTGTAAAGTTCTGACAGGCTTTAAATCAATCTACACCTTTCTTTTATTGTTCTTCCTTGCTTTTACCACAAGATAAACGACAAATACAGCACCCAGTACCAGCATTATATGACCTATATGAGGATATATCTGATCCCTTATCTCATATAAAAAATACCCTATTACTGCAAGTATAATATTCCAGGCTCCGGCGCCTATCAATGTGTAGACAATAAAGTCTTTCATATTCATTTTTGCAAGTCCCGCAGGAATTGAAATAAGCTGTCTGATCCCCGGTACCAGACGTCCGATCAGGGTGGAACTCTTACCGTTTTTTACAAAATACTCTTCTGCATGGATCACTTTTTCTTCAGACAGAAGCATGAGCCTTCCAAATTTCGAATCGGCAAGTTTATGTATTAATGGACGGCCAAGATAATATCCAATGGCATAATTAACCATTGCCCCGATAAGTGCTCCTATTGTGCCTGCTATAACTACAAGAAAGATGTTAAGATCACCCTGAGCAGCCTTATAGGCAGCAAAAGGGATAACTACCTCGGAGGGGAAGGGAATAAAAGAACTTTCAATGGCCATCAGAAAGCCAATTGTAAAATAATTGAGATGCCCCATATACCATTCAAAAACCGTTTCTATAATCTCTATCATATAATAATATTTTAAGTCACTAAAGTTCTATTCCTGACGGACAGGACGCAATGTTAACCTTTTTTAATGTTACCGGCAATTCTTTCATACACTGAGGTCAGGAATATCCCTTGGGCCTTAATATAAGCCTTGTTGACTGATCATAAGTAAGATACTTCCAGGCCCAGTTGAAGAATACTATCAGCTTATTCCTTACACCGACTATACTCATAAGGTGAATGAACATCCAGACGTACCATGCAAATATCCCCTGAAAATTAACAAATGGCAACTCCACTACTGCAAGATGCCTACCTATTGTTGCCATAGTTCCCAGATCCCTGTAATGAAATTCTTTCTCAGACCTGCCTGATATTCTGCACTTCAAATTTTCCGCCAGAAGTTTAGCCTGCTGAATTGCAACCTGTGCTACCTGGGGATGTCCTTTAGGGTATTTATTTTCAGCCATCCAGGCAATATCTCCGATAGCGAAAATATCTTCGTAACCCTTTATCTGGTTTTTTCTGTCTACGATAATCCTCCCGCTTCTTGTATAAACCTCATTATTAAGTCCATCAATTATGTTTCCTTTAATACCCGCAGTCCAGATTATCATTTTGGTTTTAATGTTATTTCCTGAATCTATATAAACTGTATCATCATCGCATCCAACAGCCTTTGTCGTGGTCATGACTTTTACGCCTGAATTCTCAAGAAATTCCTGAGCCTTTGCAGATGATTTTGCTGACATCATATTAAGCAACCTGTCTGCTGCTTCAATAAGAAATATTCTGGGTCCGTTTGTTCTTAGTTCCGGGTAGTCTTTGGGGATTATATGTTTATTCATCTCTGCAAGCGCACCGGCAATTTCAACACCCGAAGGACCACCACCGATAATAACAATATTCAGGTAGCTTTCTCTCTCCGATTCATCACTTATAATAAGGGCATTCTCGAAATTCATCAGGAGACTATTTCTCAGATCAATGACCTCAGCGATTGTCTTCATCGCCTTTGAATGTTGCTGCATCTGGATTGAACCAAAAAAGGAGTTTGTTGCACCATGAGCTAACAGCAGAAAGTCAAAACGGATTGTCCCTCCTGATGTAACCAGTTTTTTACAGAGAGGATCTATTGACTTAACCTCAGCTTTCCTTATGTAATAGTCGCTGTAATTCTGAAATATTTTCCTTAAAGGGAATAGAATTGAGCTTTCATCAAGTCCTGCAGATGCCACCTGGTAGAATAATGGAGGAAACTGATGATAATTATGCTTGTCAATTATTACCACCTGGTAGCCAGAATTCTTTAGTTTTCTTGCCACAGTAAGTCCTGCGAAACCACAACCAACAATAACAATTCTCTTCTTGCCTGTATCCGGGATATTCAACATTTTGGGATCATTAATATTGCCGCTAACAAAATTAATTAAAAATTAAGTTTTTAGGCTCATCTCCTGACTTTAAAACCAAACCGGTCAGTATTGTTAATTAATTAACAATGAAATTTCAAGAAAGTTCATACCTGTATCAAAATAATTTTATCAAATGAATATCTTTGAGAGTAGTATACCTGAAACTGACATATAACTTTAATTTACTTCTTCATGAAAACATCTGAATTGGAATCATTAATGTTTGCGATTATCAGCTTTTTGTTGATTACATCCTGCAAAACCGAAAATCACAACTGGGGACCTGATATTTATAAACCTGACACAACCTTCAAGGTAGTGGGATACATCTCAGGATGGAGTTTTGACAGGATAGATTCACTTGAGATTGAAAAACTGACCTACCTGAACCTGGCTTTTGCCAATCCTGATAAAGATGGGAATCTGGTTTGCGATGGCGGTTTTGATGTAAAGCCAGTAATAAAAAAGGGCCATGATGCAGGTCTGAAAGTCTTTATTTCACTTGCAGGAGGTGGCAGACCCGATACTATAATCTGGAAAAATCTGCTGCTGCCCGAAAACAGGACAAGGTTCATTGGAAACATACTGAAGTATGTGGAAGAAAATAACCTTGATGGTGTAGATGTGGATATCGAAGGTAACCTTCTGCCATACGTCGGTGTGAATTACAATCCGTTTGTTGTGGAGCTGAGAGAAGCCCTCCATTCAAAAGGAAAAGCAATTACTGCAGCGCTCGGTGCCACCCGTTTTCATCATAATGTTCACCAGGAAGCTCTTGAAGCCTACGACTTCATTAATGTTATGGTTTATGACAAGACCGGAGTATGGAGACCGAATATAATTGGTCCTCATTCACCATGGTCATATGCAGAGGATGCAATAAAATACTGGACTGTCGATCTGAAGATCCCTGCCGAAAGAATAACACTGGGTGTTCCATTCTATGGATTTGATTTCACACCCCCGGCAAGATATATCGATTACAGTGAAATTATTGCAAATGATATTTCACTTGCCTATGTTGATTCTGCCGGAATGAGGTACTATAATGGCATCCCTATGATCGTGAAAAAGACAGAACTGGCAAAGAAAACCCTCGGTGGGGTAATGATCTGGGAGATCCCATGTGACACTAAAGGGGACCTCTCTCTGCTGAGGGCTATGGATCAGACAATTAAGGCAGGAGACTGTACAGTTACAGCATTCTTTAAGGATGAAGACGGAGATGGTTATGGCAACCCTGCAAAACCTTTTCATGCCTGCACTGCTCCGGAGGGATATGTTGCCAATATGGATGATAAGGATGATTCTAATGCCAGAAAACATTGATTTTCACCGGAAAACATCAAAATTGAATAAATTATTAAACATATTTTATTACTTGTAACTGTTTTTTAGTTACATTTGTTTATTAATTGATTCATGAGTACACAAGAAAAACTCATTGAGCGGTTTCTAAGGCAGCCTAAAGATTTTACATATAGGGAATTAACAAGGCTCCTGAATGGTTTTGGATATATTGCGGAGAATAAAGGAAAGACTTCAGGATCAAGGGTGATTTTCTATAACAGGGAGAAGAGGCATTCTATTATGCTTCATAAACCTCACCCCGGGAACATTATGAAAGCCTATGCAATGAAAAATGTTTTGCAGGAACTCGAAACACTAGGATTTATAAAAAAAGAGAACTAATAAAAGATGATCCATGAATACATTAAAGTATAAGGATTTTATCGGCAGTGTTAATTTCAGTGAGGAGGATGGAGTTTTCTTCGGAAAGATTGAGGGGATAAATGCACTTGTAACTTTTGAAGGGGAGTCAGTAAAAAAGTTAAAAGAGGCTTTCAGGGAAGCCATATCCGATTACCTGGAACTCTGCAGGGCAAAAGGCATAAAACCATATAAAACATATACCGGAGTTTTTAATGTTCGTCTTACACCGGAAATACACAAAAAGGCTGCAATTGAGGCTATTAAAAGTGGCACCACATTGAATGGATTTATTAAAAAAGCTGTTGAAAAGGAACTGAGGGTCGATAATTAATGTGAATTGCTTTCAGACCCGATAACCATCGGGAGTATCTTTGAAATATTGATCATAGCTATTATCAGGAAGGATCTTAAGGTGAAGGAAAACCTGAATAAAAGCCCTGCGTCAGATACCTGCTGGATAACGAAGAAATATGAAAGTTTAAATCACTTGGAAACTACTTAAATGGATTCATGTAAAAGATTACGGTTATTTCCCATTTTTCTTTCACTTTTGGTTGTAGTCTCATGTTCAGAAAAGAAGGTCATTACACTGGAATCTGCTGATTATGAACCAGTGAAGACTCTAGTTATTGAAAATAGAAACCTGAAAGCGGTCTTTATTGACAACACCGACTTGCCGCCCGATCACAGAGCCGGTTATAACGGTATCGCAGAACTATATCACTCTGATCAGGATTCAACGGTATTTGTACGGGCGTATGCCGGATTCAACCTTGAACATGTTTTCAGCGGCGACAGCCTGGCACAGCTTTTTGAACCGCGGGTTAATCCTATGACCTTATACAAAAAAAGTGAAACGGAGGTTCTCCTTTACCAGAAAACGACACCAATCTCCGGAGCAGAGAGCCTGACTGAATTTAAGCTTGTTGCTCCTTATTATATTGACATAACTTTCCGCTGCATATTGCATGATAAAAAACATTTCAGGCATGGTTATGCTGGCTTTTTCTGGGCCAGTTACATTAATAAACCACCTGACAGGAATATTTATTTCCTGGGCGTACCTGAAGGTCAGTCAGTTGAAAACTGGATCTCTGCTTTTTCCGAAAAGCATGGCCTGAAAAGTACACACAGGGGAATGAATGATAATTTTGATTTTTTCTTTGCCCGGGACTTTAAGGCAAGTCTGGCAAATAATTATTCTGATTACCGTTATTCACTTCCATTTTATTTTGGCCGTTTTCATAATATGGCATTGGCATACTTCTTTGAATCATCTGAAGTTATCAGGTTAACCCAATCCCCGACAGGCGGAGGTAGTACTAATCCTGCCTGGGATTTCCAGTATTTAATTCCCGATCCAAAAACTGGTAAGGAATACAGCTTCAAGGCAAGAATGGTTTACAAACCTTTTATTAATAATGAAGATATCAAACAGGAGTATGAAAAATGGTTAAGAAATAAATAAATGTTTTTAAATACAAATGAATAGTGAACTTATAAGCGAAAATAAATTTCCTGATATCAGGATCCGGAATGAACTGCTTTCTTTATACTTTTTTTATTCTGTGCATGAAACAGCCCCGGCAGGGGTATAAGATTTTATGCCGGGCAACGTCCTGTGTAATAAATTTTCTCATACCCCTGAGTTCTGTGTGAGCGATTTAATGTTTGTTCAATCCAAATACATTACTTCCCGTTCCAGCCGAATACCGAATTTTTTATAAACTCTCTTCTGCAAAATGTCCTCTAGTTTCAGCATGTCCGTTGCTGTGGCTTTGCCCTTGTTATAAAAAATATTGGCGTGTCTGATGTGTACTGCCGCATCGCCGACACTCGTCTGCCTGGAACCGACGGCTTCGAGATATTGCGCCGCAGCTGTGGAGTTTCCCTGTTCGTCTTTGATGTTTTTGAACCAGGAGCCTGCGGTGAGCGTGTCTGACGGTGGTAATTTTTTTGTACGGATGTTGATGATCTCATCGCATCGTGATTTTATCGCTGCGGGATCGCCCTTTTTCAATTGAAATTCAGCCTGCAAAACGATGGCAGGATTGATTTTCAAATCCGAGTGCCGGTAGGAGAATTTAAAAAAATCGTTTTTGACGAATCTGATCTGACCGTCAGGCGTCAGCACTTTGGCTCGGGTTAAAATCTCGCCGACATTGCTGCCGTAGGCGCCGGCGTTGCCATAAATGGCGCCACCAATGCTGCCTGGAATACCGGATGCAAATTCGAATCCGGTCAAGCCTGTTTCGATGCACAACTCGCGAATCTTATTAAGCGATGTGCCAGCCTCGGCAACAATTGTATTTTTCGACATCAGACCCACACTGTCAAACTTGATAATGGCGACTATACCGTGGTATCCGGTTTCGGGAAAGAACACATTGGTTCCGTCACCAAGCGCCAAAAACGGTAGCCCAATCTCTCGGCAAAAGCGGAATAATTCAATGTAAATATTTTGATCTTTTATGACGGATAGATAATCCGCAGGGCCACCGATCTTGATGTTTGTAAAATGGGACAGTGGAACATTTTGTTGTATATCGAGTTGTGGCGGAAAATCAATTATGGTACTCATGGCCCGATTCATTTAATTCGTGAAATAGTGTCAGTACCATCAGGGTTGATCAGTTTCTCTGACCCTTCGACAGTTTTGCCCGGTTTAATCTGAAAGTCGTTCAATGTGTGCACCAAGACTTTTGAGCTTCTCTTCAAGATTTTCGTAACCGCGGTCAATCTGCCGCACATTATATATCACGCTTTCGCCCTCAGCGCATAACGCCGCAATAACTAATGCCATGCCGGCACGGATATCCGGGCTGGTGACTTGAGTACCATAGAGTTTCGACGAACCGACAACGACAACCCGATGCGGATCGCATAAGACAATTTGTGCGCCCATGCCAATGAGGTGGTCGACAAAAAACATACGGCCGTCGTACATTTTTTCAAAAAACAGCACAGTGCCGTTTGCCTGAGTGGCAGCAACGATGACGATGCTCATCAGGTCGGTCGGAAACGCCGGCCAGGTTCCATCATCAATCTTTGGGATATTGCCGTTATAATCCGGCTGGATTATCATCTTTTGATTTGCCGGTACAACAAGTTTATCACCATGCAATTCAAAATCGATGCCGAGTTTGTTGTAGGTTGAACGAATGACGCGAATTTCATCGGGATTGACACCATCAACAGTAATGGCAGATTTTGTTACTGCCGCCAGAACAATATAACCACCAATTTCCAGCAGGTCTGAACCGATAGTATGGATAGTGCCTCCGAGATTGTCGACACCGTTAATTTCCAAAATATTGGAGCCAACGCCGGAGATACATGCACCCATCGAGTTGAGCATGTTGGTCAATCCAACCACATGAGGTTCACATGCTGCGTTGCGGATGGTTGTGTGTCCTCTGGCCAGAACAGCGGCCATAAGTGCATTTTCCGTGGCCGTTACTGATTTCTCTTCGAGAAAAATATCCGCACCAATGAGTTTACTTTTTCTAATAGAATATTTGCGATCAACCTGTTCCACTTTTGCTCCCATAGATGTAAAAGCCAAAAAGTGATCGTCGAGGCGACGACGTCCTATGACATCGCCACCGGGAGGCGGGAGAATGACGTGATCGAAACGCGTGATCATCGGTCCGGCAAACAGAATTGCCGCACGTAACGACTTTGCTTTATCAACGTCGATCTCTGAAGCATGCACACCCTGGCAGCATATTTCAAAATCATTATTTGAAAACTCTCTGACTGTTGCACCCATACGACGGAGAATATCGAGCATACCTAGCACATCGCCAATGCGTGGAACATTGCGGAGAATAACCGGCTCATCCGTTAACAAACACGCTGCTATTGCAGGAAGTGCTTCATTTTTGTTGCCTTGAATTTTGACCGTCCCGTTGAGCCGGTGGCCGCCTTTAATGACAAATCGATCCATTCCCAAATCATGTGTGATTCTGCAAACGGACAAAGTTAGGCAATGTGTGGAAAAGATCAAAATTGATTGGTGAGATTAGAAAAACTATATATCTGCAAGCTAATTCGAGCTGAAAATAATAGCACAGTACATTTTCCCGGATATTTACTAAATTGCATATATTGCAAAACCATGAAAACCTTACAGAGATGGATGTATTGAGAACTTTCGACCTGCTGGAAAGATATGCAGAGAAATTTCCGAAAGAGGATGCTCTTTGCTTCAAGCATAATGGCGCATGGAAAAAGTTCAGCACGAATGAATATGTTGATTATTCAAACAACTTCTGCTGCGGGCTGTATGAACTGGGATTCAGAAAAGGGGATAAAATAATTACTATTTCATCAAACCGCCCTGAATGGAACTTTGCAGATATGGGAATGTCAATGATCGGGGTTGTTCATGTTCCGGTTTTTGCCTCTCTTAATACATCTGAATATCAGTATATTATCCGAAATTCCGGTGCAAAGATGATCCTGGTGTCTGATCCGAAGCTTTACAAGTGTGTCAGTCCGGCATTTGAATATGAGGACTTTTCATCCATGGTTTACACCTTTGATGAAGTCGGTGGAGTGAAAAACTGGATGGAAATAGTTGAAAAGGGTAAATCATCTTCTGCTGAGACCAGGAAAGAGATCGAAAAAATAAAATCTGAAATTGACCGGGATACTTTTGCTACACTTATCTACACCTCAGGTACAACAGGTAAACCCAAGGGTGTAATGTTATCGCATAAAAACCTTGTAACAAACTTTGTCTCTGCAGCTTCAGTTTTTAATCTGAATCAGACAGATAAGTACCTTAGCATTCTGCCGTTGTGCCATGTAGGCGGACGGATGGGAAACTATCAGACACAATACAGCGGAGCCAGCATATATTATGCTGAAAGTATGGGGACTATCGCTGTTAACATGCAGGAAATTAAACCCGACGGATTTGATGCAGTGCCGCGTGTTCTGGAAAAATTCTACGATGTTATAATATCCAAAGGCAAAAAGCTGACAGGGATTAAGAAGATACTGTTTTTCAGGGCTGTAAAACTCGGATTGAGATATAAACCTTTCGGCGGCAACGGCTGGCTGTATGAAAAGAAATTAAAACTTGCCGATAAGCTTATTTTCAGCAAATGGAGAGCTGCCCTGGGTGGAAACGTAAGGATAGTCGGTTGCGGCGGGGCAAGCCTTCCTCCCCATCTTGAAAGGATCTTCTGGGCTGCGGGGATCAAAATCATAAATATGTACGGTCTTACCGAAACCTCGCCAATAATAACAATTAACAGGACCTATAACGGAGGTGCTAAGCTGGGATCGGTAGGATTTGTGATTGAAGGTGTTGAGGTAAGGATCGCAGAAGACGGAGAAATATTATGCAAAGGGCCTAATGTGATGCTTGGCTACTATAATGATCCTGAATTGACTAATTCAGCTATTGACAACGAAGGATGGTTTCATACAGGTGATATTGGCTGCCTGGTAGATGAGAAATTCCTTATGGTCGCAGACCGGAAGAAGGAGATCTTCAAGTTGTCGAATGGAATATTCATTGCACCTCAGCTTATTGAAAATATTTTCAGGGAATCAACCCTCATCGACCAGATTATGGTGGTGGGCGAACATGAAAAATTTGCAAGTGCCCTTATTTCTCCCAACTTTAAATACTTTGATGACTTGAAATCATCAGGTAAGATCGATTTCTCAGGCTCTGACGAACTGATCCGTCAGCCTGAAATACAGACTTACTTTAATTCAGAGATTAAAAAGATAAACAAAAGGCTTAATCCTGCCGAACGGATAAACCGGTTCAGGCTTGTACCTGATGAATGGACTCCTGCTACCGGAGAATTATCGCCAACCCTGAAACTCAGGCGCAGATTCATCGCCGAAAAATACCAGAAGCTCCTCGACCAGGTTTACATGAAATAGACTGCCGGTATCAATATGAAGTTAATAAGGGTAACAGACAGAAACACAGGAAAGAAATTTCTCGATGTGGCAAGAGTCATTTATAAAAATGATCCCGTTTGGGTGTGTCCTTTCGACAATGAGATAGAGGCAATTTTCGATCCACGAAAAAACCCTTACCATAATCATGGAGAAGTTGAACGATGGATACTGTCAGATGATAATAATAACCTTGCAGGAAGAATTGCTGCTTTCATAGACAAAAACCTGGCTCTGACGTATGAACAACCAACCGGTGGCATGGGTTTTTTTGAATGCATCAATGATAAAGAGGCGGCATTCATGCTTTTCGATATTGCAAAGGAATGGCTTGTAATGAGAGGGATGGAAGCAATGGATGGTCCCATAAACTTCGGAGAAACAGATAAATACTGGGGATTGCTGGTTGACGGATTCACACACCCCTCATTTGAGGTCCCCTATAATCATAAGTATTACAAGGAGTTATTTGAATCATATGGATTCCGGACATACTATAAAATGGAGGGATTTCATCTTGACTTAACGCAACCCTTATCGGACAGATTCATCAGGATTGCAGAATGGGTATCAAAAAAACCGGGGTATGAATTCCGGCATTTCAACTGGAAAGATCAGGATAAATTCACAGATGATTTTGCTTCTGTATTCAATGAGGCCTGGGCTTCATTCAAAAAGAATTTTAAACCTCTTGAAGCAGCATATATAAAAAGTGTGCTCAAAAAAGCCAGGATCATTATAGATGAGGAATTTATCTGGATAGCATATTTTGAAGGCAAGCCAATCGCTATTTATCTTATGTTCCCTGATCTCAACCAGATACTAAGACACCTTAATGGCAAACTTAACCTGATAAGCATGATAAAATTCCTTTACCTGAAAAGAAGAAATACCATGACAAGGGCAAAAGGACTTCTGATGGGTGTCATTCCAAAGTTCCAGAATCATGGAATAGAATCGGTCTTCATTCTTAAAGTGCGTGAAGTTATTAAGAGAAAACCTCATTACAGCGAAGTTGAGTTTTCATGGGTAGCAGACTTTAACCCCAAAATGAGAAAGATCTTTATTTCAGTAGGCAGTGTCCCTGTAAAAAAATATATAACCTGCAGGTATCTTTTCGACAGGACCAAAGAATTTAAAAGGTATCCTATACCTGAGGTGGAAGTGCCTGGAGTTCGAAGTGCCTAAAATACTAAACATGATATACGATATAATTATAATTGGTGCCGGATTGGGCGGGCTGACTGCCGGGGCAAAACTTGCCAAAGAGGGTAAATCCGTTTTGCTTATTGAACAGCACTCAAAACCCGGAGGATGCGCAACGACTTTCAGGAGGCATGATTTTACTCTTGAAGTTGGCCTTCATGAAATGGATGGACCTTATCCCCGGGATATGAAGAACAGGATCTTTACCGAACTTGAAGTGTTTGACAATGTTGAATTTGTGAAAGTACCTGAATTCTACCACTTTGTGAGCGAAAGGATTGAAATTACAATTCCTCATGATCCTGCTGCAGCAGCTGCAATTCTTAAGGATAAATTTCCGGCCGAGGTTAATGGAATTGATGCTTTCTTTTACCGGATACTTAATCCTAAAAGAATACCGGCGGCCGGTGAAACATATAAAGACCAGAGTGTTGGTGAATTCCTTGACTCCATAATAAAAGATGAAGATCTCAAGCTTGTACTTCTTGGAAACCTGGGTTATTTCCATGATGACCCGTATTCAATCTCTCTGGCATATTATTCAGTTGCCCAGGGAAGCTATTTTAACGGGGGGGCAAGTTACATAAAAGGAGGTTCACAGAAATTATCGGATCACCTTGCTGGGTACATCCGGAAACATGGAGGCAAAGTCGTTCTTAATCATCTTGTTACCGGTTTCATTAAAGAGAATGGAAAACTGGCAGGGGTAACATACCGGGAAACCAGAAGAGATATTTCAACAATTCAGAAAGCATATGCCGGCGATATAATTGCCAATGCTGCTATGCCATCAATAGCTGAGATGCTTCCTGAAGATATTGCAATAAGACTAAAAGAAGAGATAAGCAATCAGAAACCGGGAGCTTCCCTCCTGTCAATATATTTCGGATTCAGGCATAATCTTATGACTATCGGCCATAATCATTACTCGACTTTTTACTTTGACAATTCGATAAAATCCCAGGCCGGTATTTTCAACAATAATTGCAGTGATTTCAGCACCAGGAGCTTTACATTTATTGATTATGGGCAGATTGATTCAGGTCTTGCACCCGGGGGGAAGAGTGTAGGTGCTATATGTTGCATCGACTATACTTCGGGATGGGAAAATCTTTCACGCAATGATTATCTGTCGAAAAAGGAAGAGGTTGCAAAAGTCTTTATCAGCAGACTGGAGAAACTTGTCCCAGGAATCGCTGATGAGATTGAGTATTATGAAGTGGGCACTCCTACGACAGTCAGACGGTATACACTCAATCCGGAAGGAGCTGTATACGGATTTGCCCAGACACCTGGCAAGCCATCGATTGACATCAAACGGCTACCCGACAATCTGCATTTCGCATCGGCATGGGGAAAGACAGGAGGAGGATTTTCAGGAGCCATTTACGGTGGTTTTTTATGTGCATATAATATTCTGAGAAAAAAGAACTAAGAGAAACAAATATACCCTGTTAAAATAGTCACGAAATTCCCGGACTCTATTTTACCCGTCTTATTCTCTGGCTGATAGGCTGATTGATAGTTATAGGCACCTGTTCTTCTATCGTATTGCAGGAATCAAGATGGAGAGCTTTAATATCTGAAATACAAAAGAGTCTTGATATGCTGTGCAGTGTAAGTGTCAGATTCTCGCTGTTGGAAAGTGTATAATCGCGGGGCATTACCCTGTCAATCAGAACAAACTTGAAATCGGCTGGAAGTTCATGCTTCCTGAGTGAATCATAACTGCTGTTCAGTTTTATTTCTCCTGAATTAACGAGATCGTCGAGGACCTCCCTGAAATAGAGATTAATTTTTGGTTCTACCTTAAAACCAATGTTAAAATCAATCCTTATCAGTATTCCCGGAATGATCTGTGTAACCTGGTATTCAAACCGGTTAGGATCATCAACAATATTCACATGAAGAAACCAGTAAGTATCGGCTCGTTTAGGTTGTTTGTGGAAAATAGAATATATTACTTTTGATTCAACCTGGTCAGTCCGGTTTGCCTTGATGATATAAACCAGGTTCGTTGAGGTTCTGGGAACTGAGGTATCTTTAGAAAGATCTTTGAGTGGTTCGATATACTTGTCAAGGCTGGTAAAGGTTACATACCTGTTTTTCAGCTTTCTTCCAAAATACCATCCATACATAATTGCAAAGAAGAGTGATGCAAGTAAAAGGGTAAACCACCCGCCATCATTGAATTTATGAAGGTTTGCAATAAGAAAACTGCTCTCAATAGTAAGAAATAACATAAAGATCATCAGTACAAGCCTGTGATTCACTCCTTTCTGGTACAGATAATATGTAAGCAGAAATGTAGTCATCATCTCAGTAATTGTGATGGCAAGTCCGTACGCAGCCTCCATATTTGATGAAGCCCTGAAGAAAATGACAACCAGGCTGCATGCGGCCCACAGGTACCAGTTAACAAACGGAACATATACCTGCCCTCTTACCTGCGTGGGATTTAAAACCCTTACTTTAGGCCACAAATTCAGGGAAACAGCTTCCTTGACAATTGTAAATGAACCGCTGATAATTGCCTGGCTGGCAATAATCGCAGCCGAAGTAGCAATTATGATTCCAGGGATCAGAAACCATCCTGGTATAATTGCAAAGAATGGATTTACTCCGGGTTCCGGAGCACCATTTGCTAAAAGCCAGGCTCCCTGCCCGAAATAGTTTAACAGTAAGGCTACCTTAACAAATAACCAGGCAACCTGAATATTTGATCTGCCGCAGTGACCCAGGTCTGCATATAAAGCCTCTGCACCTGTTGTACACAGGAAAACAGCTCCGAGCAGAACAAATCCGCCAGGATATTCGCCCAGTAGCCTGGCAGCATATACAGGGTTTACTGCTTTGAGAATCTCCGGCTGATAAATCAGATGCGAAAACCCAATTATAGCCAGGAATGAAAACCATATTACCATCATGGGACCAAATGAAGATCCGATTTTTAAAGACCCGAATTGCTGGATAAAGAACAGAATGCCAAAAACAAAAAGAACAATCGGAACTATCGGAATATCAGGATTCAACAACTTCAATCCTTCCATCGAAGAGGTAACTGTAATTGCAGGTGTAATAACTCCATCCGCCAGTAAAGCTGCCCCTCCGAGCATGGTGAGAAGAGCCGCCCATGATGTTTTACGCCTCATCAATGCAAAGAGCGACAGGATGCCACCCTCCCCCTTATTATCGACACGCAGGGCAATGATTATGTATTTGGTGGTGGTCTGCAGGGTCAGAGTCCAGAAGATACAGGAGAGAGATCCATATATCAGAAGATCATTGAACACACTTCCTCTGTTCACAATTGCTTTCATTACATACAGGGGGCTTGTTCCGAGGTCACCGAAAACAATTCCCAGAGTAACCAGCACACCTGCAAAAGACAGCTTCCTTATATCCAGGTGTTTTTCAGTCCCTTCCATGATCCTTTATTTACTGTTCCTGCCAACCTTAAAAAATTGAACAAAAACGGCCAAAGATAGCAATAAAAAGCGATCCGTATAAAGTTTACTCTGTTAATTTCGACTCATTCGTGATCCAGCTTATAGCCAGTTCAACCACCTGGTTGTAGTTTTCAACACCATGCGGTACATGATTGGACTTAAGATATGCATCATATACAGTTTCATGTGCTTTTCCCATTGCTTCATTCTGCAAACCGAAATAATACTGCTGCCTGAACCTCAATTCATCAATTACGGGTTTATCAAGCTTACCAAGAAATTCCCTGTAATCCCTGAAATACTGAGCATCTTCCAGAAAATAGAGCAGGAGGGCCAGGTATCCTGAATACTTAAGTCTGCGATCATCTGATGATGTGCATATTATGAAAGCAACAAGGTTGGCATCAGCTTCACCGGAAATTCCAAACTGATGGGCCTTCTCGTGCGCCAGGAGAAAAGGGTATTCCATTGGCAGCAAACGGCTGTTGAGATTTATCTCATTGAAGAATGGTCCAAAATAACCGCTTATTCCGAACTTGGCTATAAGGTTACTGAAAAGCATGCTCTTCGGTCTCCTGTATCCATTCGGATAGTTGATATCCAGCATTCCGGCATTAGCAGAATATGATTCTTCAACCTTATGGTTAATCTCAGAATAATCAGTCGCCGCTACAGTTACATAATTATGATTTGTAAGTATTATGACGGAATCAAGCATCGATCTGAAAAGTTTTTCATCAACCTTCATGATATCAAGTCCTATTCGTTTCCCGATATCCGGACGGAAATAATTGAATCCCCATGATAAATAGAAAAATGCATACATAAGTGCTATGATCCTGGCAACTTTCAGACAGAAGATCCGGAATTTCATTCGCCTCAGAATTACGATCACCACTCCGGCCAGGAAAATCAGTATTGATACAAACCAGAATACATCCCATAGGGAAAAAGGGGAAATTCTGCTTACGGAGGAGAAGGTACTGGCAATAACGGGATAAAAACCATCTGAGTAATACTTTTCGGTCAGATCCGGGTTATTTACTGCAATTCTGACGAGAAAAAAGACCAGTATTGCAATAACCATGGGCCATACAGCCAGTAATATCCTTTTTATCCTGCCCTTTTCCATGATGTTTGAGACCGCAAATGTAAATAAATGTATCTTTACTATTATCATCAGATTTAGTTTGCAGATAATTAATACCGGAAGGTGATGCACCTATTTGATACCGGCAGAAGGCTGATCCTGGTAATAACGCTTATTATCAGTAGTTTAAACAATTACTGTAATGCCCAGACGAAATCTTCAGAAAAACTCACCCTGCTTTTTATTGGCGACATTATGGGTCATGAGCAGCAGATATGGTCAGCGGAGGACAGGATCAGCCGGACATATAATTATGATTCTGTTTTCACATACATCAAACCGGCAATATCAGAGGCTGATATTGCAATTGCCAATTTTGAAGTTATCCTGGCCGGTCCGCCTTACTCAGGATATCCGGTGTTCAACTCTCCCGCGGCTCTTGCCCTTGCCTGTAAAAATGCAGGTATCGACTGCCTGGTAACTGCAAATAATCATTCAGCAGACCGCAGCACAAAAGGTATAAAGGGTACAATTAACAGGCTCGACAGCCTTCGGATTGCACATACAGGTACATTCCTGAGTTCCGGGGAAAGAGACAGCCTCTACCCTCTTATCATTAAGAAGAACGGATTGTCAATTGCCCTTCTCAACTATACATATGGTACTAACGGGGTCGAAGTTAAAAAGCCTGTAATCGTGAATACAATCGATAAAGAGATCATTGCAGAAGATATAGCAAAAGCCAGGAGCAAAAATCCCGGGATAATCATTGTGTTCCTTCACTGGGGCAAAGAATACAGTAATACTCCCATGCAGACTCAATATGATCTTTCAGAATTTATCTTTGAAGAAGGAGCCGACATTGTAATCGGATCGCACCCTCATGTACTTCAAAAGATGGTGTGGATAAAAAAAAATCAGGAAGCAGCAAAAGGTCGTGTGGCTGTATACTCTCTCGGGAACTTTGTTTCGGACCAGCGAAAGCCCAAAACTGGGGGTGGTGCAATGGCCAGGATTGAAATTACAAGAGAAAACGAATCATATTACATCTCAGATGCAGATTACTATCTTACCTGGGTTTACTCTCCCAGGGAAAAATACAGGAAGAAATTTTATATTCTCCCCTGCTCAGAGTACGAAAACAAACCAGAGTTCTTTTCTGATCAAGGCTACCATCTCCGGATGAAGAGGTTTATGAGTGAATCGCGTTCACTTCTTTACAAGCAGAATATTAATTTCTATGAACTGATCTATAACGGCTCTTCATGGCTGTTAAATTTTTAACACATCAAAAAAAGGATAAAAACATGTTTTTAAGCTTTTTTACAGGCTGTCAGACCTGTAAATTCAAATTTTATAAATATCATTGTATTATTAAAATATTGATGTCACAATAAAAAGCTGATTCATGGATAATTCCATTGCTTTACTGTCAGTTACAGCTGTATCCCTTGCATTCTTTCATACCCTCCTGGGTCCTGATCATTACCTGCCATTTATTGTCATCAGCCAGGCAAAAAAATGGTCACTCAGGAAAACAATGTGGATAACATTCCTATGCGGACTGGGACATGTACTGAGCTCTGTAGTACTTGGGCTTGTGGGAATTGCTATTGGAATATCCGTAACAAAACTTGTCCATGTGGAATCATTCCGGGGCAATATTGCAGCATGGCTCTTTATTGCCTTCGGCCTTGTATATATGATAATCAGTGTCAGGAAACTTCTCAAACAAAGAACACACAGCCATTCTCACCATCATTTAAGCAGTGAAAATCATTACCACGAACACGATCATCATAAAGATCATGCACATTTTCACCAGAACGATGTTGTTAAAACTACTCCCTGGATACTCTTTCTTATTTTTGTATTCGGCCCCTGCGAACCTCTGATCCCGATACTTATGTATCCTGCCGCTAAAAGCAATATTGCAGGTTCGGTACTGGTATCGGTACTTTTTTCAGTCGTTACAATCGCTACCATGATGTCAATTGTTCTGGTATTCAAACTGGGACTTAACAAGATCGACCTGAAACCGATTGAAAAATACAGCCATCTTATTGCAGGAGCTATGATCTTCTTTTCCGGAATTGCAATACAGTTCCTTGGCTTATAACTACTTTTATTAGAACATGACCGGGATAATTGAACTCGATGCATTCCTTTTTGGGCTGATAAGTGCTGTTTCACTCCCACTGGGGGCAGTGCTTGCGCTTAAATGGACACCTAAACCCAAAGTACTTGCTTCAATGATGGCAATAGGCGCCGGTGCACTCCTCGCAGCACTGACGATTGACCTTGTTGCAGTTGCAGTTGATAAAGGCCATTTCTACCCTCTCGCAACCGGGATGGTAATCGGTGGTCTCTTTTTTGTCTTGCTAAATAAAATAGTCAACAGCAGAGGTGGTTTCCTTCGAAAAACAGCAACTATTATCACTCATATCACCCAAAAACATTCAACCCGCCAGAAGAAGCTTTACCAAAGACTCAGCAAGGTGGCTTTCTTTCACAATCTTACTCCCTCAAAAGCTCAGACTCTGATTCCATATCTCCACAGATATCGATACAGGCAGGGCAAAATAATGGTTCATGAGGGTGATCCTGGGGATAATTTCTTCATCATCGAAAGCGGGGAAGCAATTGTTATGGATGACAGTACAAATTCGGTCATTAATATCTTAAGAACTGACGATACTTATGGTATAGTTGAATTAATGACGGGTATCACCCATAACTTCAATGTTGTAGTAAAGAGCGACATGCATGTATGGATCATAAATAAGGAATCATTCGACCGTATAATAAATCTGAATCCATCACTCGCTGCTGAAATTAAAACACTTGTTTCTGAGAAGATCCATCTCCTTGAGAAGAATCACACTCTTCCCTCTGACAAGACGGCTTTATGGTATAATGATGCAATGAAGCATTTCGATGAGAAAAAGTCCGCTATAACACAATCAGACATCTACGAAGAAGTAACAGAACATGGTAATGCTTCAATGGCTATCTGGATGGGAATCATGCTCGATGGCATTCCGGAATCAATTGTAATAGGGTCAAGCCTTCTTCTTCATCCTACAATGAGCATGTCACTTCTGGCCGGACTCTTTCTCTCGAACTTTCCCGAGGCTTTATCCAGTTCAGTTGGTATGAGAAAGCAAAAAATGTCAAATCTGAAAATACTGACAATGTGGTTTTCCATTATGATTGTAACGGGGATTGGAGCATTTGGCGGCAATATCTTCTTTGAAAATGTAGAACCTCATGTGTTTGCGCTGGTCGATGGGATGGCAGCAGGTGCTATGCTAACCATGATTGCGGAAACAATGCTGCCCGAGGCTTTCCATATCGGTGGTTCAGTAACAGGGCTTTCAGCTCTTGCAGGTTTTCTTGCAACTCTCCTGTTTAAGGTTATCGGTTAATGTTTATCTGATACTATCAACCAATGGAAAGATGTCTTTCCTTTAATGACTTTTAATTATTAGCTTTGCAAATATTTTTTTATCATGATGAACTACGATTACAATACCCAGAGAAAGAGAATGGCGCTGCCTGAATATGGCAGAAATGTCCAGAAGATGGTTGACCATATCAGGACAATCAAGGACAGGGATGAGAGAAACCGTGCCGCCAAGACAATTATCCAGATCATGGGTAACCTGAATCCTCATCTTCGTGATATCGGTGATTTCAAGCATAAGCTCTGGGATCACCTGGCAATAATTGCCGATTTTGAACTTGACATAGATTCACCATACCCTGTACCGGAGGTATCAAAACTTATTGAAAAACCAAATCAGATTCCATATATGCAGGGAAATATCAGATTTCTGCATTATGGCCGGATAATTGCCATGATGATCGAAGCTGCTACTGAACTGGAAGAGGGTGAAGAAAAAGAGTACCTGACTACGCTCATTGTAAATCAGATGAAAAAATCATACGTCACCTGGAACCGAAGCCAGGTAGCCGATGAGGTGATTATCAACGATATGAAGGTACTTTCAAAGGGAAAACTAAAAATGACAGATGGTGTAAGAATCCTGGAAGTAAGGGAGCTTTTACCACAGGTAAGAAAGAAGCCTCAGGGGAAACCCCATGGGAAACCTCAGAATAAACAATACATCAAGAAAAAAGGATTCAGCAGGCATTAATAAATATGGCGCAAAGGCACAAGGGCGCAAAGGCTTAAAGGCAAATCCAATCTTCTAATCCTATCTTTTTCAGGCTGATATGCCATTGCACCGTTGTGCCCTTGCGCCGTTGCGCCGTTACGCCGTTGTGCCGTTGTGCCGTTGCGCCGTTACTGTCAATTTGTCAACTCCGGCTCATTGGCAGATATTTTGATAACAATGAAATGTAATTTTGAAACTTAGCTATGATGATGAAGAAAAAGACAAAGACCCGGGATGAGGAAACAGAGAACCCGGGTACAGATATAACTGATAATAAGGATAATACATTACCGAATAATGATCACGGTGCGAATAAATCTGAAGAATCGGAATCATACATGTCGCAGCAGCCAGACTCTGAGGTAAAAACCGAAGAAGCTCAGGTAACTGACAAAGTAGAAAAAGAACTTAAAGAAACAGTGGCAAAACTGGCAGAAATGCAGGATAGGTATATCCGTCTTTCTGCAGAATTTGACAATTACAGGAAAAGAACACTGCGGGAAAAAATCGACTTATCAAAATATGCAGGAGAAACCCTGCTTCTGAACATAATTCCTCTGATGGATGATTTTGAGAGGGCAATACTGCACATGGATGAAGCAAAGGATTGTGCAGCAATGAAAAGCGGCATTGATCTTATTTACAACAAATTCAATGAATTCCTCAAACAAAATGGAGTAAAAGCAATTGAAGCTCTTAATAGCAGTTTCAATGTCGATATACACGAGGCAGTTGCCAAGATACCTGTTAACGAAGATGATATGAAAGGCAAAGTTGTAGATGTTGTACTGAAAGGCTACTATCTTCAGGACAAGGTACTGAGGTTTTCAAAGGTGGTAGTGGGAGAATAGAATAAAACTTGATTTACATGTAGTATCTGGGTGGCTAATGAATAAAAACTGACAGGATGGGAAAAAGAGATTACTATGAAGTACTGGGTGTATCAAAAGAGGCCACTAAGGAAGAGATTAAGAAAGCCTATCGGAAACAGGCTCTTAAATATCATCCCGATAAAAACCCCGGAGACAAAAAATCTGAAGAGCATTTCAAAGAGGCTGCTGAAGCTTACGAAGTATTGAGTAATGATGAGAAAAAGTCGAGGTATGACAGATTTGGTCATGCAGGCATGGGCAATTCAGGAAGCGGTTTCGGAGGTCAGACAATGACAATGGATGATATCTTCTCATCATTTGGAGATATTTTTGGTGATGCATTCGGAGGATTTGGTGCCTTTGGTGGTGGAGGACGAAGAGGAAGAAGAGTCAATAAAGGCACAAACCTGAGGGTTAAGGTCAAACTAAATCTGCATGAGATTGCAACAGGGATAGAAAAAAAGATCAAGGTAAACAAGTATAATACATGCGACACATGCGGTGGAACAGGAGCTGCAGATTCATCAAGCCTGTCTAACTGTTCAACGTGTCACGGATCGGGGCATGTTACAAGGGTGACCAATACAATGCTCGGCCAGATGCAGACCACTGCAGTCTGCCCATCGTGTGGCGGGGAAGGTAAAACAATCACCAAAAAATGTGACTCATGTTATGGTGAAGGGATTATACAGAAGGAAGAAATAATTAAAATCAATATCCCTGCCGGAGTTGGAAAAGGGATGCAGATGACCGTGAGCGGAAAAGGTAATGCACCAAGAAGGGGAGGCATTAGCGGTGATCTGCTTGTAGTAATAGACGAAGAAGAACACACTGACCTGATAAGGGAAGGCAATGACCTGATTTATAATTTGTTCATCAGCATTCCTGATGCAGTCCTCGGTACACACGTAGAGATCCCTACGGTTGATAATAATGTTAAAATAAAAATAGAACCTGGCACACAGCCTGGCAGAATACTTCGCCTGAGAGGAAAGGGACTTCCCGAAGTAAACGGTTATGGCAGAGGCGACCTGCTTGTCAATGTTAACGTATGGATACCAAAAAGCGTTAACAAAGATGAGCTAAAGATATTTGAGAAATTCAGGGAATCGAAGTCATTTGTACCTGATCCGGATAAGAATGACAAAGGATTTTTTGAAAGAATGAGGGGATACTTTGAGCAGTGATGCTGTCAATCACATACTTTTTCTATATTTACAATATAGTTTAAAGTCGCAATAATATCAACCTACAATGGCTCTTTTTGAAGCAAAGAATGTATCCAAACAGTATGGTGATCAGCTGGCTCTGGATAATGTCAGCATAGCCGTACCGGAACAAAGCATCTACGGACTGCTTGGCCCTAACGGTGCAGGAAAAACAACTCTTATCAGAATCATTAACCAGATAACAGGTCCCGATTCAGGGGAATTGTTCCTCAACGGGAAAAAACTGAAACCTGAAGATGTCCTGCTGATAGGTTATCTCCCCGAGGAGAGAGGTCTGTATAAGAAGATGAAGGTGGGAGAACAGGCTCTCTACTTTGCGCAGCTGAAAGGTCTGACCAGGACTGAGGCAATGAAAAGACTTAAGTACTGGTTTAATAAACTTGAGATAACCGACTGGTGGGGCAAGAAAGTTGAAGAATTATCAAAGGGCATGGCGCAAAAAGTTCAGTTTATCATAACTGTACTTCATGAACCAAAACTCCTGATATTTGATGAACCATTTACCGGATTCGACCCGGTAAATACCAAGATAATAAAAAATGAAATCCTCTTCCTGCGTAAAAAGGGAGCTACAATAATTTTCTCGACTCATAACATGGAATCTGTTGAAGAGCTGTGCGACAACATAACTCTCATCGACAAAGCCAAAACCATTCTCGAGGGAAGTGTTGATGAGATTCGTAATAAATGGGCTGCCAATGAATACGACCTGGTTTTTAAAGGAGAGGTGAAAATAGACGGTAATGGCCACTATAACATACTCAACAGCAAATTTGAAAATAACAAAAGCACAATCAGGCTGAAGACCACTGGTGACATAAAAACCAATGACATTCTTCTGACTGCAATGAAATCAGGAAATGTCGTCTCTTTCAATCCTGCCCTTCCATCGATGAACGAGATCTTCATCAGGGTTGTCGGAGCCAGTAATTAACGCCTTATGCTATATCTGTAATTATCACGCTATGAATAAGATATCCGTAATAATCAAAAGAGAATATGTCACAAGGGTCAGGAAGAAGTCATTCATCATTATGACAATTCTTGCACCGCTTTTGATGGCTGCAATAATTATTGTTCCAACCGTCCTTATGATGAACGACAAGGGCGACTTAAAAAAGATTGCTGTCATTGAGGAAAAATCAGATCTTTTTAAGGGTGTTATTAAAAATACAAAGGAGGCTGAGTTTGTTTACCTTGAGAACACCAGTACTGAAGATCTTACAAGTAAATTTGAGGCGGCTGGCTACTATGGAGTCCTGATTATTTATCCGGAGATAATAAATACACCTAATGCCATCGATCTTATTTCCAAAAAACAACCTCCTATTGGTCTCCTGGAACATATCGAACGATCACTTGAAAAAGATATTGAAAAACAAAAGCTGGCTGCATATAACCTGGGGAACCTGGATGAAATCATGAAAACCATCCAGACTAACGTTTCGGTGCAGACAAAAAAGCTGGATGAAACCGGAACTGTAAAAAAGACCAGCACCGGTATATCAATGGCGCTGGCATATATCTTCGGATTTCTTATGTATATGCTGGTCTTTATATTCGGTACCCAGGTAATGCGCGGTGTGATTGAGGAAAAAACAAGCCGGGTGGTCGAGGTAATTATTTCATCTGTTAAACCCATTCAGCTAATGATGGGTAAAATTATCGGAATTGCCCTGGTAGGACTTACCCAGTTTCTTATATGGGTAATTCTTACTGCTGCAATAACTACAAGCGTAAAATCTGTTATCTCTGATAAGTCAGGAATCACAAAGATGACACAGACAATTCCTCAGAATCTTATGGAAGGGAATCAGGTTGTTGCTGACAATGTCAGGACAGATAATATGTCGCCGGAGCTCAGTGAATTTTCGAGACTTTTTGACAGTGCTATGAACCAGCCATGGTTGCTCATAATATTCTGTTTTATCTTTTATTTTATTACCGGTTACCTTCTCTATGCGTCAGTATTTGCAGCTATAGGTTCAGCAGTCGATAATGAAACCGAAACACAACAATTCATGCTGCCGGTAACTGTTCCTATAATAATAGGCCTTATGGTAGCCATGGGAACCATGCAGAATCCGGATAGCCCTGTTGCATTCTGGTGTTCAATGATCCCGCTGACTTCTCCGATTGTTATGATGGCCCGTATTCCATTCGGAGTACCTTTCTGGCAGATAGGAATATCAATGCTTCTGATGGTGGTGACATTCATAGGTTTTGTATGGATGGCTGCAAAGATCTACCGCACGGGCATTCTGATGTATGGCAAAAAGACCTCATGGAAAGAGATGTGGAAATGGTTAAGATATAGTGGATAGGCGAAGGGCTAAGGGCGTAAGGCGTAAGGAAGTACAGAGTCCGATTCATTTGATCCCTTTTGCCTTAAGCCATATGCCTTCAGCCAGTTTCTTAATGAAAATTATAATTATCAAGCAGATATATGTCTAAGATACTGGTAATAGACGACGAAAGAGCCATAAGGAACACTCTGAAAGAGGTTCTGGAATACGAAAAGCATGAGGTTGATCTTGCAGAAGACGGACCACAAGGTCTTGAGATGTTTTCTGCAAACAGCTATGATATTGTCCTCTGCGACATTAAGATGGCAAAGATGGATGGCATAGAGGTTCTCGCTAAGATAACAGAGCAGTCAACCGATATTCCTGTAGTTATGATATCAGGACATGGAAATATAGATACTGCTGTTGAAGCGATCAAAAAAGGGGCATACGATTTCCTTGAAAAGCCTCTTGACCTCAACCGGCTTCTGATAACAATCAGGAATGCTATGGATAAGTCTTCGCTTATCACACAGACACACGTGCTGAAAAGCAAAGTGAGTAAAATGTATGAAATTGTAGGGGAGTCCGAGGCAATTGAAAATGTAAAGAAGATGATTGACCGGATTGCCCCTACTGAGGCAAGAGTGCTGATAACCGGAGCGAATGGGACAGGCAAGGAACTCGTTGCACACCAGATTCATGAAAAAAGCCACCGGGCTAAGGGTCCCTTTGTCGAGGTGAACTGTGCGGCCATCCCGTCTGAACTTATTGAAAGTGAATTATTCGGACACGAAAAAGGCTCCTTCACATCCGCCATAAAACAGAGGATAGGCAAATTTGAGCAGGCTAACGGAGGAACCCTTTTCCTCGATGAAATAGGAGATATGAGCCTTTCAGCCCAGGCAAAGGTGCTCAGAGCCCTTCAGGAAAACAAGATAACAAGGGTTGGATCCGAGAAGGATATACATGTTAACGTAAGAGTAATTACAGCCACGAATAAGAATATTAAAAAAGAGATCGAGAATAATGGCTTCCGCGAGGATCTGTATCACAGACTTAGCGTCATTCTTATACATGTTCCCTCTCTGAATGAGAGAAGTGATGACATACCCCTGCTTGCCGACCATTTTAATACTCTCATCTGCAATGAGTACGGAATGAGTAAAAAGGTAATCAGGAAGGATGCTATCAAAGAACTTCAGAAAATCGAGTGGACCGGGAATATCAGGGAATTCAGGAATGTACTTGAAAGGCTCATCATCCTTTGCCCCGACGAGATCAAAGGTAATGATGTTGCTGCCTATGCCCTTCCTGTATCAGGGAATAATAACTGAAACAGATGTACCGCACAGAAAATGACAGCCTTGGCCGGATAGAGATCCCGTCAGATGCGCTTTACGGAATTCATTCCGTGAGGGCTGCCGGTAACTTTCCCGGCAACACCCACTTTCCGGTTGAATGGTATAAAGCCACAGGCTCAGTTAAACTGGCCTGCTATAACACCTTCAGGAAATTCAGAGATGCTTCAGCAGAAAAACCTGGAAGAACAGGATCATTAAAGATTATTGATGATAAAATACTTGATGCATTATGTGCAGCTGCAGAAGAGATTGCAGAGGGCAGCCATTTCAAAAGTTTCATAGTTCCTGCAGTTCAGGGAGGTGCGGGAACAAGCATCAATATGAATGTCAACGAGATAATAACAAACCTTGCTCTTCTGGCAACCGGGAATAAGTGTGGAAAATACACTTATATTGACCCTACGGAGCATGCCAATATTTACCAGTCGACAAACGATGTTATTCCGACAGCCCTCACTGTTGCTGTAATGAGGCTTCTTACCGAACTTGAAAACAAGATCAATTTGCTCCGTCAGAAGGTAGAGAACCTTGAAAAAACATCAAGAGATAAGATGCGTCCCGGATATACACAGATGCAGGAAGCAGTTCCTTCCTCATTTGGAATTCTGTTCAGCACATACAATAATGCACTGTCGAGGGACTGGTGGAGAGTTTCAAAATGCAACGAACGGATTAAAATGGTAAACCTTGGCGGGGGTGCCATCGGGACAGGCTTATCAATACCAGGATTCTTTATTATGGAGGTGGTCCCGGAACTCAGGAAGCTTACAGGTTTGCCGCTGGCACATGCCGAAAACATGCCGGATGCCACTTCAAACCAGGATAAGTGGGTTGAGATCCATGCCACATTAAAGGCTCATGCAGTGAATCTCGAAAAAATCTCTTCCGATATCCGGCTCCTGGCTTCAGACATTGCAGGAGAAAAAACCATATCCATACCATCACGTCAGGTCGGCAGTTCAATTATGCCCGGCAAGATAAATCCGGTTATTTCTGAATTTGTTATCTCATCCGCTCACAGGGTGTATGCTAACGATATGCTTGTAAGCTCACTCAGCGGACAAGGCACTCTCGAACTGAACGCATATCTTCCTTCAATTGGTTGCGCTCTGATTGAAAGTCTTAACCTTTTGATTTCATGCAATATCACAATACTGCAAAACCTTTTTGAAGAACTTGTGATTAATGAGCCTGCAGGATATAAAGCTATGGTATTCAGTCCATCAGTCACAACAGCACTTGTACCGCACATAGGTTATCACAAGGCAGCAGAACTGGCTAAGATCATGAAAGATAAAAGCATAGATATCTATGAAGCCAATTCACTCCTTCAATCAATAGAAAACGAGAAACTCCGTAGGATCCTTCAGCCAGCCAATCTTCTGAAAATGGGCTTCTCTATAGAAGATCTCGCTTAACTATTATTAAGTTAAATCTGTGTCTATCAGCGGTACCAGCTGAAAATGAAGTGTGCATTTTTCCCGCAGATCCCGCAGATTTTCGCAGAATAATCAATGGATAAAATTTCCTATTTTTATACAATAATTATTTCAGAATGTCCAAAGGGAGAGAGTCAAAACCACATATTGGTATTTATGGTCGCCGGAACAATGGCAAAAGCAGCCTGATAAACTGCCTGGCGGGACAGGATATTGCCATAGTGTCTGATCATGCAGGAACAACAACCGATCCTGTTAAGAAATCATTTGAAATAACCGGTTTCGGACCTGTTATTCTTGTAGATACGGCAGGTATTGATGACTCAGGTGAGCTTGGAGAGAAGAGGATCGAAAGAACATTGAGGACTCTTGAAATTATCGACCTTGCCCTGCTGATAGTGACAAATAATTCCTGGGGCGGATTTGAGAATGATCTTGTCGGTAAGTTCAATGATTATGATCTTACCTATATTATAATACACAGCAAATCAGATATCGAAGAACCAACTGATGAGTTTAGAAATGCAGTTTTCGCATCCACAGGATCCACCCTGTTTGAGTTTTCATCAACCGATAAACGTAATTACGAAGAGCTTATTTCTCTTATTGGAAGCACAATCCCTGAACATTCTTATAAGACCCCTGCCCTTCTTGGAGATCTTATAAGCTATGGTGATATTGTATTGCTGATAACACCAATCGATATTGAGGCACCGGCAGGCAGGCTCATACTACCCCAGGTGCAGGCAATAAGGGATATCCTCGACAATGATGCAGTGGCAATTGTTATCAAGGAGACTGAGGTCGATGCTTTTTTGAAAAAAACCGGAATCAGGCCTGCTCTTGCAGTAACCGATTCACAGGTCTTTAATAAAGCCGATGCCTCCGTTCCGCGCGACATACCTCTGACCAGTTTCAGCATAATGCTGGCACGCTTTAAAGGTGATTTTGAAAGCTATCTTAAGGGAACCACAAAAATATCCGGCCTGAAGGATGGCGACAGGGTGCTCCTTCTTGAATCCTGCTCTCATCATGTTGCGTGCGATGACATCGGAAGGGTGAAAATACCAAGGTGGATCTCAAATTTCACAGGCAAAACTATTGAATATGATGTTGTTGCAGGGCTTGATAAGTTACCCCGACCGGTTACTGATTATTCACTCATTATTCAATGCGGGGGATGCATGATAACAAGAAGACAGCTTCATAACCGGCTCCATTCTGCAATAAAAGCCGGAGTCCCTGTTACTAACTATGGTATGGCTATTGCCTATGTGCAGGGCATTTTCAACCGGGCTGTTGCTCCCTTTGTTAAAAACCGGTCAAACACAATTGATTACTTATAAATAGGGGCTGTCTTAAAAGTCTCTTTACTTAAATCCACCCCTAAAGCCCATAGCCGTCAACCTAAGGGTATATTTATAAATGAGGAGACTTGAAAAAGTTTCCCCTCCTTTTGAAGGAGGGGTGGCCGGGACGATTGATTATCTGATATTTACAAGATCCATTTCCCGGCCGGGGTGGTTGATTTATTTGTTTTTTTATGATTTATTTGTTTTTTTA
>MENI01000102.1 GCA_001768195.1 Bacteroidetes bacterium GWA2_40_15 | reverse complement strand
GGTCTTGAGTGTCTCTTTTACACTCAGACTGAAATATTCCTTGAAGAGCCAGAAACCTGTATCGTTAACATGGCTGCACATAAGACTTCCGGAACCTACTGCAAGTACCATCAGTTCAGGGCTTACATTTGTTCCGGTAACGAGTGGTAATACTATACCGGCAGCTGTGAGACCTGATACGGTTGCTGAGCCTATGCAAATCCGAAGTATAGTAGCTATAAGCCATCCAAGGATCAGAGGTGAAAGCATCGAATGGCTCATCAGCCCGCCGATATAATTACTAACTCCTCCATCGACAAGAATCTGTTTCAAAGATCCGGCTCCGGCTATCATAAGCATGATCATTGCAACAGTCGAAATAGAATGTGACAGGGATTTCATTATATCTGTCATCTTCTTACCCCTGGCAACACCCAGAAAATAAATAGCAGAAAGCACTGATAAAAGCATTGCCACAACAGGATTCCCGACAAAACCAAGTATCCTCCTGATGATGTTCTCTTCCGGAAAAATGAAACCTGCAACAGTTGATAATGTTATAAGTATAACAGGCAGAAGAGCCGAAAAAAAGCTGGTCCAGAAACCAGGCATCTCCTCTTCAGTAAGAATTTTATAATTAACAAACTCAGCCAGGGGCTTTGCATTAACCCTGCTGAGAAATCGTGCCAGTAAAGGTCCTGAAACAAGGATCGCAGGGATTGCAATGGTTAAGCCATAAAGCAGAGTCAGACCCAGATCAGCATTGAACATGGCAGTTAATGCAGTAGGGGCAGGATGAGGAGGCAGATAACCGTGAGTTACCGACAGTGACGCGATCATCGGAAGCCCAACATATATCAGAGGAAGTCCTGTAGATGCTGCTATTGTAAATACCAGTGGTATCATTATAAAAAACCCGACTTCATAAAAGAGAGCTATGCCAACAATGAATCCTGCCAGCATCAGTGATGTCTGAATATACTTGCTATTCAGATTACCTGTAAACCTTGTTGTGATCCTTTGTGCTGCACCGCTCTCCGAAACCAGCTTGCCAAGCATTGCTCCAAATCCCAGAACCGGTACAATGATACCCATGGTGCTTCCTATTCCCTTCTGGATCGAGGCCACTGCCTCTTCGATTGTCATTCCGACTGTAAGAGCCACTGACAGGGCAACAATAATAAATGCCACAAAGGTATTAAGCTTAAATACAAGTATTAGCAAAAGAAGAAGGGCTATTCCGCAGATGACGATGAGTAGAGGCATAGGGTTGATATTTGTGCTGGCTGCTGGTTGCTGGTCGCTTATCCTTATCTGTTTATTGTCAGGTTACATATTAAACCCTGCTCAGAGTCCGAACCTCAACCCTCCCCTGAGCTCTATGATCGTCTGGTACTCATTTGAGAATATCAGCTCATTGACACTAAGGGAAAAGTTGAAATTCAATTTACTTAGCTTATAGATATAGTTAACCCCAAGTGGTATTTGTACAAACTCTTTTCCATATTCATAACCGAAAAGAGCGCCGGTAAACGGAGTAAGCCTGTTATCAGAATAGCTTGAATTCAGATGTATCCTGGGACCGGCAGAGAGATAAAAAGGTTTCTGCGAATCAGTACCCATGTTGACTTCCATATCCAGCAGCGGCGTAATGAAATAATCCATTGAAGCTGTAAACATCAGTCCTGTTGAGGATACCCATTTCCCCCCTCCTATACTGATGCCTAAGGGCTTAGCTTTCCTTGGATTCTGGTTTCCCATCAGATCCACCACCCCATTTTTATATTCAATCTTCTCAATTCTTCGAGCCTTAAGAGTTATTACAGGTCCATCGGAGTAATCGGACATTTTATATTTCACTACCTTGCCGGTATTCTCCAGGATCCTGACATCCAGCTGCCTGTTGTCTTTTGTTTCAATTTTATCCTGAGCCGCAGCGTAATTAAACAGATAAGCCATCACTAATAGAGTCAGAGTCTTCTTCATATTCAGATTGTATTTTCTTCTTTCACATTTATTGATCCGGATAACCTGAAAACATCAATCGCTTTCCGGAATGATTCTTCTGGTACAAATATATAATCTGTATTAAATGTAGAGATAACAATTACAGTAATTTTGTGATCTTTAAGAGGTCCTGTTATTTCATTTATTATTCCAACCAGCGAAAAATCGAGGATCCCTTTCACTCTGAAAGCTTTCCATCCCTCACTTGATTTAATACCAGGGAGCTTTGTGGTGCAATTAGTTATAACCGATATTTCCTCCCCGGTTTTTGTTATGGAAAAAAATTCTGATTCAAATATTTCAGGAGGGATCTTCCCGTAATCACTCACCTGTGATATTGTAAAACTACCAGCCAGAGGTATTAAAGTTATCATCTGCTTATTGATTTATTATTTAACCACGGTTACACTGCTTTGTGCCTTATGCTTTGACAAAAATATGTCATTCAATTAATTATCCTGTGATCTTTATCAGTTTTCAAAAATATTTATTAAACTTACTGTACTAAACAAGAATTTTATCAGAGTGAACTCCAAAGAAAGAATGATGTGTGCCATTAACGGGGAGAAGCCTGACAGGCTTCCGGTCACTGTTCATCAGTGGCAGGGTTATCACCTCGATACCTACATGAACGGGATAACACCTCTTGAGGCCTTCAAGCATGTCGGCATGGATGCTGCGATACAGTATTTTGCGGATATGGGACAATTCTGGCTTGTTGATGCTGATTTTGCCAAATTTTCTACTGCTGAATGGAAGGATGAGGCTGTAATCTTAAACAATCATCCTGATAACAGGGTATATCATCACACAATAAAAACACCTGAAGGAAATCTGACTTACAAAAGTGCCGGAAACCGAAAAACAACCTGGATAACAGAGTACCTTATCAAAAAGGATGAAGATATTGACCTCATCAGGAAATATATGCCTGTACCTATGCTCGATCAGAAACCTCTTGAAAAGGTATATGATGAAGTATCCGACAGCGGGATAGTAAGAGGATTTGTCTGGGGCGACCAGGCAGGCTGCTGGCAGCATGCCGCCTGCCTGATGGACATCAATGAACTGATAATAAAGACCATGACAAATCCATACCGGGTCCATGAACTGATGGAAATATTGCTGGAAAAGAAACTGCAGTTCATAGAATCGATGAAAGGTGCGAAATTTGACCTTATTGAGACCGGAGGCGGTTCAGCATCATCAACGCTTGTTTCACCTGATCTGCATAAGGAATTTTGTCTGCCCTATGATAAAAGGATGCATGATGCCCTTCATAACCTTGGCTTTAAGATCACCTATCATACCTGCGGCGGAACCTATGGTATCGAAGAGCACATTATAGCTAATGGTGCTGACTGTTCGGAAACACTGGCCCCGGTGAGCATAGGGGGAAACCAGGAACCATGGGAAATGAAAGAAAAAGTAGGCAACCGCATCTCCCTTATCGGAGGTATTGATCAGTTCAATGTATTAACTGACGGTACTCCTGATAAGATCAGAAACATGGTACGTACACTGTTTGAAAAAGTTGGTTATGACGGCGGCTATATCTGTGCATGCTCCGATCATTTCTTTGAAACTCCGGTGCAGAACATAAAGATAATGGCTGAAGCAGCCAGAGAGTGTAAATACTGATCCTAAATCACTTCATCAGGCCACTCTGCAATCTTTCCTGTGGCCTTAAAAGAAGGTCTCTGAGCATCCACACTGCGAAGATAATTACCAAGTTTTGAAACCAGCTCTTTTACCCGTTTCTCTTCTTTTCCTGCAAGATTATTAAGTTCCCCGATATCCTCAGTGATATTGTATAGTTCAAAATGGCTGTCTTCATAAAAGTATATAAGCTTCCAGTCACCGCTTCGTATTGTACTTGTAGCTCCTATACCAGGACCGGTCGGTCCCCAGTTATTGGGATAATGCCAGAAAAGATCGCGGTTGGAAGCAGTTGTCCCGGATTGAGTCAGCATAGGCACAAAATTTTTTCCATCGACGGTCTGCACTGTTTTATAATCTTCAATTCCGGCCATTTCAAGTATCGTGGGATAAAAATCCTCAATAATGAGATAATCATTGCACCTTGTTCCAGGCTTAACTTTTCCCGGCCATTTTACAATCATCGGTTCCCTTATTCCTCCCTCATAAGCCGATCCTTTTCCGCTGTTCAATGGTTTGTTATGGGTGTGCATCTCTCCTTCCCTGGGCCGAAGACTGAAACCTCCGTTATCCGACATGAATAGTATAATTGTATTTTCACTAAGATTATTTCTTTTAAGATAATCCATCAGGTCGCCGAGGCTCTTATCCATTCCTTCAATCATTGACGAGTACCTTGCTTCATAATCCCCGAGGCCGGCATCGATGTATTTCTGGTAGAAGCGTTCATCGGCATATAAGGGAATGTGCACGGTATAATGGGCCATATAAAGGTAGAATGGCTTTCCGGTTAATCTTGAAATATCAAGAGCAGCTATGGCTTCCCTTGTCAAAGCTTCAGTTAGAAAAATTGAATCACCATGATATTTTTCAAGCCCCGGAACACCCCATGGAAGGGTATGAGTCCCCATCTCCGCATTCCCGAAATTCTCCGTCCCGAGAAAACTTCCCGGGCCCCCGGCAGCATGACCGGCAATATTCACATCAAATCCGCAGTTAACCGGATTGGCTGTTGGTGTGGTTATTGCCCCAAAATGTGCTTTACCGCAATGGATCGTATAATAACCGTTATCCTTCAATACCTGAGGAAGCATAGTGGCGTATACCGATCGGGGAACTGTATCTGTTGGCTGGACGCCGTTTACATTCCACTCCGGATAGGAAAGAATATCGCTCTTACCGTCAACAGATGCATTTCTATGCAAAGTCCAGTTTGTAACACGGTGACGGGCTGCATTCATACCTGTCATCAGGCTCACACGTGTGGGAGAACTGACACTTGATGCATATGCCTGGGTAAACATCATTCCCTCACTTGCAAGCCGCTCCATCGAAGGAGTATGGTATCGCTCATTGAACGGGGTCTTCTCTTTCCAGAACGGAACTGAAGTATCCTGCCATCCCATATCATCAACCATAAAAAGAATGATATTTGGTCCGGATTCATTTTTTATTTCAGATTTACATCCTGAAATAAATGGCAGCAATAACCCTGTTAATGCAGTTAAGTGTGCCAGATTTTGCATAGTTCTGAAGTTTTTCATTATTTTATGAGACTATTTCTGATCATCAACAATAATAGCAACTATATCCATTACATTTGTCATTGTTGGCCCTGTTATCAAGTGCCCTGATGTTTTCCTGAAGAAGTTGTAGGAATCAAAATTCACCAGGAACTTCTCTGGTTTGATGCCCCTGGAAATTGCAAAAGGTATAGTTTCCGAATCTACAATTGCTCCGGCGGCTTTCGTGGGACCATCATTACCGTCAGTTCCTGCACAGAGTATTGTAATTCCGGGTTTATCCTGAAGCTGTATTGCACACAGCAAAGCCAGATGCTGATTTCTGCCGCCGGAACCTTTGCCTGTCATCTTAAGTGTGGTTTCTCCTCCGAAGAGAATGCAAACTGGTTTTACCTCATTTTTGTCTGATCTGAAATTCAAAGCTGATTCGATAAGGTATTCAGAAACAGAATTGACATCCCCCTGGAGCTCATCCTCAATTATGATGGCATTGATATTATGTTCCTGAGCTTTCTCTCTTGCGCTTTCGAGAGCAATTCTGTTTGTGCCGATAATCAGATTTGTTGTCTTCTCAAATACTGCATCACCGGGTTTAGGTGTCTCGGGTTTTTTACATGTTGCACCGGCATAAAGGAAATCAAGAACTCTTGAAGGCAGGGATTGCTTAAGTTTGAATTTTTCCAGGACTTCAATAGCATCTGTAAATGTTGTAGGATCAGGAGCTGTAGGTCCCGATGCAATCACATCAAGCCGGTCACCGATAACATCGGAAAGTATCAGACTGACAAGAGTAGCAGGAAAAACTGTACCGGCAAGCCGGCCTCCTTTAACATCCGACAGATGCTTGCGGACTGCATTCATTTCACTTATGCTTGCTCCGCAGTTTACAAGCAGCTTATTCACAAGGGTAAGATCATCAGGAGTCAGTTCTTCCGGACAATCACAGAGAAGTGATGAGCCTCCTCCCGATAACAAACATATAACCAGATCATTAGCCTCAGCCTTACGGGCGATTTCAAGAACTGATTTTGTCGCTTCAAAACCATTCGTATCGGGAAAAGGATGTCCTGCTTCCGAAACCCTTATTGACTTCAATTCAGTGCCATGACCATACTTTACAATAATATGACCTTTGGTGATACTGTTACCCAGGATCTTCTCAACCTCTGATGCCATAATTGCACTTGCTTTTCCCGCTCCTATTACATAGATATTTTCTGTAGTCTCAAGGGAAATTTTAAGATGCCCTATATGCAGTAAATCGCCTTTCAGCGACATATTCTCCGATATAAGCTTATCCGGAAGGACGCTCTCCACTCCGGCAAGGAATATCTGTTCAGCAATCTCACGTCTGCTCATCTGTAAAACAATTAATTTTTGGTCATTGTGTAAATCTTTTCAGCATGAAATAATTCAGGTGAAAAATAGATATGCCACGAATATAGCCGCAATTACTCCGGCCAGATCGGCAATAAGTCCACATCCGACAGCATGCCGTGTATTTTTTATGCCAACGGAACCAAAGTAAACGGCAATAATGTAAAATGTAGTGTCGGTGGCTCCCTGCAGAGTACATGCCAGCCTGCCAATGAAAGAGTCTGCACCGTGGGTTGTCATGGCATCAATCATTAATCCACGCGCCCCGCTGCCTGAAAGTGGCTTCATAAAAGCAACCGGAAGTGCACCTGTGAATTCAGTATCAACTCCTGTCCATGCAAAGAATTTCGCTATTCCGGAAATTATAAAATCCATTGCCCCTGAAGCTCTGAAAATTCCTATTGCCACCAGGATTGCCACAAGGAACGGAATTATTTTGATCGCAATATTAAAGCCATCCTTTGCTCCTTCAATAAAAGCATCATAGACATTTATTTTCTTTACCATTGCCAATACTATGAAAGTCACAATAATGGAGAGCAGGATAAAATTAGCTGCAAAGGTTGATATTGAGGATATATGCTCTTTCGGAAGATGGCTGAAATAAATAATAATTCCTGATATTATAGCTGTCAATCCGGCCAGGTATGAAAGGATAACCTTATCAAAAAGATTGATCTTCTGAATCAGGGCAACACTTATAACTCCTGCAAGAGAAGCCACATAAGTGGAGATAAGTATAGGTATGAAGATATCTGCAGGATTAACTGCTCCCAGCTGTGTACGATAGACAATTATGCTTACCGGTATTATTGTCAGACCTGAGGCATTCAGCACAAGGAACATAATCTGGGCATCGGAAGCACTCTCCTTATCGGGATTATCATCGTGCATCTCCTTCATAGCTTTTAATCCGACCGGTGTTGCAGCATTGTCGAGTCCAAGCATGTTCGCGGAAAGATTGAGCATAATTGATCCGTATGCCGGATGTCCTTTGGGCAGACCGGGGAAGAGCTTCTGAAAAAGAGGTCCGATAAGCCTTCCAAGCAATGCAACCACTCCTCCTTTTTCCCCTACCTTCAGCAATCCCATCCAGAGTGTAAGTGCTCCTGTCAATCCAAGTGAAATCTCGAAACCTGTCTTTGCATTTGCAAATATCGCATTAATGAGATCATTGAATATCTGCGTGTTCCCGAAAAAGATGAGCTTCAAAAGAGCTACCAGAAAGCCAATAAGGAAGAATGCGATCCAGATGTAGTTCAGTGCCATTCATTAAGTTTGAGTTGCTAAGATAAGAAAAAAGGCGTAGGGCGAATGGCGTTAAAAAAATACCATATGCCTTACGCCCTACGCCATACGCCTCTGTTATTTGTTAAATAACATTAAATGAACGGTCTGTGAGGATATTTGTATTCTGTTTTGGATATATTTGTGATAATAAGAATCACAATCAGGTCAAACTTTTAAAAAATATGATATGAAAAAACCGGCGTTAACTTCATTAGCAATATTTGCGATAAGCCTTAGCATTATAGCCCAGGATATTACATTACCGGCACCTGACAGAAAAGGAGGCAAACCTCTTATGCAGGCTCTTAATGAAAGGCAGACAACACGTACATTTACAGAAGAAAGCCTGACACCACAGCAGCTGTCAGATTTGCTCTGGGCAGCATGGGGAATAAACCGGGCTGATCAGAAAAAAAGAACAGCTCCTTCTGCAATGAATTACCAGGAAATGGATGTTTATGTAGCTCTTCCGGGAGGACTCTATCTCTATGTTGCTGAAACCAATACCCTGAAGATGATCAATAATAAAGACCTGAGGAAAACAACAGGTACTCAGAGTTATGTCAACAATGCAGCACTTAACCTGGTATATGTAGCCGATATGGGACGGGCCGGTAAAAAAGAGGGTGTTAAGATTGATGATTCAGACCTTCTGATGTCATACTCCGATGCTGCATTCATGGCACAGAATGTTTATCTCTACTGCGCATCAGCCAATCTGGGATGCGTTGTAAGAGGATCAATACCCAAAGAGAAACTGGCAGCTGAAATGGGATTAAGATCAAATCAGATCATTATTCTGGCTCAGACTGTAGGAGTGGCTAAAAAATAGGCGACTGGGCGACACTGCGACAGATCGAGGGGGTGAGGGGCATAGCCGGCGTTTTGGTCATTAAAGTTTCCCCTCCTTTTGAAGGAGGGGTGGCCGCAGCACATTGATAGTTAAGTTATTGCAAAGGTTGGTTGCGGCCGGGGTGGTTGATTGATTTATCAGATTCCTTCCTGTTTTTTATCGAAAACTTTTCTGATCTCACTTGTTTTTTATATTCAGGATCCTGGAAAACAAATCTGTTTTCGAACCTTAATACAGTGAATCCTAAGCTCGCCAGGTAGTTATCCCTTATTTCATCTTTCTGTATTTTGTGATATTCACCATGGGGATCTCCATCAAGTTCAATAATAAGTCTTTCTGAAGGACAGCAGAAGTCAATAATGTAACTACCAATACTGTATTGACTTCTGAATTTTCTTCCTTCAAGTTTTTTTGATTTTAACACCTCCCAGAATGCTGCTTCAGCCGAAGTGGACCTGTTCCTTAGAGATGATCTGAAAGATTTAAGGTCCTTTATTTTAAAGAGGTTTTTGTTATTCACAGACATAAAGTTAAAAAGAAAAGACTAATCAACCACCCCGGCCGGGAATTAAATTTTGTAAATTTCAGATAATCAAGCATCCCGGCCACCCCTCCTTCAAAAGGAGGGGAAACTTATTCTGTTCTTTCCTGCAACAAAACTATTCTTAAGTTGACGACTATGGGGTGCAATGGCGATTTGGCGACCGGGAGTGAAAAATTTCAGATACCCGGCGCTCTGTACAGTTCAACATTTGATATAACCGGACAGGCTTTCGACTTTGATATTGATACTCTGATCTTTGATGCTTCTACAACAGGAAACCTGCGTATCACTTTGTAACCGATTGTAGTACCATCGACCACCTTTTGCCATTCTTTTCCTACCATTGCCTCTACCTTATACCCCCGGACCCTCTGTCCCAGACTGATATACTCCTGAATAAGTATTCTGTTAACTTCAGTCGGAGCTCCAAGATCGATTACAAAATCAGCTTTTGTTTGCGAATCCTCTGTTGCCCAGTAAGTATCAGGATTACCGTCGGTGATATTTGAAGCATGAAATCCCTTTCCCCTGCAAACGGATGAAATAACCTTTTTACCTTTCACCAGATCAGTTTCAAACTCTTTTTCTCTAAGTTGCCTGAAAGCAAGAAGAGATTCAACATCCTTTTCGTGCAGAAGTCCCCTGCGGTCAGGAGGTACATTCAGAAGCAGGTTGCTGTTGCGTCCGACCGAAGAATAATATAGCTCAAGAAGGTTCCCCGGAGATCTTACCAGAGAGTCCTGAGTTTTATGATAGAACCAGCCCGGGCGGATTGATACATCAACTTCGGCCGGTACCCAGTATGTACCATCTTCATGACCTTCTCCGAGAATTTTCGCGAAGTCACCTCCAGGATACATCTCATCTTTTTTTAGAAGGCACCAGTTAGTCAGACTTCCCATACCGCTCTCGTTTCCCACCCATCGGATATCAGGACCTGCATCGCTGAACATGACTGCAGAAGGCTGTAACTCCCTTACAATCTTGTGGGTATTTGGCCAGTCATAATATGTTTTGTTATCAATCTTCCTTGTCTCCCTGGCTCCCCCATAGTAACCATCACCACCGTTGGCCCCATCAAACCACACTTCAAAAACATCACCGTATTCTGTTAAAAGCTCATTTAACTGGTTGCGGTAATAGGTCAGGTATTCGGGTGTTCCGTAGAAAGAACTGTTCCTGTCCCAGGGCGAAAGGTAAACGCCCAGCTTCAGACCATATTCATCGCATGCAATACAAATCTCCCTCAGAACATCTCCCTTCCCATTTTTCCATATGGAGTTTTTGACCGAATGTTCGGTGTAATTTGACGGCCACAGGCAAAAACCATCATGATGCTTTGCAGTAATTATGATTCCTTTCATGCCGGCATCTCTGGCTACTTTTGCCCACTGTCTGCAATCCATTTCCGAAGGATTAAAAACTGATTCTTTCTCATCACCATAACCCCATTCCTTATCTGTGAAAGTATTAACAGTAAAATGAACGAACATATAATACTCCAGCTGATGCCAGGCCAGTTGGCTTTCTGAAGGGAGAGGCCAGATTGGTTCAGGTGGTTTTACTTCCTTACAACCAAAAAGAAAAAGGAATAATAGCGGGGAAATTAAAACTACAGAATTTTTCATCTTGTTTACTATAAATGACTATCGATAATCACAATTATTCTATCCCAGGTCGCTTGAAAATCAATTTATTTACCCCAACCCCAGGGGGAGTAAATTGATTTTGGCTGCGCCGAGCTCGCACAAATGTGCTCGGTTCTTCGCTCCCCTTGGGGCCGGGGTAAACGAAGAAAATCAATGAATATAAATGATTCCCGATACCTATAAAATATTATTTCGAAAGATCTTTAATTCTTATGTTTCTGAATTTGAGTTCGGAGCCATGACCAAGGAATCCGATATGACCTTTAGTATTCTTAAGACCAGGATGATCTTTATGGTCCATAGTTCCGTTATCCCTTGGTCCGGCAATATCACCATCAACAATGACAGCATCATTCAGGGTAATTTTTATTTTAGTACCTTGTACCATCACCTCCTGGCAGTTCCATTCCCCTACAGGCTTCTGATGACCTTTCTTGGCAGGTATCACTCCATATACTGATCCGTGGTATTGGTAAGGCTGAAGGTTCGCATATACAGGAGCTGTATCATCAAGTATCTGAAGCTCCATACCTGAATAGGCCCCGTCACCTGAAAGAGGGGCTCTGATTCCCAATCCGTTATTTGCTCCCGGAGTAAGCTGAAACTCAAACCGGAATATGAAATCGGCATACTCCTTTTCAGTAAAAAGATTGCCTCCCGAACCATCTCCGGGTTTGACAACGATATTTCCATCCTCAACAATATAAGATGTTTTATTCCCGATCCAGTTATCGAGATCTCTTCCATTGAACAGAGTTGCAAAGCCATCAGCTTTTTCCTCAGGTGTAAGATTAAATTCCTTATCGCTGATCTCTCTGACATATATATCCCTGAAAGCCAGATCAGTTCCATGGGCCTGAAGTTCAATAGCACCTTTCGGGAAAATAGGTATATTACGGTTCCAGTAATTCTCCAGAGTCACATTATCCACCACAAGTTCACCATTGAGCCAGACGGATACTTTTTCGCCAGTCATTATTATCCTGAATGTGTTCCAGTCTCCGACCGGATTATCAGCTACCTTAAGTGGTTTTGACGGATTTTTCTGATTGTTGTACAATCCACCGCTTCCTACCTGGGCTCCGGCATCAACTCGTGAAGTATCCCAGATCTGAACCTGAGGTGAACCTCTCAGGTATATTCCACTGTCTCCGAACCTGGTTATTTTCCAGTCGGCATACATTTCAAAGTCACCGTATTCCTTAACAGAGCAGAGATTCTCTCCATTACCGCTGAACCATATCAAACCATCCCTTACGCTCCAGTTAAGTGGCACCTTTTTATTTGCTTCAGCCTGCTTCTTTGCCATTTCTGCCGGTTTCATCTTTTCCCTGGCAACAGGATTCTCAACCAGTCCCTGCCAACCCGAAAGATCCTTCCCATTGAACATTGAAACAAAACCTTCACCGGCAGGCATTGCTGCAATAAATTTATTGATCATCTCCTTCTCATAGTCCTTCTCCGGACCTGTTAGTTTTACTGCAGCTTTTACAAGTATTTCTTTAACCATTGTTCCATAGAGGCCCGATGATGAACCGGCTGACGGCAGTGCAATACCCATTGCGGCCCTGGCAGCTTCGGCTGAGGTTGAAGGATCATCAAGATAAGTACTTACAAAAAACAGAGAGGTATATGTTTTCAGACGGCCAGTTTCAATAATGACCCTGTTCTTTCTATCGGCAGTAAGGGCGTAAGGCATGATCTTCCTGTATAACAGCAGTTTCTGATCGTCGGGTATACGTGCACTCCTGAGTTGCCTCATATAACCATCAAATGCAGGCCCCTCGAAGGTTTTGCTTCGCGAGGCACAAATCTCATATAATGACGATAATGCCGAATGATCATTCCAGTTGATCAGCGCGCTGAAGCATGCATTCCTCATATCGAAATTTCCCCCTTCAAATTCTTTTGACACGAGCTTAAGTGCTTCTGCTCCACCGGTCTTAGCAAGGACAGGAATAATCTTTATCTTAAGATCATTAGCTTCGCTTTCCTTTAATCCTGAACTAATAGAATTCAAAAGAAAATCTGACCTTTTGTCTGCTTCAGTATTCTTGCCGGCAGCTGTTGCTAAAGCTGCCTGCAGGTCAACAATCAATACAGCGTCAGAGGTTGATTTAAGGAGTTCTATAATTTGACCCTGATCATTCTTTCCAGCAAGATTTTGAAGAGCTTTTATGGCAGCGGTTTTAACTTCCGCATCCACAGAAGAAGCGTACTGAAGAATTAACGGGAAATACTGATTATCACCATTCCAGCCAATGAGTTCAATTGCACTGATTTTTGCATCAGGAGCTCCGTCTTTAAATACAGGAAGAAGGTCCGGCATAGTCTCATTGTCGAGAAGAGTCATTAAAGCTGATTTTGCAGCTTTCTGGTCTGAAGCTTCACTGAATTTTATCATGTAACCGGTAAGCAGAGGAATTGCCTTCCTGCCGCTTAATTTTGCCAGCGCAGATGCAGCTTCTGATCTGACAACCGGATCAGAATCTGACAACGAGCTGGTAACAAGAGGTATTGTTATTTCATCACCACTGATCCCAAAAAGGGAAATCAGTTCAGGTCTGGCTGCATGAATAGCTTTCGGAAAAAAGCTGATCCACCTCTTAATTACCTCATTACCGGGAATTTGCAGCGATATGTGCATAGCAGCATTCCTGTACTGCTTATTAGAATGTGATACTGCTGTCTGAAGAATTTTCATCGCATCTGTTCCGTGGAAGCCGACATAAATTTCCAGGGCCAGAGTTTTATAATGAATATTTATCTCTTCGTCACATTCTGATAAAATCAGCTTGCATATCTTGTCACTGGCTTTAGTGTTACCTTTCTTTCCAACTACCCTGGCATAATTTAGAAGAGCTTCAACAGAGCCTGTTGTTTCCCACTTATATGATGCTTTCCTGGCAGCATCCGACAAGACCGCATTTGCCAGCGGACTGCCGCTCATTGCCAGGGCATTACAGGCAGAAGATTTGATATCGGCATCACCGGTTGAAGCCCAGGCAATATATTCATTAACTGCTAATGTGGATCCCTGTGAAGCAAGATGGTTTATGACCGCTGCAGCACATGGAAGCTCCTTATTTTTAAGAGCTTCAGCGAAAATGGTTTCGGCAGACTTGCGGTCAGCTGTTGCTATTACTGCCAGCGCAGGTTCACATAACTCTTTGTTTGTAAGAAAAACCTTCATTGCCTCAGCTGACTTAGCGCCTCCGACTAACTGCAACTGCTTCATAAAGAAATCATTAACGTCTTTGTCAGTTTTACTGATTGCATAAGAGATACAAAGATTTTCCCACATTAACCGTTCCTGTTCCTTTCCATTCTGTGAGAGGTATCTCGACATCGTTTCCACAGCAAACCGCTGGGGAGTATCATTTCCGGTACCTGCAGGGATAATATTGTCACATATCTGCTTAAGTCCTGCATCCCCCAGTGATAACATATCGCCCATCAGCCTGTCAGTAAGCTGTAAGTCATTTGCCGGAAAGCGTGCCAGCATATCTGCAACTTTTGTTTCTAACGTCCTTTTATCCTGGGAATTGGAAGAAAGTGAAACAACAAGCAATGAAACAGCTATTATAATTATTCTATTGATCTTCATATTTTCAAATTTTCAAATTTTCAAATTGTTTTTTTAAATCTTCCACGGACCGCGCATTGGCTGGTTAATTAACCTGTTGGCACCTTCATCATCAATAAACTGCTGATTAACCGGATCATACTTCAGATTCCTTCCAAGCCTCAATGCGATAATACCAAGGTTAACAACCGAGCATGATCTGTGTCCGTTTGACTCGTTAAGGGCAAATTTCTTCCTTGTTTTAACCGATTCGGTAAATGTTCCGATCTGTGGTTCCGGATCAGGAAGTGAGTTAATAAGCTTTTCGAGATCAGGTATTGTTGATCTGAATCCTTTAAATACCTTTCCATGCGGACCTTCAATATACGCAGCATCCTTATCACGGTTTTCACCGTCGAGAATGATCTGGCATCCGTCAGCATATGTATAAGTTATCCTCCTCCATGATCCGACTGCATCATAATGCTGCTGAGGGGCATCGATCTCAATTGAAACCGGGCCCGTATCATCCTTTCCCAGCATATATTGTACCGGGTCGAGGTAATGCTGACCCATATCGCCAAGTCCTTCTCCGTCGTAATCCCAGTAACCACGGAATTTTGCATGAACTCTTTCGGGATTATATGGTTTATAAGGTGCCGGTCCTAACCAGAAATCGTAATCAAGCTCTGCAGGAACAGGCATCGGTTTAAGGTTATGTTCTCCGCTCCAATAAAATTTCCAGTCATAGCCGGTTATCCCGCTGACAGTTACTTTCAGTGGCCATCCCAGTACGCCGCTGTCAACAAGTTTCTTTAAAGGCTTAACAGTAGTACCCAATCCATAAAACTGATCCTTGAACCTGAACCAGGTATTCAGCCTGAACATTCTTCCATGTTTCTGAACCGCTTCAACTACTTTTATACCTTCGCCAATGGTTCTTGCCATAGGCTTCTCGCACCATATATCTTTTCCGGCCTCAGCAGCCATCTTCGACATTATACCATGCCAGTGAGGAGGTGTTGCAATGTGAACCACGTCAATATCAGTTCTTGCAAGCAGTTCCCTGAAATCGTGATAACCTGTTACGTTGCCTGCTGCCCGGGCAATAGCCTGTTCAAGATGTGTTTTATCAACATCGCAGGCAGCGAGCAGCCTGGTACCTTCATATTCAATATGTCCCCTGCCCATTCCGCCAACACCAATGATTCCTTTTGTAAGCTGATCACTCGGCGCAGTATATTGCGTGCCGCCAAGAACATGCCTTGGGATAACTGTAAGCGCAAGAGCAGCAACTGTTGATTTTCTTAAAAAATCACGTCTGCCAGAATTGTCATTTTTCATATAAATAATTTTATAACTGGAATAAATATCTCTAATTAAACCGGCGCACGGCGCACGGCGTACGACTCACGACGCACGGCGCACGACACACGATGCACGGCGTACGACTCACGACGCACGGCGCACGACTCACGGCTTCTGTCTTCGGTCTTCGGACTTCTTCCCAACCATCCTGCAATTTGCAAGTTTTATGCTTAAAATACAAATAGAAAGATGGCTAAATTAACACAAAAAAAACCCTTCAGGAGGTTAATACTTTCTGTGCGAAGTATTTACTTTTGAAGGGGGGAAGTCAGTCCCGGAGTTATGGGGATAAAGGGAACGGGAACTCCGGAACAGAAGAAGGATATAATAAAGAACAATAAATGATCGTGAATGAATATAAAAAAACTCTTAAACTACCGTCAAAGTACCGTATTCAGCTTAATCAAAAATAACATGTATTACGGTTTATCAGCACACTTTAAGGAAAATTTGTACTAAGAGAGGTTTTTAATGTACGAGTTACCATTAATTATGTACGGATTGTAAAAAAGAAGACTGAACTAAATAAGAAAATTCTTATTTATGAATTCCTGAAACACGGGTTTATACTGATCGCTTACCGGTATATATATATTATTATCGAAAATAATCCTGTTCCGTTCCACAACTTTTATCTTCTCTTTATTCACAATAAAGGAACGGTGTACGCGCATAAATCTCTCTTTTGGAAGCTGATCTTCAATTGTTTTCAGGCTGATAAGCGTCATTACAGGTTTTTCATTGGTAAGATGAATCCTTACATATTCATGCATGCTCTCGATAAATTTTATTTCAGAGAGATTGATACGCATTATTTTATATTCTGACTTTACAAACAGGTGATCTTCGCTGGTTTTTACAATAGGACTTTTATGTTCCTTCGATTCAGATAAAACTTTCGCTTTAATCGCAGCCTTCAGAAAATCATCATAACCTATCGGCTTTAGTAAATAATCAATTGCTTCAACTTTGAATCCTTCTACGGCATATTCACTATAGGCTGTGGTGAAGATTATACCAGGTTTTTCTTTCAGAGATTTTACAAAGTCCATTCCGTTCAGATCCGGCATATTTATGTCAACAAAAACCAGGTCAATCTTTCCTGTTGTCATAAACTCCAATGCATTGAGTGCGCTGTTACAGAGAGAAACAAGCTCTAAAAATGGTGTTTTTTTAATATAGGCTCCTATTTGTTTAAGAGCCAGAGGTTCGTCATCAATAGCAAGACATTTGATCTGCATCCGTAAAATGTTTCTTTAGTCAGAATGGGATTTCAAATTTATCTTAAAATCTCATCAGATGGATACTAATACCGGAGAAATTTATAATTGGCATATAGTAGTGATGCGATAATTTTTAAATAATCCGTATAAAGTGTTGATAATAAAATCAATATAAACGTCATTTGTTTTTTTCATTTAAATTGATGTGTTAACCCCGGAGGGCATAGGCGTTAACTTAAGCAAACTGAAAAGGTTTAAAGGGAGGATCAATAAAGGCAAACGGATTTTAATATCGAATTTAAGTAAGGTCATAATATTTAGGGTATAGTTGAGTTGATGACATAATATAACTTTCCCCTCCTTTTGAAGGAGGGGTGGCCGCAGCACATTGATAGTTAATGTATTGCATAGGTTGGTTGCGGCCGGGGTGGTTGATTGGCTTGTTTTATCGAGTTTTCATGATTTTAACATCTCCCATAATG
>MENI01000101.1:16505-32183 GCA_001768195.1 Bacteroidetes bacterium GWA2_40_15 | reverse complement strand
TAAATTTATGAACCGTTATAAGGATCATGTAGGTAAAAAGAAATAATACGATATTTTTTATTTGAAGAGGGGCTGTTTCAATTGCCCCTTTTTTGTTTTCCGGTACTGTGGCACAATCATTGATCAGCCACTTTACATCCAGGATGCAAAAAATAATGTGTAATTTTGACATTGGCTGTTTAAAATAAAAGATAAAAAGTATATTCGATAAGACAAGAGCTCGCGAAAAATCCTGAAGGGGGTGAGGTGAAATGATCAGAGACAGGGCACGGGATCTTATTTAGATGATTTGGAGAAAAAATGGAAAAGAAATTCAGGAAACCTGCAGGTGAGATATTTATACCGGACATTCTGGATGGTGATGGAGATATAATTCCGATTATTGCCGATGGAGATGACGGAGAACTTGAAGATGTTGAGGTTCCGGAGGTTCTTCCAATACTCTCTTTAAGGAATACGGTGCTCTTCCCCGGAGTTGTACTGCCTATATCTATTGGCCGGCCGAAATCAATACAGCTTATTAAGGATGCTTACCGAAGCGATAAAATAGTAGGTACTGTTGCTCAGAAAGATCCTGATCAGGAAAATCCTGATTTTAGTGATCTTCATGCTGTCGGAACGATCGGACAGATCGTCAAGCTTCTTGAGATGCCTGACGGGTCTACTACTGCCATAATTCAGGGAAGGAAAAGAATGACCCTGAGTGAGCTTGTATCAAGCGATCCCTATTTTACTGCAAAGGTTATTACCCTTCCTGAATCCAGACCTGAGATTCTGAATAAGGATTTTGATGCTATTGTTGGCTCTCTCAAGGACCTGTCGCTTAAGATTATAAAGATCAATCCAAACATCAGCCCTGAAGCTTCATTTGCAATAAAGAATATAGAGAATAATACATACCTCATTAACTTTATCTGTTCCAATACTGATATTAAAGTTCAGGATAAGCAGAAGCTTCTTGAAATTAACAGTCTGCGCGACAGAGGTTTTGCTCTTCTGGAATTTCTTGTTCAGGAGATACAGGTGCTTGAACTTAAGAATGAATTGCAATCGAAGGTTAAAAGTGATCTCGATCAGCAGCAGAGGGAGTTCCTCTTGCATCAGCAGATGAAGACTATTCAGAATGAGCTGGGAGGAAATCCTGTCGAAAAGGAGATTGATGAATACAGGAAAAAGGCCGGGGAAAAAAAATGGACCGAAGATGTAAAAAAGGTTTTCGAGAAGGAACTTGATAAACTCCACCGGCTTAATCCGGCTGCAGCGGAATATTCTGTTCAGGTAAATTATATTCAGACTCTTCTGGATCTCCCGTGGAACTTATATTCGACCGATAATCTTGACCTGAATCATGCCAGGCTTGTTCTCGATGAAGATCATTTCGGGCTCGATGAAGTGAAGGAAAGGATACTGGAGCACCTTGCGGTACTTAAGCTGAAGGGTGACCTTAAATCTCCTATCCTGTGCCTTTACGGTCCCCCGGGAGTCGGAAAAACATCTCTTGGCAAATCTGTGGCTAAAGCTCTTGGCAGGAAGTATGTCAGAATGTCACTCGGAGGACTTCATGATGAAGCGGAAATAAGGGGCCACAGGAAAACATATATCGGGGCAATGCCCGGCAGGATTATCCAGAACATTCGCAGGGCTCAGTCTTCGAATCCCGTATTCATTCTCGATGAAATAGACAAAGTGGGCCAGGATTTCAGGGGCGACCCTTCTTCAGCCTTACTTGAGGTGCTCGACCCTGAGCAGAACAGCACCTTTTTTGATAATTTCCTCGAAATGGAATATGACCTGTCAAAAGTGCTTTTTATTGCAACTGCCAATAACCTTGCTACTATAAGCCCTGCCCTTCGCGACAGGATGGAGTTGATTGAGATAACCGGTTATCTTGTTGAAGAAAAACTCGAGATAGCAAAACGTCATCTTTTCCCGAAACAGCTCGAAAACCATGGTGTGAAAAAGGAGCAGGTCACAATTGATAAAAAAGTGATGGAGTCAATAATTGAAAAATACACACGGGAATCCGGTGTCCGGGAACTTGACAAGAAACTGGCGAAAATTGTACGGGTAACAGCAAAGAGTATAGCTTCAGAACGGGAGTATGATACTGTTCTCAGCCAGACAAACCTTGCTTCAATTCTTGGACCTCCGAGATTTACCCGCGATATATATTCAGGTAATGATCAGGCCGGAGTTGTTACAGGACTCGCATGGACAGCAGCAGGAGGTGAGATACTGTTTGTGGAAACAAGCCTGAGCAAAGGCACAGGAAAGCTGACACTTACAGGTAACCTTGGAGAAGTGATGAAAGAGTCAGCTATAATAGCTCATGAATATCTTAAAGCAAATGCAGAGGTGCTTGAGCTGCCTGATAATTTCTCCGATAAATGGAATATTCATATTCATGTTCCTGAGGGTGCAATACCAAAGGATGGGCCTTCTGCAGGAATTACGATGGCTACCTCTATCGCTTCTGCATTTACTCAGCGGAAGGTAAAGAAATATCTTGCCATGACAGGTGAAATTACCCTCAGGGGGAAAGTGCTTCCGGTAGGAGGTATCAAGGAGAAGATTCTTGCTGCAAAACGCGCAAGTATAAGGGAGATAATAGTATCGGAAGACAACAGGAAAGATGTTGAGAATATTAATGCGATATATATCAGGGGATTAAGATTTCATTATGTCGACGCAATAATGCAGGTGCTTGAACTTGCTTTATTAAACCAGAAAGTTAAGAATCCCAAAAAAATAGCCTTTGAATGAAAAAAATAGCTGTTTTTCCCGGGTCTTTTGATCCGTTTACAATAGGCCATGAGGCTATTGTAAGAAGAGCATTGATTTTGTTTGATGAGATAATCATTGCCGTAGGAGCTAATGCCCTGAAAAAAAATTACTACTCCCTCTCTACCAGGAAAGAGATGATAAACCTGGTCTTTAAGGATGAACCAAGAGTTAAGATATCTCATTATGAGGGCCTTACGGTGGATTATTGCTCCAGGAACAATATCGGATTTCTGTTGCGGGGACTCAGAACAGCCGCAGATTTTGAGTTTGAAAGAGCAATAGCACAGGTCAATAAAGTACTGGCACCTGATATTGAATCAGTATTTCTGCTAACGGTACCTGAACACAGCCACATTAACTCAACAATTGTCCGTGATATTATCAGAAGTGGAGGGGATGCTTCAGTTTTTATACCTGCAGCAATTGATCTTAAGAATTTCAGGGGAGAAGAGTAGGGGACTTCTATTTTAGTATTGAAGAGTTTATAACCTCCATAAGGGAAAGCCAGGCATTACTCTTAATTCTGTTCAACTCATCCGGTAAAAGCCATTCGACTTTTGTTATCCCTTCCTCTTCCTGCGGCTCTGTGATCATCTCACCGTCGTAACCCATCAGGAACCAGTTTGTTTTCTTGAGGTATGAGATCCCTTCCCATAAATAGGTATGGTAACTCGGACTTATTTGCCTGACAATGTAATGACCTTTAATGCCACACTCCTCACTCACCTCCCTCAGCGCACAGGCTTCCGCTTCTTCCCCCGGTTCCATATGCCCCTTTGGCAGATCGAGTCTTCCTTTTTTCTCTATGAACAGGTATCTGCTGCTTGGATGTCTCACCAGTCCCCCGGCAGCTTCGACTTCATTGAAATAGATCCTGAATATCCTCCACAGGTGTTTTATGTCAGGCCCATAAATATTGATACACTGAATATTCTTATCTGACTGGAAATCAGATATTAACTTATAAAGTTCAGATGTGTCATTGAATTTATGGAATAAGCCGTATTTTTGTAACCTGTCAGGTTCAGAGCTTAGTACTATGAATCTGTTCTCGAAATGAACTTTAAACATATTCATATGGACCAATTTTCAAAAAAAACTGCAGAATATCTGTTACAAATTAAAGCAATTAAATTACAACCATCAAATCCTTTTACCTGGGCTTCTGGCTGGAAGTCCCCGATTTATTGTGATAACCGTAAAACTCTCTCATTTCCTGACGTGAGGACATTCATCCGCGATTCTTTTGCATCCATGGTAAAAGATCTCTACCCCGGGGCAGAGATGATTGCAGGTGTTGCAACCGGAGCTATTGCTCATGGGGCGCTTGCTGCCGATAAGCTGGCCTTACCTTTCATTTATGTCCGGTCAGAAGCAAAGGAACATGGCCTTGGGAACCAGATTGAAGGATACTTTGAAAAAGGGCAGAAAGTTGTGGTTGTTGAGGATCTGATCTCAACCGGAGGCAGCAGTCTTAATGCGGTTAAAGCCCTCAGGGATGCTGGTTGTGAAGTACTTGGAATGGTGGCAATTTTTACATATGAATTTAAAAAAGCATCCGATAGTTTTGCTGCAGCTGATTGCAGGCTTCATACTCTCAGCAACTACTCAGTTCTGGTGGATACTGCAGTAAGAACGGGTTATATTGGTGAAGCTGAAGTGGATACGCTTAAGAAGTGGAGACTCGATCCATCGGTTTGGGGTAAATAGCGTTTGGCAGGTGGCAATAAACAAGGATAAATTTTAAATTGCGTTAATTCAGGATTAATACATGTCAGATATTACACACTATCATAGCCGTACGGGTAAACTAAGCTGTACTCCTGCAGAAGTATTTGCATTTATTACTGATCTCAGGAATTTCAGCAGGTTTGTGAATGAAGGTACAATTACCGGCTGGCAAGCAGAAAAGGAGTCATGCAGCTTCAGTGTTTCGATGCTTGGTACAGTGAGTATCAGGTTAATTGAAAAGGTGTCAGGCTCAGGAGTTTTATACCAGGGTGATGCCCTTAGCAGGAATGATTTTACAATTGATGTTAAAATCTATGGGGAACCGGCAGATCTGGCGGAATTAAACCTCTCTCTTAATGCAAGCCTGAATCCTTTGATGAAGATGATGGCTGATAAGCCCATAAGGCAGTTTATGGAGATTCTGATACAGCAGATTGAAAGTTTCAGGGACTGGCATATAGTTACAGAATAAAGTCAACCTCCCTGAAGGAGTAATGCAGAATATCCCCATCTTTTCTTTCAATTTTAAGAGCTCCATCATCTCTGACTGACAAAATCCGGCCAGTGAAAGTACCGGCTTTATCACGGAAATCACTCCACTCATTATGGCGAAAGAGTTGTGAAATGTAATTACTCCGCATCTCTGTCTGGTTTCCTGAAACGAGTTGAAAATATCTTTTATCAATTGCTGAACAAAGCTGTCTGAGACAGATCTCAAGATCATACTCCCTGTCTGTAAGAAGGCTCATGGAAACAGGATTTGGAGCACTGGTCAAAAACTCACGCTGATTTATATTCAGACCTATCCCTGCAACTGAATTTACTATTGCATTTTCCATTATTGAGTTTTCAATCAGAATACCTGCTATTTTGTCATTGTTCACATAAATGTCATTCGGCCATTTTATTTTACAATCTGAAATTTCGCCACCCAGAAAATCGGATATTCCCAGGGATACCATCATTGATAACAGGAACTGATCTGAAGGTTCAATCCCGGAAGGATATAATATTATGCTGATTAACAGGTTTTTGCCAGCTTCGCTCTCCCATTGGTTTCCCATTTGGCCCCTCCCTGATGACTGAAAAGCCGCACGTATTATTGTTCCTTCAGCTATCTGCTTTTTTCTGATGAGGCTGGCTGCATAAGTATTTGTAGATGGCAGTTCCTCAAAAAAAATGATATCTGAGCCTATAATCATGTTATTCAGTTAATTAGCAATAATAGTTCATTTAAGTTATCCTGTTCCGGAACAATGATCATTATTGGCATTGAAATTGAGTGATATAAATTATATCAAAAGTACAGATAAAAGTGGTACTTTTGCGGCTTAATACCAAAGTGTTTAACATTAATGAAGAAAAGACCTGACGGAACCGAATTATTATTGGCAAGCGCTATTAAAGGCATCCATGAAAAAAAGGGACAGAATGTACTGAAAATAGATTTGAGGAAGCTCGAAAACAGGATTACAGATTATTTTATTATCTGCCATGCATCATCGAGTACCCAGGTAAGTGCTATTAGTGATTCAATTGATGATATTGTAAGAAAGGAAGCGGGAGAAAAGCCACTCCATAAAGAAGGACTAGATAATTGTTTTTGGGTTCTTATAGACTATGGTAATGTGATTGTGCATGTTTTTGTTGAGGAGTACAGGAATTTTTACAGCCTTGAATCGCTCTGGGCCGATGCAAAAATTGATTCAGCAGAAGATATAAAAAAAGGAAAATAAATAATGGAGAATTCTGACAGTGATAAAGGGAGTGAAAAAAAACCCGATAAGATTATAAAACCACGTTTCAATACCAATTGGATATTTGCAGCAATAGTTCTTGCATTTATTGCAATTAACCTTTTATATACCGGTAAGGCAGTTCAGAAGACCACTACCAGTGATATGAAGGAGATGATCGCCCGCCGCGATATCGAAAAAATTGTTGTCATCAACAAGGAACAGGCTGAAATATATCTTAGTAAAGAGGCACTGGAATCGGACAGGTATCCAAAGGTTCCAAAACCGGGATCAGGATTCGGCATGTCGGTGCCTAAGGCTCATTTTACATTCAATATAGGCGATATAAGCAGTTTTGAACCCTTTCTTCTGGAAGCACAGAGAAATGCGGGTTATACCGACAAAGAGCTTATTTACCCTGATTATCAGACCAGGCGTAACTGGATTGCAGATGCTCTCTCATGGCTGCTTTTGCCGGCAATACTTATAGGTTTCTGGCTTTTCATGATGAAAAGGATGTCAGCCGGAGGCGCAGGAGGTGCAGGAGGAATTTTCAACGTAGGAAAATCGAGGGCGCAGATATTTGATAAGGACAATAACGTAAAACTTAATTTCAGTGATGTGGCAGGTCTTGAAGAGGCCAAGACAGAGGTAATGGAGATTGTTGATTTCCTTAAAAATCCGAAAAAGTATACCCAGCTTGGTGGCAAGATACCAAAGGGAGCGCTGCTTATTGGACCTCCCGGGACGGGAAAAACAATGCTTGCAAAGGCTGTTGCCGGTGAGGCTAATGTGCCATTCTTTTCAATTTCAGGATCGGATTTTGTTGAAATGTTTGTCGGTGTGGGGGCCTCACGGGTAAGAGACCTCTTTAAGCAGGCTAAAGAAAAAGCACCCTGTATAGTTTTTATAGATGAAATAGATGCAGTTGGACGTGCCAGAGGACGTAATGCCAATTTCGGTTCCAACGATGAAAGGGAAAATACCCTTAATCAGCTGCTTACCGAAATGGATGGCTTTGGTACTAATCTGGGTGTTATTATACTTGCAGCAACCAACAGGGCAGATATTCTTGACAGGGCTCTTATGCGTGCCGGACGTTTTGACAGGCAGATTCATGTTGAACTTCCGGATCTTACTGAAAGAGAAGCTATTTTCAAGGTGCATCTGAGACCAATAAAACTTGAGAAAGATTTTGATGTCGTATTCCTGGCAAAACAGACACCGGGATTTTCAGGTGCTGATATTGCAAATGTTTGTAATGAAGCTGCCCTTATTGCAGCCAGAAAGAATAAAACCGTTGTTGAGAAACAGGATTTCCTTGATGCAGTCGACCGGATTGTTGGAGGACTTGAAAGAAAAACCAAGATCATCTCGGCTATAGAGAAGAAAACAATTGCGTACCATGAAGCAGGCCATGCGACTGTAAGCTGGATGCTCGAACATGCAAGTCCTCTGCTTAAAGTAACAATCATTCCCAGGGGCAGGGCACTTGGTGCAGCCTGGTACCTCCCTGAAGAGAGGCAGCTGACTACCCGGGAACAGATACTCGATGAGATGGCTTATGCCCTTGGAGGAAGAGCTGCAGAGGAACTTATCTTCGGAAAAATATCAACTGGTGCACTTAGCGATCTGGAAAAGATTACAAAACAGGCTTACGCAATGGTCTCATTCTTCGGAATGAGTGAAAAAGTCGGAAATATCAGTTTTTATGATTCATCAGGCCAGTCAGATTTCGGATTTACGAAGCCATATAGCGAGAAAACGGCTGAGCTTATCGATCAGGAAGTTAAGAGTATCATTGATGAATCATACATTCGTGCCAAGGAAGTCCTTAAAAGCAATATGAAAGGACTGACTGAACTTGCGGAAATACTCCTGGAGAGAGAAGTCATTTTCAGTGAAGATCTTGAGAAGATTTTCGGTAAAAGAAAGGCTGACCGGATAAAAGAGGAGCAGGGATTAAAAGAACAGAATTCTGCCAATGCTGTTAAAAAAGAGACAGGGGCAAAGGAAATAAAAAAAGAAGAATCAGGCAAGAGTGAGGATGATATCCTGAAAACCGGATCAGGGAAAAATGAGAAGAATGATGAAAAAGATTCCTGGAAACAAGTAAAAAAATCAAAAACCAAGGATAAATAACTTCGCAGATTTTGAATAATCTTCTCAGACGCACCTTAACAGGTGCCTGGATAGTAGTTTTTGTGCTGGGAGGATTCTGGCTTCATCCGGTATCCTTTTTTCTGACAGGAGCGATAATGCTGGCAGGGGCACAATATGAGTACTATATTATTATAAGGAATACTGGGGTGCGACCCCAGCTGGTTACGGGTATGATAACCGGCATTGCAGCTTACGTTATTTCAACACTTATTGCATCTGAAGTAATACCAAAGGAATATTTTCTCATCCTTGTACCAATGATACTGGTCATTATGGTTATTGAACTTTACCGGAAACAGGAAAAACCTTTTGATTCGCTGGCCCATACATTTTTTTCAATACTTTATACAGCTATTCCGTTTTCAATGCTTCCGTTTTCCGCATTCTCAAGAACAGGGCTGGAAACAATCTTACATCACAATCAGCAAATTTTCTCCCCTGGTATTATAATAGGATTTTTCATCCTGATCTGGGCCAATGATACTGGTGCATACCTTGCAGGAGTTTCATTCGGACGGCATAAATTATTTGAGAGGATCTCTCCTAAAAAGTCGTGGGAGGGCTTCTTCGGAGGAGTTGTATTATCAGTAGCTGCAGCATGGTTCCTGTCGGGTTGGCTGGGGGTTGTTGAGCGTACAAACTGGATAATTATTGCTGTTATTGTCTCAGTGGCAGGAACATACGGAGACCTGGTGGAATCAATGCTTAAAAGAAGTACCGGGGTCAAGGATTCAGGAACTGTTATGCCCGGGCATGGGGGCTTCCTCGACAGGTTCGATAGTGCAATAATATCGTTCCCACTTGTATATCTTTTTATCTCACTTTTTGGATGATTAATCTTACTTGATTAGTTTTGTGCAAATTTTCTGTTAATGAGTATTCATAAGGAAGGATATAAAATACTGGGATTCGGATTTGTTACACTCCTTATCCTGAATATCATTATTAACATTCTGTGGGGAGATCTGGAGCTCCTTAAATGGGGTCTTCTTATACTTTCCTTCATGCTGTATGTTTTCCTTCTGTTTTTCTTCAGATGGCCTGAAAGAACTCTCGATCCTTCCCAGGGACTGGTTTATGCCCCTGCAGACGGGAAAGTGGTTGTTATTGAAGAGACTGAAGAGAATGAGTATTTTAAAGATACACGGCTGCAGATTTCTATCTTCATGTCTCCTTTTAATGTACACAGCAACAGATATCCTGTGTCGGGTAAGGTTAAATATGTCAGATACCATCCGGGAAGTTATATGGTGGCCTGGCATCCGAAATCCTCAGAGCTTAATGAAAGGAGTTCGATTGTTATCGAAACTGTTGAAGGAACGGAAATTCTCATACGTCAGATAGCAGGTGCCGTTGCCAGACGGATAGTTACATATGCAAAAGAAGACCAGGATGTTCAGCAGGGTGATGAGCTGGGATTTATTAAGTTTGGATCGCGTGTCGATATTTTTTTACCTGTTGGGACGGAAATTGAAATTCCCATTCTTCAACAGGTGAGGGCTAATAAGGATATTATTGCCAAAATCTGAAATTTAAACAGAAATGAGATTTATTGATGATAAGATAATTGATGTCACTACTGATGTCAAATGGATCGGGGTTACCGATTATGATATAAGAACTTTCGATATTGTAATGAAAACAGAATATGGGACCACATACAACTCATATTTTATAAATGCAGAGAAGAAGGCAGTAATTGAACTTGCCAAAGAAAAATTCAGCAAGACATATATTGAAAAGCTGAGGAAAGTTACCGATCCTTCAGAGATTCAGTATATAATACTCGACCATACAGAACCCGACCATTCAGGCAGTCTCAGGCTTCTCCTTGAGCTTGCCCCTTCAGCTACTGTAGTTGGTTCAGGTAATGCAGTAAGATACCTGGAAGATATTGTTAACAAGCCGTTTAAGTCACTAATTGTTAAGCATGGTGATAAGCTTGACCTTGGAAATAAAACACTTTCATTCATAGCTGCCCCTAACCTTCACTGGCCCGATTCTATTTATACTCTGCTTGAAGAGGATAAGGTATTGTTCACATGCGACTCATTCGGAGCACATTACTGTACGGAAGAGATGTTCAGCAATTTCGAGGGATCATATTACGATTCTTTTAAATACTACTTCGACGTAATCCTGAAACCTTTCAGCAGGTTCATGGTAAGGGCTATCGACTTCATTAAGCCTCTGGATTTTGAATATATTTGTCCGGGTCACGGGCCCATGCATCATGAAAACATCACTAAGGCAATTGAACTTACACAAACCTGGGCAAACGATTATCTTAAAATAACCACTGAAAAATCAGGCTATAATGTAATGGTAGCATACATTTCGGCATACGGCTATACAAGGGATGCAGCCACTTTAATCGCAAAAGGCATAAGTGAGACAAAAGATATTGAAGTGGAAACCATTGATATTGAAGAGATTCCTCTGGAAGTACTGGAGGAAAAACTGATTTCATGTGATGGTCTGGTTGTAGGATCTCCGACAATAAATCAAAATACACTCCTCCCTGTTTATAAGCTGTTTTCTCTTGTTAATCCCATACGTGACAAAGGCAAGCTTGCAGGTTCTTTTGGATCCTATGGCTGGAGCGGGGAATCGCCAAAGATCATACTTGAAACATTCCGGATGCTCAAATTCAAGATATTTGAAGATTCAGGGTCCGTTAAATTTGCTCCTGCAGGGGATAAGGGAAATGTGCTTGTTGAATATGGAAGAAAATTTGCCGTGATGTTCATGGCAGAATGCGGCAGAAAATAGATATGTAAGGACACGCCACGGCGTGTCCTTACGTTCAATCTCCTTCTTACGAGATTGTAATCTGACGCGAGATATTCTTTTTCTCTTCTTCCATTTTCGGAAGGGATACAGTTAAAATACCGTCTTTATAGTTGGCTTCAATCTTTTCCCTGTTTACATTTTCGGGAATATAGAAGCTCCTGCAGAAGGAAGAATAGTTGAACTCTTTCTTCTTGTATCCGTCCCTTTCTTCAACAGATTCCTCTTTCGACTCTGATGAGATCGTCAGAACATCCTCATTGGTATCGATCTTGATATCTTTCTTATCCATCCCGGGTACTGCCAGATCAAGAATATAACTCTTTTCATCTTCCCTGATGTTCACCGCCGGCATTGAACTTGTCCTGTTTGATAATGCCGGTAAAAAATCATCGTCAAATAAATTTGGCATGTAAAACGGCCTGAAACTTCTTCTCATAATTGTTGGTAACATGGCTTTGTCCTCCTCTTATTTTAAGTTTAACATTATTAATTTTAATTACGCTGAATTATTTTCAAACTCTGTTCCAAATTCAATTACATGACAATATGACACATATTGTCATATATATTCAGACATAATGGCAGTAGTAATTATTTGTTTATCATTAGTAAGCTATTTGATTTAGGGGTGAATTGAAGAAGGTTGCCTTTTTCAACACTCGCAATTAAAAGGGATTGAGTTTAGTGAATTAAAAAAAATTAAATTAGGTTTGTAATTGAAAGAATATATGATGAGCACGACAGTCAGGAATATACTTATAGTTTGCGGAGTACTGCTGTTGCTGGCTTGCGCCTGGTATTTCCGCAGCATTGTTGTATATATACTGGTTTCAGGTGTTCTCTCTATTATGGGACGACCGCTTGTTGACCTGATATGCAGGCTTCATTTTAAAAAGTGGATATTTCCCCGTACGCTGGCTGCGCTTATTACACTTATGATAATATGGGGGATTATTATTCTCTTCTTCTACATCTTCATACCTCTGGTGACAACCCAGCTGAATTACTTTTCTACTATTGACAGTGAAAAGATCGTACAGCTCGTGGAGGCTCCGATTGCAAAAGTTGAACAGCTTTTCAGATTTTTTAATAAGGATATTTCAGATCAGATTTCGATACAGGACTATATTGTCGCAAAGGTATCAGGAGTTCTTAATGTTAATCTGATCCAGAATTTTCTTGGTTCGATGTTCGGTATTATGGGTAACGTCATAGTTGCTGTCTTTTCAATAACATTTATCACATTCTTCTTTCTTAAGGACCAGAGATTGTTTTTCGAATCTATATTAATGTGGGTACCGGATAAATACACTGAAAATTTTACCAGGGCTCTGCATTCGATACAGAGGTTGCTGACAAGGTATTTTATAGGAATAATTATACAAAGTACATGTATCCTGATTCTGATTACGATTGGAATGACAATCGTAGGCATTGATTTCAGGCAGGCTCTGGTTATGGGTGTGATACTCGGGATACTGAATGTCATTCCTTATGTGGGACCATGGCTTGGATTGTTTATTGCTGTTATAATGGGGGTAGCATCGCATATAAATATGGATTTCAATACAGTTGTCATTCCACTGGTTACATATATGATTATAGTTGAAGCCATTACACATCTTATTGATAACGTTGTTTTCCAACCGGTCATTTTTTCAAGCAGTGTCAGAGCCCACCCTCTTGAAATATTTATTGTTGTCCTTGCTTCCGGATTTGCTGCAGGAATACCCGGGATGATACTTGGGATCCCCACTTATACTGTTATCAGGGTTTTTGCCCGCGAGTTTTTCTATAATTTCAAGGCTGTACAGAGAATAACATCAGGTTTGTCTGCTGATAAACTGAATGGCAGAAACAGGGCAAATCAAAATCAGGAACCTGTTGATGCAGTTGAGTAAAAAAAGATCTCTCATAATAAGATGGCAAAGTCTTTTCAAAGGGAATAGATGAAATCTGCAAACCTCATAATTTCCGGATTTTTCAGACTTTATACTGACGGCTTCCGCAACTTGTCATCGTGGGGGAAAAAGCTATGGATCATTATTCTTATAAAACTCTTCATCATGTTTGTCATACTGAAGATCTTCTTCTTCCCTGATATTCTGAAGAAAAAGTTTGACAATGATAAACAAAGAAGTGAATATGTTCTCGATCAAATAATTAATTCACCAAATAGTCATGATTGAAAATGTTGATTTGTCACTGCTTAACTGGTCGAGGGCCCAGTTTGCCCTTACGGCGATTTACCACTGGCTGTTTGTACCACTGACTCTTGGTTTGTCATTTCTGGTTGCAATAATGGAAACGATATATGTCCGCACAGGAAATGAAGAATGGAAGCGGATCACAAGATTCTGGATGACTCTTTTTGGTGTTAACTTTGCAATAGGTGTTGCCACCGGTATTATCCTTGAATTTGAGTTTGGTACAAACTGGTCGAACTACTCATGGTTTGTTGGTGATATTTTTGGAGCGCCTCTGGCAATTGAAGGTATTGTGGCTTTCTTTCTTGAGTCTACCTTCATCGCTGTAATGTTCTTCGGTTGGAACAAAGTAAGCAGGAAGTTTCATCTTGTATCTACCTGGCTTGTAGCAATCGGATCAAATCTTTCTGCCCTGTGGATTCTGGTGGCAAACGGATGGATGCAGAATCCTGTCGGAATGGTATTCAATCCTGAAACTGCAAGGAATGAAATGGTCAATTTCTGGGCAGTTATTTTTAACCAGGTTTCGGTCGATAAATTTTTGCATACACTCTCTTCCAGTTATCTCCTCGGTTCAATGTTTGTCTTAAGTATAAGTTCATGGTTCCTGATAAGAAAAAGAGAGGGATTTATGGCCAGGAGAAGTATTCTTGTAGCATCTGTTTTCGGACTTTTAGCTTCACTGATGACTGCTTACACCGGTGATGAGTCCGCCAGGATAATCTCAAAGGTTCAGCCTGTTAAGTTTGCTGCCATGGAAGCTTTGGCGGAAGGTAAAACCAATGCCGGTCTTGTTGCATTCGGTGTTCTGAAAGATTCAGACCGTAAGCTAGGTGAAAAACCACTTAAGGATTTTCTTTTTAAGATTGAAATTCCAAGTCTGCTCTCTGTAATGACCGCCGGAAATAAAGAGGCATTTGTGCCGGGAATATCTGACTTTGTTGATGGGAATAAGGAACAGTCGATCATGTCATTTGCTGAAAAAAAAGAAAGGGGTCAGGTTGCCAGGAGAGCACTTATTGATTATAAAAGCGCTGTTAAAAATGGAAATATTGCGCTTAGCGATTCAGTAAAAGGACTATTCAGCGACAAAGCATTTCAGGACAATTATTTCAGGTACTTCGGATACGCATCAATTGATAAACCTGAAGATATCATTCCGGATGTCTCCGGAACCTTTTATTCATTCCATTTAATGGTAATTCTGGGATTCTTATTCATATTTCTTTTTGGATTTGCGGTTTATCTTCTTTTCAAGGGGACCATAGCTGATAATAAATGGTTTCTGTGGATATGCCTGTTATCACTGCCATTGCCTTATATTGCCAGCGAACTGGGATGGATAGTTGCGGAACTTGGCCGACAGCCATGGATAATTCAGGATCTTATGCCTGTCTCAACTGCGGTAACTGATATAGGGTCAGGTACGGTAATGGCTACATTCTTTATGTTTGCAGCGCTTTTCACCACCCTGCTTATATCAGAGATATCCATTATGGTAAAACAGATTAAAAAAGGTCCGAAACATTAGGAGGGAATAACTATGACAACAATTATGATATCGCATCTTTTCCTTCAGAACTACTGGTGGATAATTGTATCGCTTCTTGCAAGCCTTCTTGTTTTCCTGATGTTCGTTCAGGGTGGACAATCACTGATATTTACCCTTCCGCGTAATGATATGCAAAAAACAATGATTATCAATACAATAGGACGGAAATGGGATCTAACATTCACCACTCTTGTAACCTTCGGGGGGGCCTTTTTTGCATCCTTCCCCCTTTTTTATGCAACAAGCTTCGGGGGTGCCTATTGGGTATGGATAGCTATCCTGTTCAGTTTTATTCTGCAGGCAGTTGCTTATGAATTCAGGTCCAAACCCGGTAACGTTTTTGGGCAGGGAACATTTGATGTTTTTCTGTTTCTTAATGGAGCACTCGGACCTTTGTTGATCGGAATTGCTGTTGCAACCTTCTTTACAGGTTCTCAGTTCAGCCTCGATGATATGAACAGGGTTAAGTGGGCAAGTTCATGGTATGGCCTTGAGGCTGTACTTGATATCCGGAATGTGGCACTCGGTATGGCAGTGCTGTTTCTTTCACGGGTAAACGGACTTTTATATATTATAAATACGATTGATGATGACAGCTTGAAAACCCGGTCGTTTCAAAAACTGATGATTAATTCAGTCCTGTTCCTGGTTCCATTCCTGTTCTTTGTGGTTTCAATCCTCCTTTCCTCAGGGTTTGCTGCCGATCCTGTTA
>MENI01000101.1:16155-16475 GCA_001768195.1 Bacteroidetes bacterium GWA2_40_15 | reverse complement strand
TGGGACAGTACTTGCCGTATTTGCTGTATTCATGCTGGCAGGTTTTAACGGAACATCATTCTATCCTTCAGCTTACGACCTGCAAAGTTCCCTGACGATAAGGAACGCCTCTTCGAGCGAGTTCACGCTCAGGACCATGATGTATGTATCATTTCTTGTTCCATTCGTGTTTGGATATATTGCGTATGCCTGGAAATCGATAAACAATAAGAATATTACAAGTGACGAAATGAATTCAGGAGAACATAAGTACTAGGCTGAAGGCAAAAGGGTAGTAAGACTACCTCTGCCCTCTGCCCTGCGCCATACTATTAAACATC
>MENI01000101.1:0-16092 GCA_001768195.1 Bacteroidetes bacterium GWA2_40_15 | reverse complement strand
AAGGTATTATAAGTGCAGCAGCCTTAATCCCCCAAAAAATAAAAGCTGTTGCTATAAGAAATACCATCAGGTACCTGCCTTCATTGCCCTTGAATTTAAGATCTGAAATCTTCAGAGAGAACAGGCTTAACCTGCTGACCATAAGTAATGAGAGTATTATGGTCAGGAGTATCAGCATAGCCGGTGAACCAATGAGATAGTCAAGGAATTCCGAATCAGTGAAGTGGCTTGAAATAACCAGTGAAATCACTGCAATGGCGTTTGCAGGTATTGGTAATCCTTTAAAACTTGTTGACTGACTTTTATCAAGATTGAAAATGGCAAGCCTGAGTGCTCCGCATACCGGCATAAATGATGAAATCAGTAACAGACCCAGGTCCCTTTTCTCACTTATAAAAGCCCCCGACATGGGGACCGGAATAAATGCATCGGCAAGTAACTGATAAATTATGACAGCGGGAGCTACTCCGAAGCTCACTACGTCAGCAAGACTGTCGAGCTCCCTGCCTATGTCGGAATATGCTTTAAGCAGTCTGGCAGAAAATCCGTCGAGAAAATCAAAGATCATAGCTGCGGCTATAAACCAGGAGGCATTAATCAGATCATCAGTTGCTGCATAAACAACAGCCATAAATCCCGATACAAGGTTTAATGATGTTATGAAATTGGGAATATGTTTCTTCATGAAATAAGCTGTTGTAAGCGTCTAAGGAAAGTAAAATTAAGATAAATTTCGTCTTTATTATTAGTTTTGTACAATTAACAGAAACCGTATGGTTGACTTCAGAGGGATTAAGATAGCTGTCGATTTCGATGGGACGATAGTTGAACATGCATATCCGGAAATAGGTAAGGAGATGCTGTTCGCTTTTCAGACGCTGAAGGAGCTCAATAAACTGGGGGCAAACCTTATACTATGGACCTTCAGGACGGGAAAAGAGCTTGATGATGCTGTTGAATTTTGCAGGAAGAACGGTGTTGAGTTTTATGCTGTTAACAAGAACTATCCCGAAGAGGTGTTTGATGAGACTATCAGCCGGAAGATCAATGCCGATATTTTTATTGATGACAGGAACGCAGGCGGATTTCCGGGATGGAGTCTGATATGGCAGATGCTTAATCCCTATGAAGTTCAGCAGATGGAGGCAGAAAAGAAAATTTCATCTCCCGGAAATATTTTAAAGCGGCTTTTTGGAAGAAAATCAACAGGAAATGAAAATAAATTATCCTAGGTATATCATCTCTCTGAGTGTACTTCTGCTTCTGGCCTGGACAATATCCTGTTCGGGAAGATCAGGAAAGCAGGAAAATGTAACCCATTCTGAATTGCCGGCAAAAGACGAAGCAGCGGACTTAAACCTTATTAAGCTGGTGTCGCCGGAAGAAAATGCCGGGTTTAAACTGAATCAGCCATTTGATGTTGTACTCGAGCTTATGTTCAGGAACAGGATACCTGATTCCGTAGCAGTAATTTTTGATGGGGAAATAGTAAAGGTCATAAAATCAGATCCATGGAGATGTTCAGTTCCCCGCGAAATGACCGGTTCGACCGGCAGAAAAGCTCTGAAGGTGATAGCGTATAAGGATGGAAGAATACAGAATCCTGTTGCCCGTTTCCTGGTTTTTTACTCTGATGTAGTACCGGAAATTAACAGATACAGGGTTATAAACAGTTATCCGCATGACACGCGTGCATTTACCCAGGGTCTTTTCTATGACAATGGTTTGCTTTACGAAAGTACAGGGCAGGAGACAGAATCATCCATCAGGGAGGTTGAGATCGCCAGCGGCAAAGTTTTACGGCAGCTTAACCTTGAATCATCGCTGTTCGGAGAGGGCATAACCCTTTATAAAGACCGTATATTTCAGGTTACATGGAGAAGCAAAGTTGGATTTGTATATGAGAAGCAAACATTCAGGCAGCTGAACAAGATCTACTACCCAACCGAGGGCTGGGGTCTTACTACGATAGGTGATAAGATAGTTATGAGTGACGGATCAAACATTCTCTATTTTTATGAGCCTGAGTTGTTTACAGTAATATCAAAGATTGAGGTTTATGACAATGAAAAAAAGGTTGATTCCCTCAACGAACTTGAATATATTAATGGTGAAATATGGGCCAACATATGGATGACGGATCAGATTGCCAGGATTGATCCTTCCTCAGGAAAGGTGATTGCCTACCTTGATCTGCAGGGCCTTCTTCCACAGAATGAGAGGAGTCCTGATGCTGAGGTGCTTAATGGTATCGCTTACGATAAGGATTTAAAAAGAATATTTGTTACAGGTAAGCGGTGGCCAAAGCTTTATGAGATAAAGGTTACCGAATAATATTTGTTCCATAAATTATTTTTATCGCCGAGGGAATTATTCCAAACTCGACAGGAGTATGGCCGAGTGATTCTCCATCAGCTTCTGCATACAATAGCCTGTCGCAGCTCACCTTAAGGTTTGTACTCCGGTACCCGTCTACCTTTGGATGACTCAGAATAGTGCCATCGTACAAAAGCTTAAGGTTTCTTATTATCTCAATCCTGCCCATGTCTTTAATTACTGTTATGTCGAGCAGTCCGTCATCAGGCAATGCATCAGGGGTCTGCCTCATTCCCCCGCCGCAATATCGGCCATTACCGACATTAATTGAAAAGACTTCTGCCAGTGATTTCATGCCATCAATCTCAATTGTTGCCTGCTCCCTGGAATATGAAATCAGGCTTGCAAGCAGATTATATAAGTATATGGCTGCATTGCTCCTTCCTTTGTCTTTCTGTTTGTTGGTTCTCTTTACAACCATCGCTTCAAAACCAAGCCCGGCAATATTGATGAAGTACCTCTTCAGTTGTTTGTCCTGGTTGAAATAGGTAATAAAGCCAATATCATGCAGCATCATTTTGTGCTCCTTTATTACTTTTATAGCGCCTTCATAAACCAGTGGAATGCCGAACATCCTGCCCCAGTCGTTGCCTGTTCCGACCGGTATCAAAGCTACGGTAATCTCATTTGTCGGGCAGACAGTCTGTGAAAAAACACCGTTTATCACCTCATTCAGAGTTCCATCGCCTCCGACTGAGATTATCTTCCTGAAGCCATTTACGATCGCTTCCCTGGCATGATCGGTTGCTTCAGTTTTCCTTTCAGTGAACCTGATACTGACCGGGATCTCTTCCCGCTCCAGAAGTCCGGCGATTCTGTCAAAATCTTTTTTGCCCTTACCGTTTCCTGCATTAGGATTTATAATCACAAGCCATTTAGCATGATTCAGGTTCTGGTTCATCAGTTAATTGATTTTGCCGGTAAAGATGTGAAATATTAAGATATTATTAATCAATGTAATATGATTTTATTACAATATCGGATGTGTTAATAAAATGTTGAAAACCACAAAAGAAATGTTTACAATTACAGCTTTGACTTCCGGTAGCAGAAGGTCCATATATAGTAAATTTGAAGCTCAATTTAAATTAAACCGGGAAACTGAACAGATGGGAAGAATAATAGCTATAGCAAATCAGAAGGGCGGCGTTGGCAAGACAACAACTGCAATAAATCTTGCAGCCAGTCTGGCTGCGCTGGAGAAAAACGTGCTTATTGTTGACGGAGATCCGCAGGCGAATGCAACATCGGGAATCGGAATAGATACACGACAGATAAGAAGTACAATATATGATTGTCTTATTGATGGCAAAGAACCGCGGGAAGCTCTTATGGGCTGCGGAATTGAAAACCTGACAATAATACCTTCGAATATTGACCTGGTAGGTGCTGAGATTGAGATGCTTGAGAGACCTGAAAGGGAAAAGATACTAAAGGTTGTTCTGAAAAAGATCGCAGATGATTATGATTACATACTTATTGACTGCTCACCGTCACTGGGATTACTGACTGTAAATTCACTCACTGCATCTGATTCGGTTATTATCCCGGTACAGTGTGAGTACTTTGCTCTCGAGGGTCTGGGGAAACTGCTTAATACTATAAAGATCATCCAGAATAATCTGAATCCTGAACTTGAAATAGAAGGTTTCCTGCTGACAATGTATGATTCGCGGCTGAGGTTGTCGAACCAGGTGGCAGATGAGGTTAACAAGCATTTTCAGCAGATGGTATTCAAAACTATAATCCAGCGGAATGTTAAACTATCGGAGGCTCCGAGTTTCGGACAACCGGCAATACTTTATGATGCTGATTCGAGAGGTACGGTCAATTATCTTAATCTTGCCAAAGAGCTGATTGAGAAGCAGGAAGAGAGAGTAAAAGCTTAGTTAACAAATCCTTTTTTACCCGAAATAGCTATGAATATGACAAAGAAGAATGCGTTGGGAAGAGGTCTTGGTGCATTGATAGATGGAGTGGAGAAGGAGGTACTTGAAAAGAAAGTTGAGGCTAACATGGAAATTTCAGTCGATTCGATTGAAGCAAATCCTTTCCAGCCAAGAACATCTTTTGATGAACAGTCGCTTGAAGAACTTGCCGGCTCGATTAAGAAGCTGGGAATTGTTCAGCCTCTTACTGTACGCGACGCAGGCAGCGGGAGGTATCAGCTGATAGCAGGAGAACGAAGGTTGAGAGCAGCCAGGCTGGCAGGGCTTACGCATGTACCTGCCTATGTCAGAACCGCCGATGACCAGGCAATGCTCGAACTTGCCCTTGTTGAGAATATCCAGCGCGAAGATCTTGATGCTGTTGAAGTTGCCATCAGCTTCCAGCGCCTTATTGAAGAGTGTAAGCTTACGCAGGAGCAATTAAGCGACAGGGTTGGAAAGCAGAGATCAACTATTTCAAATTATCTTCGCCTTCTGAAACTGCCTGCCGAAATTCAGCTTGGAATCAAGAACAAACATCTGATGATGGGTCATGCCCGGACGCTTGTAAATATTGAAGATCAAAAACAGCAGATAAGTGTATATTATAAAATTATTGACGGGGAACTCTCTGTCCGCCAGGCTGAGGAACTTGTCAGACAACTTCAGACCGAGAAGATAAAGGACCCCGAAAAGGTTGAAAGGAAAAAAAAGCTGAATGAGGATTTTCTTCAGCTTTCAGATCATCTTAACAAGCTTTTTTCGGCAAAAGTGAACTTCAGAATCAATGAAAAAGGTAAAGGGAAAATTGTAATTGCTTTTGAGACCACTGAGGATATGGAACGCATTTTAGGAGTATTTGACCGTCTTAACTCCTGAAAATAATTATCTTTACCGCCCGTTATTAAGTTCCGGAGATTAGATGCCGGATGAATTTTATTTTGAAAATACTTAATAAAATACTGATAGTTCTTATCCTGCAGTTGTTTTGCTTACCGCAGAGCATTATTGCACAGGATACCTTGTCAGTTGAAAAGTCTTCAGGGCGGGGGAGGAAAGAGCTAAAGAAAGATGATACTCTTTTTTCTGATTCATTGGTTGTTACCAATCCTTCAAAGTCGAAAAAAAAGGAAAAAACTACAGTTGTTGATATAAGCAATGACTCATTGCCGGTACCTGTTAATCTGAAACCCATAAGAAAAGGTGATCCGATGAAGGCTACCATGATCTCGGCTGTGTTTCCGGGAGGAGGGCAGTTATTTAACAGGAAATACTGGAAGATGCCAATTGTATATGCAGGGTTCGGAGCTCTATTCTATGCCATTTCATCAAATTCAGATAATTATCAGATGTATTATAAAGGGTACATGGACTTTACGGACGATATTAAGGAAACCAACAGTTATCTTGAATTTGTCCCCCCAAAGGGTGATCCCTCATCATATGATCCGGTTCTTGCACCTGGGACTTACAATCCTGCAAATGAAGCACTTGTTAAAGAAAAGATGTTAAGACTGATTGATTATCATAAAAGATATCGCGATCTTTCCATTATCCTGACTGGAGTTTGGTATCTTGCACAGCTTCTTGATGCAAATGTTGATGCGAGTCTTATGGAATATGATGTAAGCGATAATCTTGAACTGACTTTCTTTCCTTCCAGGATAACTTTACCCGGAAGATCTTCAACTGCCGGTATTAACCTGCAGCTGACAATGGCATTTTAATTAAATTTAAAACAAAAAAAATCATGAGATACTCTCTTATTCTGATAACACTTCTTTTCGCAGCGCTGACTTCAACTGCTTCGCCGGATTCTGATACGATCATTATCAGATCTGACGGAAGTTCTGAAAGAATCAGTCGTGATCTGGATAGTCTTATCAATACCTGGTATGTAAATATTGCGGTAAAAAATAAACCTGTTGAGTATACCGGCGATACTGCTGTACTGCAATATCCTGATTCTGTTTATATTAACCGACTTAGTAAGGTGAACTCCATAATAAAACTTCCGTATAACAATATTATCAGAAACCATATTCATGTATATACTATCAGACAAAGGGATAAGTTCAGTGCAGTCCTGGGGCTTATGGACTATTATTTTCCGATGTTTGAAGATGTATTTGATTCTTACGGACTTCCGGCTGAACTGAAATATTTGGCAATTATTGAATCTGCCCTTAATCCTAATGCTGTTTCGAGGGTTGGTGCAACCGGACTGTGGCAATTCATGTACAGTACCGGCCGGATGTACGGATTAACCATAAATTCAGTGGTTGACGAACGTCGCGATCCATTAAGATCGACTCATGCTGCTGCCAGGTTTATAAAGGACCTTTATGGCATTTATAACGATTGGATACTTGTAATTGCAGCCTATAACTGCGGACCGGGTAATGTTAATAAGGCCATAAGGAGATCAGGAAATAAAAAAGATTACTGGGAGATTTTCTATAATCTGCCACGTGAAACCAGAGGCTATATTCCCCAGTATATCGCGGCTGTTTACGGAGTTAATTATTACATGGAGCATAACCTGATTCCTATGCCTCTGAATATTCCGGTAGCCATCGATACAATAATGATAAATAAAGATATACACCTGGCGCAGATCTCTGAAGTCATGGGTATTCCACTGGGAGAGTTACGTGCGCTTAATCCCCAGTACAGGACAGGGCTGATACCGGGTTCTTCCAAACCCCTGGCGCTGACACTTCCAATGACTCATCTTGGTGATTTTATTGACCTGAATGATACTATAAGACGGTACAAACCTGATGTTTATCTTAATAAGTCCACCCAGATAGCCGACCCTACAAGGTCATCATATCTCCCGGCTGATCCGAAAGGTAAAACCAAGCTTATATATACTGTTCAGGAAGGTGATAATCTTGGTTATATTTCAGAGTGGTACAGGGTGGGTTTATCGGACCTCAGGTACTGGAACAATATAAACCGGAATACCATAAGGCTGGGACAGAAGCTTGTTGTTTATGTTGATCCGGCAAAATCTGAGTATTATTCAAAGATCAGTTCCATGACTTTTGCCGAGAAGCAGAAGATGGCAGGCAAGACTGTACCGGCAAATACAAATCCGATTGCATCAAATGAACCATTTGAGACTGATGGCGAGTATGTTATCCATACGGTTCGCTCTGGTGATACAATCTGGGACATTGTAAAATTGTACTCGAATGTGACTTCAGGCCAGATACTTGCATTGAATAATATCTCTGATCCGGCCAGGATTCATATCGGGCAGAAGCTGAAGATCAAGAAGAAAAGCTGATTCTTTTCTAAAATATGCGCCCTTTAAGGTCATTTCTGATAATTCTGATCTTTCTGGCTTGTTTTACCGGGTTGCATTATGTGGTTCCGGCAAGTCAATTGTTCCCTCCTGCAGAGGAATTTCTTCCCGAAAAGTTAATCGATTTTTTCCGGCATAGGGAGAATCTCACATTACCTCTGCATTCAGATTCCATTAACTCCGGAATAATTAAGGTATCTGTTCAGGCGGACTCAACCGGGAAGTCTGATTCACTTACCCGGATTACTGAAGAGCCATACAACGATCCACTCCGCGGATTTCTTGATTCTCTTGATAATTCTACCGGACAGATAAGAGTGATCTATTATGGCGATTCCCAGATAGAAGGTGACCGTTTTACTTCATACATACGGCAAACTTTGCGTAAAAGGAATCCGGGAACAGGTCCGGGCCTTTTTCTGCCTCTTATGCCGGTTATGCATACCCGGTCAATAGTTGTAAGGTCCTCATCAAACTGGCAGAAATATAACTATCTCTCATATAAGAACAGGCATATATCTCATAACCGGTTGGGTCCTTTCATGGCAATATGCAGGTACCTTCCCGAGGGCAGGATATCTGCTGTACCGGAGAATGCCTTTGTACGTGTAGAACCTTCATATCTAGCCGATAGTGCATCGGCAGAATATGACATTCTCAGGCTCTTCTATATCAACAGGGAAGGCATTGTAAGGTTCTCTGTTAAGGCCGATGGCAAATATGTATTTAACGACACACTCAGCAGGACAAGAGAGCTAGAAGAGATATCCTGCAGGCTGAATGGAGCAAGAGATATTATACTCGAATTCTCAGGGTATGTCAGTCCTGATATTTACGGTATAAGCATTGAGAGCGGGAAGGGCGTGATAGTTGATAACATTCCTCTGCGTGGAAGCGCCGGATTGGAATTCACAATGGTTGACAGGAAAACACTCGCTGCATCATATCATAGGCTTTCACCCGATCTTATAGTTTTGCAGTTCGGACTGAATATTGTTAAGAACGTCAGGGAAGAGTATGCCTACTATCAGAAAGGACTGGAAAGACAGCTTTCACTTCTGGGTGAGATTGCCCCTTCAGTACCGGTTCTGCTGGTAGGAGTGACAGATATGGCATCAGATGAGGGAGGTAATATAAAGTCCTATCCGAATATCCCTGCCATTATTGATGCCCAGAAAAAGGCTGCTGAAAAAGCAGGGGCTGCTTTCTGGGATTCATATAGTGCGATGGGGGGTGATTCTTCAATCTACAGGTGGTCAATGAAAAAGCCCAACCTTGCCACCGGGGACTACACTCATTTCACTTACAGAGGAGCAGATACGCTTTCGAAGATACTTACAGATGCTAATTTCAGAGATAGAATAAGCGATACATCAGAATCGGCAGGTTTCAGAACTGATTCAGTTTATGTCAGCCGGGAGGTACCTGTATCGGCAGAGGTAGGTAGTGATCAAATTGATGATAAAAACATTCCAGGGAAGTTAATCTCCTTATTGTTCAGCTATGATCCTGAAAACCCGATGATCTTCTCAACACCGGTCTTCTGGATTTTCATTCTGGTCGTACTTGCAGGTTACAGCATTATTTACAGGAGAAAGTTTCTCAGGAATTTTTATCTTCTGATAATCAGTCTTTTCTTTTATTATAAGTCGGGAGGTCTGTTCCTGTTCCTTCTTCTTTTTATTACTGTCGTAGATTTTACATGCGGATTGCTGATACATAATTCCAGAACAAGCTTCATGAGGAGGTTTTACGTTCTGCTGAGTATTATATCAAATCTTGGCATCCTTGCGTACTTTAAGTATACAGGATTCTTTGTGGAGATTGCCAATGATATTTTTGGAACAGACATTAAGGTTCATGATTACCTGGCTGATTTCTCAAACTCAATGCTCGGCACAAGTTATGATATTACCAATATAATTCTTCCTGTTGGCATCTCCTTCTTTACATTTCAATCGCTCAGCTACATCTTCGATGTTTACAGGAAGAGGATGTCGCCTGTCAGGAATATAGTTGATTTCGGCTTTTTTGTTTCATTTTTTCCGCAACTTGTTGCAGGGCCTATTGTGAGGGCTTCCGAATTTATCCCTCAGCTTTATCATGAGTTTCAGCTTTCAAAAAGGGAATTCAGCCATGCCCTGTTTCTCATCTCCAAGGGGCTGATAAAAAAGATCATCATTTCAGATTTCATTGCAGTGAACTTTGTCGACAGGATCTTTGATGCACCTGCATTGTATTCAGGTTTTGAAAACATGATGGGAATCTACGGATACGGGCTTCAGATTTACTGTGATTTTTCGGGATACACCGATATTGCAATAGGCCTGGGACTGATATTTGGATTCAGGTTCCCGATAAATTTCAATTCCCCTTACAAAGCCTCCGGTGTAACCGATTTCTGGAAGCGCTGGCACATATCCCTCTCCAGGTGGCTGAAAGACTATCTGTATATATCACTGGGAGGCAACAGGAAAGGCCGGCTAAGAACATATATCAACCTGATGCTGACGATGCTGCTTGGCGGTTTATGGCATGGGGCTGCCCTGAGGTTTGTGATATGGGGAGGATTACATGGAATTGGTTTGGTTATCAATAGAATCTGGGAATCAGTAACAAAGGGACGTATCCTCAAGGGCAGGGCAGGAAGAGTAATAGGGATTTTTATCACTTTCAATTTTGTAAGTTTCTGCTGGATATTTTTCAGGGCTCCCGATATGGATAGCGCGTTGATTATGCTAAACCAGATCGTATACGGTTTTTCACCCGGGTCATATATGACTGTCATACCGGCTTACAGCAGTGTCTTTTTACTGATGGCAGTTGGTTATGTAATTCATTTTCTTCCTGAAAAGGTGAAGGAATCTTACAGAGGTCTGTTCATCAGGATCCCGGTTATTCTGCAACTGGCAACTGTAATGCTCATTGCAATACTCCTTTACCAGATGAGGACAACAGATGTAATGCCATTTATTTATTTCAGGTTTTAAATCCGGGATTAAATCTGTAATTTTATTTGAGGAATTCCTGACATTAAAATTAATCTTAACACTTATGAAAAAGTATCTCCCACTGATCCTTCTGTTAATTCATGGATGCACCGATGAAAATCCATATACAGCAGTACCTGAAAGAATTGATTTCAGGGAGTTTGAGAATCCTTCGGCAAAATACCGGGCTGTTCCTTTTTATTCACTGAATGACCTGCTGGATTCTGCTGAACTTGACCGGCATGTAGATGAATTTGCCAGGGGAGGGTATGGAGGTGTATATCTTCACAGCCGTACCGGTCTTCTGACCGAGTACCTTGGCTCAGACTGGTGGAAGGTAATGGATGCAGGACTTAAGGCATGCCAGAGGACAGGTACATATGCCTGGTTCTATGATGAAGATAAATGGCCCAGCGGTTTTGCGGGAGGCCTTGTGCCTTTAAAGAGTGAGGATTATCATGCTCGTTGCCTCGTGAGGCTTAAACGAAATGAACCATTGCCATCAGGATCAAAAATTCTTACAAAAGACAGTACCTATTTTTATATCGAATATAAAATGAGGAGCGGGAATGCATGGTATAACGGTACCTGTTATGTTGACCTTCTCAATCCGGCAACTGTGAAGGAGTTTATTGCCTCAAGCTATTCTCCTTATGCTGAGAGGTATGCAGAACACTTTGGAAAATCAGCTCTTGGTATTTTTACCGATGAGCCTCAGATGATGTTTGCCACCGGCGATTTCAGACATGATGGAGTACAGCCATTTTCACCTGTTATAATCGATAAGTTCCGGAAGGATAACGGTTATGACCTTTTGCCTGTTATTGGTTCCCTTTTTGACACTTTACAGGGTTATGAGAAAGTGCGGCTTGATTATTTCAGAACTGTTGCCAGTCAGCTTGAACTAAGCTTCAGTAAACAGATTGGTGATTTCTGTGCATCAAATAATATGATATTTACAGGACATTATAACGGAGAAGAAGGACTGGCCACAGTACGTAACAACGTTGGCAACCTTATGCTCCAGTTAAGAAATATGCAGCAGCCGGGGATGGATCATCTGGGCCTGCATATAGATAATGCGCTGAATGTATCGCGGCAGATATCATCGGTTGCTAACCAGTATGGGATAAGTCGCAGATTGTCGGAGGCTTACGGGATCAGCGGTCAGAATATGAATTTTGAGGACCGGGCATGGATAGCATCATGGCATACCCTTACAGGAATAAACCATCTGTGCCCGCACCTGGCCCTTTATAGTATGAAAGGTACCCGTAAGAGAGATTACCCTCCCACACTCAGCTTCCAGCAGCCTTACTGGTCATACAATAAGCTGCTTGAAGATTACACTGCGAGGCTTTGTTATATTGCAACTACCGGGAAGTATGAGCCTGAGTTCCTTGTTGTACACCCTCTTGAAAGTGAATATATCGAGCCTGTAAGCTTCCGGGTAACCTGGACCGAAAGGAATGGCAAATATCTTGGAGTTCTGGGGATCCTTCAGGATAATCATCGCGATTATGATCTTGGTGATGAGCAGATTATAGCAGAGGAAGGATCTGTAAACGGAAATTATATTACAGTAGGAAAACAATCATACAAGGGAGTGATCCTTCCTTATATGCTGACCATCAGGCAAAGCACTGTTGATCTGCTGAAACGTTTTGCTTCAAGGGGGGGCAGAATTATTTCCGTTGAAATGCCTCTTTATATTGACGGGATAAAAGATGCAGAAAAGCTGGGGGAACTGAAAAAAATTGTTACCCTGGTAACCAGAGAAGAGCTCCCGACTGCCATCGGAAGAGAGCTGATACCAAATGTAACAGTGGAAGGAGAGGATGCCGGGAATGTATGGGTAAGTCACAGAATGGCACAGGGAAAGCATATCCTGCAGGTTACGAATACTTCAAGACTGAAAACAATACGATGCAGGATCAGCTTTAAAGAGAGATCAGAAAATATTGTTCTGCTCGATCCGGCTTATGGGAAATGTTACAGCATAAATAACAGCGATGGATACGAGTTATTACTGAATCCAGCCCGGAGCTATATACTTACAGACAAAAGCATTGTAGACGGACCGGTTTTTTCCGGTGAATATAAATTCCCTTCAGGAGAGAAAGAGTTGTTGAAACTTGCCGGCGAATGGCAGGGTAAAAGACTTGATGTTAATTCATTAACACTCGATTTTGCAGGATATTCTGTTGACGGAGGAAAAACATTCAGTGCTCCTGAACCGGTAATAGGGATTCATGAAAGATTTACAGGGAAACAGTACAACGGCCCCCTGATCCTGTCATATGATTTCAGGGTTGAATCAGTACCTTCCTCATGCAGACTTGTCCTTGAACAGCCTGAAATGTATACTAAGATCGAAATCAACGGTCAGAGAGTGAACTTTGACGGCAAAGCCTTTTACAGGGATATTTCATTTAAATCTGCCCCGGCTGACAATATGCTGAAAAAGGGTGCCAACAGTGTTACTCTCGTCCTCGATTACAAGGCTCCTTTACAGGAAAGCCGCAAGCAGGCTGAAAGGTATGGCAGCGAGATAGAGAGTATATACCTGACAGGTGATTTTGGAGTAAATGCTGAGATATCAAAAAGACCTTCAGAGCCTTCGCAGCATAATGCGAGAGGTTTTCTTATTCCAAAACCTGTTCAACATTTTAAATCATTTACTCTTGCCGGTGAAAAGGAAACTTTTACCGGGGATCTGGTAACTCAAGGTTATCCGTTCTATAATGGAAGTTTTGTGCTTCAGAAATCGTTTAACATTGAAAGGATTGAAAAGAATAAAAAATACATCCTGAAATTTCCATTGAGTGAGGCAATTGTGCTGACGGTGAACCTTAATGGCAAAGATATGCCTCCGGCAGCCTGGTCTCCATGGGAGGTAGATATCACTGATGCCATTATCAATGGGAATAATTCGATTTCGGTTACCCTGATAAATTCACTTCGGAATCTGCTGGGGCCGCACCATAATGCAGAAGGAGAGCTAATCTCGCTATCTCCTGAAAGCTTCACAGGAAGAAGTACCTGGACAACAAGGAGGCCAGGGGAGAATGACTGGTATGAGAGACGGCTTATGGGACCGGACAGCACCAATATATGGAGAGATGATTACTGCATTATACCGTTTGGTTTACTCGAAGATGCAGTAATTATAGAAAGGAATTAGATGTAAAATAATGAGGCTGGCGAGGGTCGGTATTTACCCCCAACCCCCCAAGGGGGGCTTTAGAAGTAAGAACAATAGAACAAACGATTTAAGAATTAAGAAGTCTGAAATTCTTATTTCGCTGTTCAAATGTTCTTCATTCTGATTTCATAAAGTCCCCCCTGGGGGATTTAGGGCATAGCCGTCAACCTAATGGTAATTTTATGGTAGAAGAGAATGGTATAACTTTCCCCTCCTTTTGAAGGAGGGGTGGCCGCAGTACATTGATAATTATAATATTACAAAGGTTAATTGCGGCCGGGGTGGTTGATGTGTGCTCTGAACAGATCTCGAACCAAGGGATCTGATGCTGTAATTAAGATGAGAGTATGGCCTCTCACAGGGACGTACAGGTGTACCTGGAAACCGCCCCTCGGTGCCAAACGGGCAACTGTGAGGTACAAAACGGTAAGGGGAAAAGGTCCTATCGAAAGGATCAGGTGAGAAAAGGAAAGATGAATGCAAATGAACCTTCGATGAAATGTCGAGAAACCGAACAATCTGTCAAAACCGCCGGTCCATCAACGCTGGGGGACTTAAGTGCAGCGGTTACCTGTTTACTGGCTGCATGGCAGACGGCATAAAGGAGGCATGATTCCTATTCAGGCTTAATTATGGAACAGAGGAACTCATACAAGGATGATAAAGGAAAGGCTCAGCCGGGAGAAGTCTCCGGGAGGCCGAAGACTGATGACTTGTATGAAGGCAGACTCAGTCGTAGTAGTGAGGAAGCTCCTGTAATGGGAGTGGAGCGAAGGGCTGAGGTTATACAGTTGAAATTGCCGTTATCACCCCTGGATAACCGGGGAAGGAATATGACAATGGAGACGAAAAGCATACCGGTTACCCAGGAGATGGTAATCGCGGCCTACAAAAGAGTGAAGAAGAATAAAGGGGCAGCTGGGATAGATAATGAGACACTGGAGATGTTTGAAGCGAAGCTGACAGACAACCTGTATGTGATCTGGAATCGATTAAGCTCAGGCAGCTACCGGCCGACTTCAGTTCTTGAAGTAGAAATACCTAAGGATGATGGGCGAAAGCGTAAGCTTGGAATACCCATAGTTAGAGACCGGATTGCCCAACAGGTTATCAAAGATTATCTTGAGGCCCGATTTGAGGCAATATTTTCGGAAAACTCATACGGATATCGTCCAATGAAGAGTACTCATCAGGCAATCGCACAGGTTCGTAGGAATGTGCGGGAATACCAATGGGTTATTGATATGGACATATCCAACTTCTTTGACAAGATGTCACACGAGTTGCTGATGAAGGCAGTAGAAAGGCATGTCGAGGAAAAATGGGTAAAGATGTATCTGACTCGCTGGCTTGAAGCACCCATAGAAGATAGAAAGGGAAACAAGCGGGTCAGGACGGGGGAAGGAACACCGCAAGGAGGAGTTATCAGTCCTCTTTTAGCTAACCTATTCCTTCATTACGCTTTTGATAAGTGGCTTGGAAAGACCTATCCGAAGCTTCCATTTGTCAGATATGCAGATGATATTATCGTTCATTGCAACACGCAGCAGGAAGCCGAAGAAGTTCTAGAGGCCATAAAAATGAGAATGGCAGAATGCAGGTTGGAACTGAATGCAAAGAAGACGAAGATTGTATTTTGTAAGAGGACGAGGCGCAAGGCCAACTTCAAGACAGTACAGTTTGACTTTCTAGGCTTTAGTTTTCAGCCACGGCCGACTCTGAATAAGCAAGAGGGGAAGATGTTCTTAGGATATGATTGTGCGATTAGCGGAAAGAAAGAGAAGAAGATTATTGATGAGATACGCAAGTCTAATTTCCATCGATGGACCAATAGTGATATCTACCAGATAGCTGAATTCTTTAATCCAAAGTTCAGGGGGTGGATAGACTACTATGGTAAATACAGGAAATATGAAATGCAGTGGATTTTTGATATCTTCCATCGTAGATTGAATAAATGGGTGGTTAATCGGTATAAACGGTTTAAAGGGAGTTATAAGCAAGCTGCGCATTGGATAAGGGTTTTTGCCATTAGGCAACCCGATCTATTTGTGCACTAGCATCATGGCTTTCTACCTCGTGTGGCTTTTGTATAACAAGAGCCGTATGATGCGAGAGTATCACGTACGGTTCTGTGAGAGGTTAGGGGTGAAATCCCCCTTTCCTACTCGATTGGTTTGTCAGATCTCTTCTTATTTTTTATTGAATACTTTCCTTATCTCACTTTTTAAATATTCAGGTTCCCGGAATACAAATCTGTTTTCAAATCTTAATACAGTG
>MENI01000100.1:10545-22936 GCA_001768195.1 Bacteroidetes bacterium GWA2_40_15 | reverse complement strand
GACTGGCTAAAGCAGATATTGACGGCGACGGGCTGATTGACATTATTGGCGGCGGCAGATGGTTCAAATATATGGGAGACGGGAAATTCCGTGAAAATCTGATTGATGCTTCCTATACCTTCACCAGATCGGCTGTCGGACAGTTTATTGAGGGAGGCCGTCCCGAGGTTTTACTTACCATAGGAGATGGCCTGGGGCCACTTTATATGTATGAATGGATCGAGAAAGCGGGGTCAAAAACAGGAACATGGGTGCCGAAAATAGTTATCGAAACGTTGTATGACGGGCACACAATTGATGTTCTTGATTTTAATGGTGACGGCCATCTCGATATTTTTTCAGCAGAAATGAAACTTAATCCCAATAATCCGGGAGCCATCAGGATATTGCTTGGAGACGGAAAAGGGAACTTTGTTCATCATGTGGTTCATGGAGATATTGGCTGCCATGAAGGAAAAATTTTCGACTTTGAGGGCGATGGTGATTATGACATTCTCTCCAAACCGTATAACTGGGATGCACCCAGGCTGGATCTATTTATAAATGAAACAAAAAAATAAAGGTTATAATAACTTTTAATGCGAATTTCTATGAGATACTTAAAATATTTCCGGATAAGCTTATGCGGAGTTATCATTTGTGCCCTGTATTCTGAAAAATCGGATGCCCAGGTTGAGTTTAATTACCGGTCGATTGAAAATTATATAGGTCATACTATTGTAAGCGATATTGATGGTGATGGCAGGAATGATCTTATTTTGCATGAGCATACTGATCCGTTTCACATTAAGGTTGATGGTCGTAAACCACGACTATCATGGTTTAAATATCCGGATTACAAGAATTACACTATCGCATATGCTGATTTTATGGGAGACAGGTTTGCTGTTGAGGACATTAACTCAGATGGATCGCAAGATGTTATTTCAGCTGTCGCATTGGATACTGATTATGAAGGACCCAAAGAAATATACTGGTACCAGAATCCAACTCCTGAGACTTCTCCAATAGATAATCAGAGTTGGAAAGGGCATTTGATCGGGACCCATGAAGGTGCTGTAAAAGACATCAAAGCCGGTGACATTGATGGCAACGGGAAGCCTGATATTGTTATAAGATCACATGATTTTACCAGTATTTTTTTCCAGGTCGATAAGTCATGGGTCAACAGGAAGATACCCCACCAGCGTAAGGAAGGGCTTGATTTAGCAGATATTGATCTGGATGGAGACCTTGATATTATCTTAAACGGTTTTTGGTTCGAAACACCTGGTAACCCTTTAAAAGATGATTTCGTCTTTCACAGTATTGATGAAAAATGGTATACTCAGAACGACGGTACCTGGCAGGACAATAACTGTTATGTAGGAGCAGCTGATCTGAATAAAGATGGGATCCCTGATATAATTCTGGCTCATTCCGAGAAAGAAGGTTATCCATTATCGTGGTATTCTGTAACATCTATTGATAAGGTGAAAACAGGTCCGTGGGTGGAACAGCACATTGTCGCTGTATTTGACTGGTGCGAAACTGTTGATATCGGTGATATTGATAATGATGGGGCACTCGATATTATGGCAGCAAAATTTCGCAGGCATAATAAACCCGGTGAAGGTACCTGGAACCTTCCCCCTTACCCTATTTCAGTATTTTACAATAAAAGGGGAGATGCCTCTGTATGGACCAGACAGGATATTGACCAGGAAGGAATTTATGCCGGCAGCCTTGGTGACCTGGGATCGGATGGAGATCTTGATATTGTTGGCCCGCTTAGTTATTTCACAGCTCCCTTAAGGATATGGGAAAACAAAACCAGTGATCATAAACGTGTATTAAATTCATGGACTTACATAAAGGCTGACAGTTCACGTGAGAGAATAACCGACAAAGATCGTCCTAACGGACTTAAGACTTTCGGACTTGATATGTCAGATGTTACAAAGGATGGTTATAAAGACATCGTGGCCGGCCGTTATTTTTACAGAAATCCCGAAGGAAATATGACTGGACTATGGCCTCGTTCAGATCTGGGATCACTTTACGATGGTGTTCTTTTTACAGATGTGGATGGTGATGAGTATGGTGATATTATTGCCCAGCATTTTCCGGGAGTTTACTGGCTCGAAGCAGAGGATACAAAGGGTAAGTCGTGGAAGGCCATGGAAATAGGGACACTGCCGCCAACCGGGCATTTAAACAGTCAGGGGCATGAGACGGCTCAAATAATGCCGGGAGGCAAACCTGAAATAATCATTGCCACAGAAGAAGGGTTGTTTTATTTTGAGATTCCAAAAGATCCCATGAAAATTCCATGGCCAAAGATAAAAGTAGCTTCCGGGCACACAATGGATGAAGGAATTGGCTTTGGTGATATCGACGGAGACGGATTTATTGATCTTGCAGTTGGCAAAGTATATGGTAATGAAAAAGCCAGGGGTGTGGTATGGTATAAAAATACCGGGAATGGTACCCCAAACTGGGAGGAATATCCTGTTACCACAACCAGTTTTCATCCCGATCGTATCCGGATTGCAGATATAAATGGCGATGGCAGGCAGGATGTAATAATAACTGAGGAACGATGGCCCGGGAAAGAACCCGATGCAAGTATGTATTGGGTTGAACAGGATATTGATGCAGGAGCAATTATCTGGAAAAGACATACCATTGTAACCCAGTACACCATGAATAATCTCGATGTTGCTGATGTGGATCGCGATGGCGACATTGACATTATAACCTGCGAACACAAGGGCCCGAATGAACAGCTTCAGATATGGGAAAACGACGGTAAGGGGAATTTCCTGAAGCATGTTATTGACCGGGGAAAGGAGAGTCACCTCGGTTCGCAGTTTGCAGACCTGGATAATGACGGAGACCTTGATATTGTATCTACAGCATGGGATGATTACCATTTACTGCATGTGTGGAGAAATAACTCGGAAGCACTTTCTGATGTACGAAGAGTTGAATGGAACCATCTTACCAGCCAGCTGTCGCAGGTACCAAGGCCAAACGTAGGAAGGCAGGCAGCTGCCCTTGCCGTTGATATAGACAAGAACGGATCAGAGGATATTGTGGTTGCCGGATGGAGCTCTCCAAGTATGGTATGGTTACGCAAAACCGATAAAGGATGGGACAGATATATTATTGACGACAGTGATAGTCATATTGAAGCCGGAGGAGATGTATATGATATTGATGGTGACGGCGATCTGGATATACTTCAGGGGGGCAGCTGGGCAACAAATGAAGTATGGTGGTGGGAAAATCCCTACCCGGTTTTTGAGATAAAAAAGGTCTGGAAACGCCATACGATTAAGAATACCGGGGAAAAACAGCATCACGATCAGCTGTTTGTTGATCTCGACGGAGACAAAAAAGCAGAACTGGTATTCTGGAATCAAAGGGCAAGGACACTCGTTTATGCAAAGATCCCCGCGAATCCCACCAAACAAGCGGACTGGAAGTTCAATACAATATGGACATGGCCGCAGGAGTTTAAATATGAAGGTCTTGCTAAAGCAGACATCGATAAGGATGGTAAAGAGGATCTGATTGGAGGGGGGCACTGGTTTAAATATGAAGGTAATGGTAAATTCAGGGCAAATAAGATTGATGATTACGGATCCTCCCGATCAGCTGCCGGCGATATTATAAAAAGAGGCCATCCGGAGGTTGTTCTCGGTTCAGGTGATGCAATTGGCCCGCTTAACCTTTATGAGTGGGATGGGAAAGAATGGCTTAAGACTACACTGATTGATGTTGTTGACAACGGACATACGCTTCAGGTTGGCGATATAAATGGAGATGGAAACCCCGACATTTATGCAGCTGAGATGTACCGCCCCGGGTCAGGGGATGAATGCAGGCAATGGATATTGTACGGAAACGGAAAAGGTCAGTTTGATATTCAGGTGCTTACAATTGGTATTGGCACCCATGAAGGTAAACTTGGTGACCTTGATGGAGACGGGGATATTGACATCCTTCAAAAGGATTTCCAGGAAACCCGTCGTGTAGATGTCTGGTTTAATAATGGTGTTAAATAATTAACAGATCTTCCTATGCAAATTATTAATCGTTATAAATTTTGAAATTATGAGGAAATTGTCATTAATAATTACTGTCCTGTCTCTTTTATCGATTATCGGATACGGGCAGGAAATAAAATTTGAAACATTAAATGTTACAAATTCAGTAGCTCTTCATCCGATGATATTTGATGTTGATAAGGACGGAAAAAACGACATCGTGGTTGTGGATGATTATAACGATCTGAAGGGGAATGATGCCCTTAATATTAAAACTGTTTGCTGGTTTTCCGATATGGGCGCAACCGGTGGTGGTGGTTTTAAGAGAACGGTCATAACTGAAATTAATTACAGATCATGTGGTATAGCATCTGCCGACATTGATAATGACGGATATATAGATGTCATTGGCCGATACGATACTGATGGTGATGATAATAATGAAACAGGAGCTATTTTCTGGCTGAAGAACCCTTATGGTTCAAAGAAATATGATGGAAGTCCCTGGCAAAAGTTTGACATAGGATTCAGTACATATGCCAAAGATATTGTGACAGCTGATTTTAACAAAGACGGAAAGACAGATGTTGTAGCCCGGGGAGTAGATGGATTTGTGAGAGTCTATTTGCAAAATACACCGGCTAAATGGGTTACTATAAAGATTGAAGCTCCTCATCACGATGGGACTGATGTTGCAGATATTGATAAGGATGGCGATCCGGATATAGTTATTAATGGTCTATGGTACGAAGCACCGGCAGACCTGGTTAACGGAGTATGGAAAAAATACGATTATGCCCCACGCTGGTATAAGCAAAAAACCGGCCCAAAGGGATCATGGTTTGATAATAATACAAAAGTTACTGTAAATGATATTGATGAAGACGGATGGCTGGATATTTTTGTATCCAATGCAGAAAATACCGGTTATGCAATATGCTGGTATAAAAACCCGGGGAAAGATTTTGATAAAGAGTGGCAGGAGCATGTGGTAGGTTATATGGATTTTGCCCATACACTCCTGGTTGCCGATATGGATAATGACGGTGACAAAGATATTGTTTCCGGTAACCTGATCCTGTATAATGACCCAAACCCTGAGGGATATCACCCTGTTACCATATTTGTTAACAAGGGCAATAACCTTGAATGGGAGAAGCAGATCATTTCAGACAGAGCCTGCTACAGTGGCACTGCAGGAGATCTGGATAATGATGGTGATATGGATATTGTCGCATCAAGGAACTGGAATAAGGCTCCTTTGTATTTATGGAGAAACCTTACAAATGAAAAAGTCAATATGTCTTCAGTTAAAATATCTGAAATTACTGAGCAGGGAATCCCCGGTTTAAAAATTGAAACCTCCTCAGCTACATATATATATGACAAGGCTGGGGGTGGATTTATAAGCATGTTTGATAAGAACGGCAAGGACTGGATCAGTTTCAAAATCACCGACTCCGGACAACCTGGAAATGCTGCTTCACGATACAGGGGAATTCCAAATCTTGGTATTGGCGGTGAAGATGATGATGCCGGTCATCCCGGGTTTGATAAATGTGTAACAAAGATAATCGCTCCCAATGTAATTGAGACCACTACAAAGACAGGTAACTGGAAATTCCGGTGGGCTTTCTACGATAATCATGCAAAACTTACAATGGTGAAGACCCTTCCGGAGCTGCCTTACTGGTTTCTTTACGAGGGGACCCCTGCAGGCAAATATGATCCTGAGAATATGTACTGGGGAAACAACATTGATGGCAAACGTGTCGATTTTCCTGACTTACTTGAAAATACGGGAATTTTCAAAAACATGAACTGGGTATATGTAGGCCAGAAAGGGTATCCCCGCATTATATATTTCAGACAGGTGCATCCTGATGAAAAAACAGATCTGTTCTCCTATATGGGAAACACGCCAGGCGGTTCAAAAAAATCACCTGACGGAATGGTATGTTTTGGCTTTGGAAGGGCTCATGGTACCAAGCCGATACTGAAAGGAGATAATCAGGAATTCATAATAGGCTTTATTGACAGAGAAATTGCTGATACGGATGATCATCAGTTTGCAAAAACAAAAATTGAATCAGCAAGGTGATGAGTAGTGTGAGATTGTTAACAGCCATTTTGTGTTTGATATGGTTTCAGAGCTGTGATTTCCATAAACAGGAAGATGTAACCTCACCTGAAAGCATCTTGTTAAAAGATTTTAAGCCGGTGTCTCTCTTCAGGATACCCGTTACAAACATTCAAAAGGCCAGGTTTCCTGTTATTGATATGCATACGCATGGTGATTATGTAAGTACACCGGAGGAGGTGGATCAATGGGTGAAGGTGATGGATGAAACAGGAATAGAAAAAGTTATCGTTCTCACTGAAGCCCATGGAGCAAAGTTTGATTCCCTTGCAGATCTCTACTCTGCCTATCCGGATAGATTTGAGTTATGGTGCGGTTTTGATTATACCGGGTATAACAAATCCGGTTACGGACCTGATGCTGTAAGGGAATTGGTCAGGTGTTTCGGGAAAGGTGCACGAGGCGTTGGAGAACTGGGGGATAAGGGCAGGGGATTATATTATTGTAAACCGGAGGCATGGGGTATGCACCCCGATGATCCGAGGCTGGATATGTTATTTGATAAATGTGTTGAATTAGAAATCCCGTTAAACATACACTTCGGAGATGACATATGGATGTATGAGAACAAAGACATTTACAATGATGGGTTGATGTCGGGCTGGACATTCGGGATAGATTCCAGTATGAGAGAAGGTATGGGAAGATTTATAGTGAAGGAGGGAATGATCAGCATTATGGAAAACACCCTTAAGCGGCATCCTGAAAATATAATTATTGCCTGTCATTTCGGAAATCTTACAAACGATCTGGACAGAATAGCAGGGTTGCTTGATAAATATCCGAATTTATATGTCGACAATTCCGCCAAGTATGCTGAGACTGCTACCATACCAAGGTTTGCTTCTTCATTTTATCGTAAATACCAGGATAGAATTGTGTTTGGAACTGACTGGGTACCTACGGCGGATATGAATCGTATTGCATTCAGGATACTGGAAACCCTTGATGAACATTTTTACGCACTCGGATATTTTAACCTTCCCCTTTCGATCGGGTATCACTGGCCAATGAATGGTTTCGGACTTGAAAATGATATTCTTCGTAAAGTATACAGGGAGAATGCATTGAAGATAATACGTCAAGATTCAAATTAAACTTCTTATCTGCTTACCTCATGTTAGAACAAATTCATTCATTTTTGAGCCCCTATTCTATGGGCAATCAATTGACTGGCCAACACAATGAAAAATAAACCAGGAGGTGATATGTTTACAATAAATAAAAATCCCTTTCATTTTTGTTTAAGGTACTTTTTCAGTTTTGTAATATTGGGACTTTTACTCTTGCATAACGGGTGTGCAAAAGAACAAGCGGAAGGTCTGGTTGCCTACTGGAAGTTTGATGAGGGCAAGGGAACTTTGGTTCGTGATGCCTCAGGAAACGAGCACATTGGCACAGTTAAAGATACAAAGTGGGTTACGGGGAAAGTAAATTATGCCCTCAGTTTTGAAAATGACGGTTTTGTGGAAATTCCGGATCATCAGGAACTACGGCTGCAAAAAGATTTTACGATTACCGCCTGGATCAGGAAAACGCAGGTGAGCCAGAAAGGAAAATCCATGGGTATCGTTTCAAAATCTTCACAGGATGCCTGGGATTATGATCTTTTTATGTCCACCTCCAAGATGGAGCATCCCGCTTTTTATTCGGATGCCTTTAAATCTACTGATGGCGATATCGAGATCATCAGCACTACCCCAATCACACTAAACGAATGGCACCACTTAGCGGTCATACGAAAGGGTTCGGAAGCAAAAATCTACATAAATGGTGTTGTTACCGGTACAGCAACTTTGTCTGAGGATTTGGCCACAAGTTCTAAAAACCTATTCATAGGTCACGATCACGATGGCGGATTTAAAGGTAGTATTGATGAGGTCCGGATTTACAACCGGGCACTTAAAGAGAATGAAATCAATGCTATGATGAACGAGCAGCTCGATACCAGATTATCGTTTAAGCAAATTATTATCGATCCTTCTTTCGGGGGTATCCTGGAAATTGCTGATATAGATGGAGATAACTATTCGGATATTGTTCATGCTTTCTGGTATAACGGCGCACCTCTTGCCTGGTACGAATACCGGAATGCTGAAACCTGGGACAGACACATCATCCGTAAGAACTTTTATCCCGTTACCGATAATTTCATAATCGCTGATGTGGATGATGATGGTGACCCTGACATCATTATGGCCAAATCCAAAGCCAAAAGTTCAGATGACCCAAAGGTAGATGAGGTTCATATCGATGATGTGGAGATCGTATGGTTTGAAAATCCCCGGCCTCAACACGATCCCCGTACTTTCACCTGGAAGGAACATATGGTTGGGGTACATGTTGATTCAAAGGAAAACTATGTCAAGGATATCAAGGCAGCTGATTTTACGGGAAACGGAAAACCGGAGATTGTCATCCGTTCAAATGTGGCTGTTTCTGTTTTCCATCAGGACGAGTCCCATTATTGGAAGCAGATCCAATACATTGAGATCCATCCGAACGAGGGTATGGCCGTAGGCGATGTGGATTGCGATGGCGATCCCGATATTGTATTAAATGGATTTTGGCTGGAATGTCCTGACGATCCTATTAAAGGCACCTGGACTGAGCATAACATTGATAAAAAATGGTATACCCAGACCGGCGACTGGACAGCAAATAGTTGCAAGGTAGTTGTAAAGGATATAAATGGAGACGGCTGTGCCAATGTTATTTTCTCTCATTCCGAACGTGCCGGGTATCCGGTTTCCTGGTATAAGATGGACAAATCAGATAATGATGTCTGGAAAGAGCATGTTATCGGTACCGTTGATTTTTGTCATACACTTCAGACAGCCGATATGGATTTGGATGGGAACATTGATATCGTCGCAGGAGGAATGGAAAAATCAGATAATCCGGAGATCGTTATTTTTCTGAATGATGGTGATGGTTTGAGTTGGGAAAGGTATGTTATAGCAAACACGAGCATTTACAGTGGGAAAGTGGCGGATATTAGCAACAATGGTGATTTGGACATTGTGGGCAATAGGAACTGGGACCAGCCTCCTCTAGAACTATGGGAGAACTTTAGGTCGAACATGACCAAGTAAAACAATTCTCTGCTGATGAAAAAAATACTTATTTATTATAAGATTTTTCTGTTATGAATAAACTTAAATTGCTCACCAAGGAAGAAATTCATGCTATTCACGATACATCGATCAGAATACTTGCAGAAATTGGCATACAAGTGCCGTCCCAAGATGCCATGAAAGCTTTAGCAGATGCCGGAGCGGATGTTGATTTTGCACACGAAAGAGCCAAATTACCGGAAAATCTGGTTATGGATTCACTTAGTTGTGCGGGAAAGCAATTCATCCTTTACGGCCGTGACCCTTCAAGATCGATACGTTTTGGTTATGGTGATTTCAATTTGCCGTCCACGGAAGGACAGGCATTTATTATCGAAGAGGATGGCCGGAACCGCAGGCCAGGAACATGCAGAGATGTGCAACAGGCAATCATCATCGGCGATGCTTTGGAGAATGTCGATTGGATGGGTGGTTTTGTCCTTCCGGATGAGATTCCAGCAAGTGTTCGAGATGTTTACCTGGCAGGCGAATTGATAAAAGGCAGCACAAAACCCCAGCATGTTTTATTTAATAATGTACACTCTTTTCGCTATATACGGGAGATATGTGAAGCCACTGCAGGGGGTAAAGAAAAACATCGTCAACACCCTTTGCTTTCGGCTTTTATTGAACCTATCAGCCCGCTGAGATTTGCAAAAGATGGTCTTGAAATATTAAAAGAATGTGTGATGGGGGGGCTGCCGGTTTATTTTGGACCTATGGTGCAAAGTGGTGCAACCGGGCCTGTAACACTAGCTGGTACGGCAGCTTTGGAAAATGCGGAAATACTTTCCGCTATTGTAATTGCACAAGCGTTTCAGCGAGGTATTCCTGTGGGTTATGGCTGCAGTTGTCACACAATGGATTTAATGACGATGATGATTTCATTTGGAGCTGCCGAACAAAGTCTTTTTGCTATTGCAATGACCCAACTTGCTCAATTTTATGGCCTGCCATCTCTATTTAATGCCGGTCTGAGCGACAGCAAACGGCATGACGCACAGTCTGGTATGGAAAGAGGCATGTCCATGCTTACAGGGGCTTTGGCTGGGTTGGAAACTTTTGCTCCCATTGGCATCGTTGGTGCTGACCAGGGTGCATCAATGACACAGCTTATTATAGACAATGAAATGGCCGGATATGTCAAACGCCTCCTGAGGGGTTTTAAAGTGGATAGGGAAACATTAGCTTTTGATGTTATTCAGCGTGTTGGTATCGGAGGGAATTTTTTAACAGATGACCACACTCTTGAACATTATTTAAATGAGTTATGGATGCCCCGCGGCTTTGATCGTCAAAATTGGGATAGATGGATTTCTTCCGGCCGCCGTTCCATGTACGAATGGGCTCTGGAACGGAAAGAACAAATTTTATCCAGTCACCAGCCGGAAGCTGTAGATACTGCACTGGCTGTTGAAATCGACAAGATTGTAAATGCAGCACGCAAGGAATTATCATAATAATTAATAGAATCACTTTTGCACATACACTGGAATAATTCCGGTTCAAAAAAATGAAATTAATATTTAATTAAAAAAAATGGAGAAACAGATGTTCAAAGTAACCAACAATAGCAAGCTATACAATTTCCCTTTTATAGGAAATGGTGAATTAGGAACCGCTCTTGGTCCGACGGGTTATCATACCGGTTCTTATAAAGGTCTTTGCCCGGAGGATGACAAAGCTAACCTGACCCTTTTCTGGGCTGGCCGCAGGTTTAAAGATGCCCGAGGTGGCAATATCAAAATACCAAGGGTTGCACCGGAAGAACTATTTGGTGCAACAATCCCGCTTATCCGCTTTGGCCGTTTTGATCGGACATTACGAGTTGATGGAGTAAAAACTAGAGACGAAAATTGGCAGCAAATGCTGGATTATGATCAGGCGACTGTAGTATCGGAATTGAATCATGGAGAAATTTTTGAGAAAACAGATACGCTCGTTTGTATGACTTTTAATATGCTGGTCTTTCATACCCGGCTGGAAAATCGCAACAAAACTGCTAAAAAGTTGAATTTTGCTGTCGATTATATATTTGGCGATGCGGACGGAAACAGAGCACAAGGCACACGTCTATTTATTCGTCGGCCGTATCCGGATGATGTGGTTTTTGGAGATATAGGTGGCGTCCGCTCCAAAGAAATCGATCTGGATAAACGTCCGCCCCATGTGTTGGAAAGCCTGAGCGTCCAGTACGAGATCGATATGCATCTGGGCGAAGTTCATATCGGCCGATATCCGATGGGCGTAGTCCGTTCAACAGAGCACGGCGGGTCGTTCATTCACGAGATCAACCTGCAACCAGGAGAATCAACTGATCTGTGGTTTTGGGTTGTTTTGAGCGATCGGATAAAATACACCCATTTCCCCAATTTTGAAAGGGTGCTCAACCTCATTGAAGCGCATAAAATAGCCTGGGCCGATTACTGGAAAAAAAGTGCGATTGAAATCGGACATCCGGAACTGGAAGGCATTCGCAAGAGCAGCCTTTACACAATTATCAGCTCCACTTCTCCCTGGACAATTACCAATGGAAATCAGAGTACAACCTGGGAAGGCAGGATTTTTCATGATGAATTTTTCGGATATATGGGTCTTTTGAGTAATAATTATGCTGCGCTTGCCGAACGGGCGCCAAACCATCGTTTGACCATTCTGCCAATGGCAACCCAGCGCAGCAAAGGACATGGAGCTTTTTATGCCTGGGAAGCAATTGAAACCGGCGAAGAAAGCGCACCTTATGGCCACTGGGTGGATGAACGTTTTATTCACGGTCAGTTCTCTGAGGAATCATGGCAATTTTATCTGCGTACTGGCAGCAAAAAAGCATTGGCCCGTTATTACCCGGTTTTGAAAGGATGCACCGAGTGGCTGATTCATGATGCCCTTACCCGCGATGAGAATGGAAAATTGAAAATCCGTTCGATGACCGACATCGATGAGGGCTTGTATCCTGTAGAGAGCGGCATTTATATTACTTGCGCCACAATCCGCAGTCTGGAGAATGCTGCCAAAGCAGCTGTTTCGCTTGGCTGTGATGCTGAAGATGCGGAAAAATGGAGTGCATTGGCAACCGAACTGAGGAAGTCAATGCCTGTCAA
>MENI01000100.1:0-10533 GCA_001768195.1 Bacteroidetes bacterium GWA2_40_15 | reverse complement strand
TCATTATGCGTATTCAGAGAATGCCGATCTTCCTAATGGCGGAGGCCACCTTGGAATGGTTTTTCCGTTCTCTGTTGATATTCACAGCGAGCTGGCTCGTAACACTATTTCATACGGCTACAAAACCTTCTTAGAAAGCATGGAGATTAAAAATGCGAATCAGGTCTTGTCCTACACATGGATGTGGGCGCTGAGCCATTTGGCCACAGCTCTTTTTTACCAGGGCCGTGCAGAAGAGGGATTCAAAGTACTCAAACAAGTTCCTAATACAGTCGGTCCGTTTATGGCGCCAAATGAACAAATGCGTGAAGACATCGGCGCATATCTGACATGGTATACAACTGGGGCTGGCATGTATTCCTTCGCACTGACCACAATATTTGTTCAGGTTGTGGATGAATATGATGCCATTTTGCTGCCTGCTATACCATCCGAACTGAAAAATATCCGGTTTCATGGTTTGTTGGCAACGAAAGGTGTGACTGTTTCCGGTGAGATCAGGAATGGTGAACTTGTGACATTGAATCTAATGTCTGAAAAGGACATGAAATGGCGTTTCCGAATACCGAAATCGTATTTTGATCATGTGAATTTCAGAAAAGATCTTCAAGCATCGCATCCCGATGAACTTGGCCGGGTTTTAATAGAATGCGGTTTGCAAAATGGAATTAATACATTGATCTGATATTTGAAGAAGTCATCTTTGAAGGTGATTTTCAATAGTCCTTGAACAATACAGTGTTATCTAAAATTAAATGGAAAGAATGGAAAATGTACAGGGGAACAGGATTTTCTCGTTTTTGATTAATCCTAAATTCAATATAAGTGTAATATACTTTTTTGTCTACGCCAGCTGGTCAGCGTGGTGGCCTCTGTTCACTGTTTATTTGCAAGAGGCAGGATTGAACGGGATCCAAACGGGGATTGTTGCCAGCATAGCTCCGGTTTTAATGTTTATTGTGCAGCCATTTTGGGGTGTGGTAGCGGATCGCTGGGGTAGAAAAAAGTTGTTAATTTTATCCCTTTTATTATCCGCTTTGTCACTCATAGGCTTTCTGTGGATACAGGGATTCTGGCCGATAATCTTCCTGACTCTGATATTTTCATTATTTTTAAATCCGATTTATCCTGTTGTCGATGCTCTTGCGTTGGATTCACTCGGAGAAAAAGAGGATTTTGGATTCGGATATTTGCGAATCTGGGGTGCGGTCGGATGGTTGTCGGGAGCATTTATGGCAGGGCAAATTGCAGGTGAACGCAGTATTGTCACTATTTTTCTGATCTCTGCTGTTCTTCTTGTGCTGGCATCTGTTTTTGCAACCAGAATTAACATTGTCAAAGAAACAAAAGGAGCCCTGGATATGAGTTGGAAAAACCTTAGCGGGGTTTTGAGGAATCGCAAACTCCTGTTGTTCCTCTTTTTTGTTCTATTAGTTTCTGTGAGCTTTAACGGATTATTATCTTTTTACGGTGTCTATATGGTTGAGATCGGCGCGTCCCGAAAGTTAATCGGTTGGGCTATTAGCTTGCAGGGACTAAGTGAATTACCGTTTTACCTGGCTTCTGCATTTATCCTTGTGCGCTTCGGGTTTTTACGTACCCTGATTTTTACTTTTTTTGTATTTGCTATCCGGGCTATGTTATATGCTTTTATTTCGACTCCTGATTACGTCATCTTTGTGGAATTGACACATGGATTATCATTGGCACTTCTTATTGTGGCAGGTGTCGAATATATCAATAGCCTGGTTCCACCGCAATGGAGGGCAACAGGGCAATCGCTTTTTTGGGCAGCTATTTACGGTGCAGGTTCACTTTTAGGCAATATTGGAGTAGGGTCTATGCATGACTATATGTCAATGCAAAATATTTTTCAGATATTAGGATGGTTTCTCCTGGTGGTGGCTTTGCTTGCTGTAATATTCCTAAGAGATAAAAAAACTAAAGGGTCAGAATTCTGAATTTATTATGAGGATTTTTATAGAAAGTTGCCTCAGCATGGGATCATCAATTGACAGGCACCTCGAATAGAGATTAACGAAATCGTCACTGCTGAGATAAAAGAAATAGCTAACAGTCAAAAAATGGATAAAAAGTCTCGTTTGAAAAAGGCTTTTGCACTGGAGAAACCAGATCGGCCACCCATTTTAGGAGGTTGGATGGCTTCGCTGGCTAATATACAGACCTTGACCGGATGTTCTCAGGAAGAATACTGGTCTGATCCTTTCTATTGGGGTCTGCAGATGGAGCGTTTGTTAGGCTCAGACGGCATTATCGAGATCTATATTCCTGTTTCCCAGAATGAATTTCGCTTTATTGACCAGAGGCACTATCAAAAGCATACAGCGTACAATGCTGAAAAAGTTATAGAGGAGATAGAAGCTCTACCAGATCCTCAGGAATTGTGGAGTAAATTCAATGAAGAATCAGAGTACCAAAAACTAGTCGCGGATATTGAAAAGCACCAGGTCATGTGCAATGACATCCTTTGGTGTCCGGCTGACTGGGATTTGGTTCCACGTGCGCTTTGCTACTACGAATACGGGTATGAGAATGCCCTCACAGCGTTAGCCTTATATCCGGAGAGATATAGTAAGTGGATCCGATATAATGCAGTTATAAGCCGGCAAAAAGCAATCGTGTATGCACGAGCTGTTAAGGAGGGTATTCATCCGGGTGTTATCCTGAGCGGTGAAGATTTAAATTTTCAGCATGGGCCCCTTGTTGCACCGGAATTTTTACGCCGTGAGCTCTTTCCTCTGATTGAATACGCACTCGAACCATTCTATCAGGCAGGTGGTAAAATCGTTTTGCATTGCGACGGAGATTATCGGATACTTTTGAACGACATGCTTGCTGTAGGTATCACCGGACTGCAGGGCTTTCAATCAGAATGTGGCATGGACCTGGAATGGATCACTAAACTGCGAACCAGAACTGGCGATCAGCTGCTGATATTTGGACCACTGTCTGTTACCGGAACTTTGCTCAATGGCTCTCCTGAGGACATTCGTGCAGAAGTTCAAAAAACAATGGATATCTGCCGGGAACAGGCTTCACTGGTATTTTTAACCAGTAATACCATTAATCCTGATGTGCCTCTTGAGAATATAAAGGCATTTTGGCAGGCAGTCCTGGATAGTCGCTGGTGATCTCATCAGCCAGGGAAATCAAAAGTTGTATGGTTTTTCGTAAGGGACAGACTTTATAACCTTAACTAAAAGCAATTAATTATAATCTTTATACGATGAAAAATATCACAAAACCCGGAATTGAGGTACAAAATAAATGGAATAGTGCCACATCTGAAGATGAGTCCTATAACTGGCCGATGATCGGCAACGGAGATATCCAGACAATAGTCGGTCCCAACGGATATCATAATGGTAAAGTACTTGAAGTGGAATCTGTTAACCGGACTATTTTCTGGGCAGGACGACGTCATAAGGACGCCCGTACTGCAGAGACATGGATACCGAGGTTCGATAAAGATATACCGATCGGTTCAACTCAGCCTCTTGTTCGTTTTGGAAGCCTGGAGAGGCAACTGAAAATAAATGGAGCAGAAGTAAAAGATGATAAATGGGAAAAAACATTGGACTATGATAATGCTATTGTTAAATCGACATTGAATCATCAGTCGGTGCAGGAATATACTGAAAGTATGGTATTATTGGATAAGAATATCATAGTATTTCATACAAAACTTACAAATACATCGAACAAAGATGTTTCAGCTGAATTCACTCTGAAATATAAGTTCGGCGATGCTTATGGGAATCTGGCCACCGGTACAAAACTTTTTGTTTTCAGACCATATCATACCGATAAGCTTTTCGGGAGTATCGATGGCAAATTCAGTACCGACCCTGATGTGGAATCGCGCACCCCTCATATTTCAGAAGGACTCATAGTTAAGTATGAAGTCGAAGATCATCTGGGAGAGGTCCGCTGGGGGAGATATCCGGTAGGAAAGATCCAGAAAACACAAACAGGAGGGAATTTCGTTCACGAAGTAAACCTTAAAAAAGGAGAGAGCATTGACCTATGGTTCTGGGCTGCAATAAGCGACCGGTTAAAGTATACATACTTTCCTGATTTTGATCAGATGAAGCAATTTGTCAGCCAGCACACAAAGGGATGGCAGAATTTCTGGAATACCAGTTCTGTCAATCTTAATAACCCTGAACTTGAGAGTATTTATAAGAGTTCGCTTTATACCCTCCGGTGTAATTCGGGACAATGGAGTTCATCATGCGGAATACTTGCATCAAACTGGGAAGGGCGGTTTTTGCACGATGAAATGTCTGTTTTCTTTGGTCTTATTTCTTCCAACCATCCAACCCTTGCACGCAAGATACCCAACTGGCGATGGCTTACATATGATGTTGCTGTGCAACGCAGCAAAGGACATGGAACCTTTTATGCCTGGGAATCTACAGAAGAAGGGAAAGAAAGTTCCCCTATCGGTCAGTGGGTGGATGAACGCTATATACACGGGGAGATATCTGAACATACATGGAGATACTTTCTTTATAGCGGCGATAAAAACAGCCTGGAACAGTTCTACCCGGTGCTGAAGGGGAATGCAGAATGGCTGATTTATGACATATTAAGATATGATGAAAACGGGAATGTGAAGTTACGACCTGTAGTCTCAATTGTTGAGCATATATACCCGGCAGAAAATTGCATGTACACAGTGTGCGCGTTTACCAGAACACTTCAGATAGCTGCCCGTGCAGCAACCATTCTTGGGAAAGACGAGGATAAGGCAGCTGAGTGGATAGCCCTGGCTGAAAAGGTAAAAAAACTGATGCCTGTGGATGCTAAAAACAAAGTTTACAGAATATCAGAAAATATGAATGATCCGTTTGGTGTTGCTCATCTGGGATCATTGTACCCTTTTGCAACTGAGCTTGAGAGCGATATAACAAAAAATACTTTGAATAGTGCCGTGGCCTATTTTCAAAAAGATAAAGATCAGAGAACAACTGACCTTGTTATCTCAACCACTACATGGATATGGGGGCTTTCAAACCTTGCTTCAGCATGCTTTGTTGCGGGAGAGGGTGAAAAAGGTTATCAGATCCTCAGGGATGCAAAATATACAATTGGTTCATTTATGACACCTCCGGAGCACTGGAATAAGCAGGATGGGGCCTATCTGCCATGGCACACAACCGGTTCCGGGGCCTATATTGCAGCAATCAATGGAATGTTTGTTCAGGTGTTCGATGAAAAAGGTGCGATCATATTTCCGGCAATATCTCCTGAATTGAAAAACTGTTCATTCGATCGACTTCTGGCTTCAGAAGGTGTTGCAGTTTCAGGTAAGATTGAAAACGGGAAGATCAGTCGGATTGTTGCCCATTCCGCATCAGACAAGGAGTGGACTTACAGGATCCCTGTTGCACTTGCAAAAGATTTAACATTAAATGTGAAGCTTATATCATCTAATACCACATCAGGGAAATATGCTGTTATCAGGTGTAAACTGGCGAAAGGGGATAATATATTGACTGAATAAGTATATTTGTAGTATACATACAATTCAGGCTAATTAATCTCATTACCGGTGAATATAATTGGAATATCAGCTTATTATCATGATTCAGCTGCAGCCCTGGTATGTGACGGAAAAATAATTGCTGCTGCACAGGAAGAGCGTTTTACAAGAAAGAAATTTGATGCATCGTTCCCTGTAAATGCCATAAAATATTGCCTCAATTCAGGCGGTCTTGAAATGGATGAGATTGATTCAGTTGTATTCTATGATAAACCATTTCTCAAGTTCGAGAGGCTTCTGGAAACCTATTATAACTTTATTCCTTCAGGCATTGCTTCATTTGTAACTTCTATGCCTGTATGGGCAAAGGAGAAGCTTTTTCTGAAAAGTATTATTAACAGGGAACTGAATAAACTAGGGTCTTTTAATATTTCAAAACAGAAACTGCTTTTTCCTTCGCACCATCTTTCACATGCTGCAAGCGCATTTTATACATCTTCTTTTGAACAGGCCGTGATCGTAACAATTGATGGAGTAGGAGAATGGACTACCGCTTCCATCTGCCTGGGACAGGGGAATAAGCTAAAACTGATAAAAGAACTGATGTTTCCTCATTCAGTAGGTTTATTATATTCATCCTTTACATATTTTCTCGGATTCAGGGTTAACTCAGGGGAGTATAAACTTATGGGATTGGCACCTTACGGGGAGCTCTCCTCTGAGCAGGTTAAGCACTATATAAGGCTTATTAAAGATAATTTACTGGAAATAAAGAATGATGGTTCCATATGGTTGAACCAGCACTTCTTCTCATATGCTACAGGTCTGAGGATGATAAAGTCAAAACGTTGGGAAAAGCTTTTCGGATTCAGGATACGGGAACCAGAGGGGATTATTGAGCAACACCATTGTGATCTGGCACTGGCTATCCAGTTAGTTACAGAGGAAATTGTGAAAAAGATGGTTTTTCATGCCAAAACATTTGCTGAAAGTGAAGAACAGTCGAGGTATTTGTGCATGGCAGGTGGAGTTGCATTAAACTGTGTTGCCAATGGAAAGATACTGGCAGAGGGCTGGTTCGATGATATTTACATCCAGCCTGCTGCAGGCGATGCCGGCGGTGCACTTGGTGCAGCACTGGCAGGATATCATCTGTATGCAGGGATGGAGCGCGATGTTACCAGGCCCGATTCAATGAATGGTTCATTCCTTGGGCCTGAATATGAGGAGAAAGAGATCGTTAAGATACTCCGAAGGTATAAAGCTCCTTCCAGATATGTCAATTCGATCGGGGATCTGACTACTGAAGTTGCCCGGCTTTTGAGTGAAGGGAAAATTGTTGGATGGTTCCAGGGGAGAATGGAATTTGGTCCCCGTGCACTGGGTAATCGTTCTATACTTGGAGATGCGCGATATCCGGAGATGCAAAAACGGCTGAACCTGAAGATAAAGTACAGGGAAAGCTTCCGTCCATTTGCCCCGGCAGTTCTTGCGGAGGATAAGGATATCTTTTTTAATCTTAAGCTGGATTCTCCCTATATGTTATTGATTGGCAATGTGAATGAAGTACGGTGCAATATACTTCCGGAGAATTACTATTCATTACCACCAATGGAACGACTTTATATTCAAAGATCCGACATACCTGCCGTAACTCATATCGATTTTACAGCAAGGATTCAGACTGTTCATAAAGATACGAATGAGAGATTCTGGCAGCTGATCAATGCTTATAAATCATTGACAGGGTTTGGCATCATAATAAATACCAGCTTTAATGTCAGGGGAGAACCAATAGTGTGTAGTCCTGAAGATGCTTACAAATGTTTTATGAATACGGAAATGGATTATCTTGTGCTCGGAGATTTTCTCCTTACAAAGGAGGAGCAACCGGCTTTTAATGAGAAAGACCGGCAACAGAAAATAGACTTGGATTAATTAATTTATGCTGAAATGAGTTTTCTCAGGGATTTATGGGGGTTTTTAAAGGAAAGAAAGAAATGGTGGCTGCTTCCGCTTATTTTTTTCCTTCTGATAATTGGATTACTTCTGATCATCGGAGGTAATAGCGCAGTGGCACCTTTTATTTATACAATATTTTAATGATGAATACAGCCAGGGAGAAAGAGACCATCATAACTATTATGGTGGGTTGCATAGTGTTATTTATCATATTCTCTTCTCCTGTATTCTGGATCGCTGCCATTGCAATTGGTATAGCCGGAATTGCATCTGATAAACTTTCTCATTGGATTCACCTGGCCTGGTTTAAGCTGGCTGATATTCTGGGATTTATCATGTCAAAGATTATACTTGGCATCCTTTTCATTGCAGTGCTTCTTCCTGTTGCCGCGATGGCAAAAATATTCAGAAAGGATTTTATGATGATGAAGAAGCATTATCCAAGTTACTTTGTAGAGAGGAACCATACTTATGAACCAAAAGACCTCGAAAATCCATGGTAAAAAATACCGGGAAATCAGAAGATGGGTTAAATACCAGGAGATCAACGGTATGGTCTCAACTTTTTTATTCTATACTGATTATTGTCATACTGGACTTTCTGTCGGGATTTGTTATAATCTCAGATAATTTCACCTCATTCAGGAATCCTCACTACTATTATCACCATGGGCTGCAGCCTTCTCAGGATACCTGGGCCGCATGGGGTTCATTGCTATATCCTTTCAGAACAAGTTCCCTGGGTATGGTAGACTCGGCTGTTTATAACGTCAAACTCGATGCGGATAGGCAAAGGATTTTAATCCTGGGGGACTCTCATTCAGAGGGTGTAGGCGTACCATATAACAAAACATTCAGCGGGATCTTATCAAAGCGGTTAAAGCAGGATGTGGAAATACTCAATGCCTCGTGCATAAGTTATAGTCCGAAGATTGAATACCTGAGAGCAAAATATTTATTTGAGAAAGGCTTAAAAGTTGATCATATTATTGTGTTCATAGATATTTCAGATATGCAGAATGAACTTGTATATGAGCGCTTTGAACCGAAAGATAATTCCCTGATACAGGAATTCTGGCATAGGAGTAAGATCTTTTTGAGAAAACATTCCTCGATTTTTCACCTTGCCTCTTCAATTAGTACCAGGAGACAGACTATTGATTTCTTTAAGAAGGCAAATCTTTTTAATCAGCAGGGTTCAACAGTCACACCTGCAAATGTTATTGACCTGTATGCCTCCTTCTTCAGTGGTTTTGATGATAAAGTATTGTTATCAAATCCCCAGTTTCATGGTGTCGGAGAATGGTATTATAAAAACAGTTTCAGGAAATTGGCTGACCGTGGAATTTCACTGGGGCAGGAGTATATTTTAAAAATTCAGGAGTTGTGTGATTCACAGAATGCTGACCTGAATATTTCTGTACATCCGTGGCAATATCAGATATTAAAAGGGAATGCTCATGACTATTACGTTGAGAAATGGGAATCATTCGCTTCTGCAAATGAAATTGGATTCATAAATCTGTTCCCCTTGTTTATTGACGGACAGAATCCTGTTATTAATATCAGAAAGTATTTAATAAAAGGAGATAACCATTGGAATGAGTTCGGACATGATCATGTAGCCGATTATCTTGAGCAATATTTAAATGATAAATTAAAATTCGGAGATCAGGTGAAAAGATGAGGATTTTATACATTCTTCTGACGGTTTTGTTTTTTTACTCCTGTAATTCTGAGAAGAAAATCAGGAAACAGATTGACATGATGCAGACTTCACCGGAAACAGATAAGTATGAGATGGGGATAGCCTGCATGCGATACATTATATCACCTGCAGGTGAATATGAATATTCGAAAATTCTGATTACAAAATTACTGGCACTTGATTTTTCAGCAGAAGCGATTTATGCAACGGAAATCCTTATTGGAAAATACCCTGAGAAAGCTGATCTGTACTATCTGAAGGGAATTGGATATCGCAATTTGCTACAGTATGAATTAGCGGCGGATAATTTTGGCCATGCTTTGAAAACAGAGCCCGGGAATAAGACTTTTTCCGAAGAGTTTATGTCATTATCAGAAGAAAAAAAGGTCTGGGATGAAATACAAATCATAAATCAGTCCCTCACCAGCACAACAGATTCATTTGCCATATTGCTAAACCGATCTGAAAAGTTTTTCAGTATCAGGCAATACGATGCCGTACTTTATGACCTGGGTTCAATATCGAAAATGGGTTCTGCGGCTGACAGCCTCTATTATTCCCGCAGTGTATCATCCATATACCAGGGAGGAGGGAAGAAAGCAGTAGATGTCCTTTCTGATATTTTAGATTATTTCCGACAAGCCAGGGGGACAAAATAGATCAGCCTATTCTGCTGTCATTTTATTAAAACGTCCCGTATGGAAAATGTTTTTGATAGAATGATTTAATATTATTCATCACATTTAGTTCCTCCTCCGGCAATGGATCTCTGGTAAGACTTTCAATTTCAAATTCTACATATTGGTTAAAGGTTTCTATTGCATCATTGATCAGATTAATCTTTTGAGAATTTTCAGAATCTGTTAATTCCGGGGGAATACTACCTTTTAAGATATTACCAAAGCTGAGAGCAGAATAGTATTGATGTGTCATACAGCATAATGAAAAGCGGGTAAATTGAATATAAAGGTCATTATCTTCACTATAGTCTGACTTATTGATTTCCCTGGTTTCATCAAAATTAATCCTCTGGCGGTCAGGTGGAAACGATATTAAATCACTGTTAATAATTTTATTTGCAACTTCACGGGTAATAGCCAGATTACCTGTTTTTGTCGGATGAACGTAATCAAGAAACAGATCAAAACCCGGAATCCCTTTGTGTGCATAGGGTCTTATCAGTTCCTCCATATCCAATAATACAGCTTGTGAATTATTAGAAGTGATAGTTCTCAATGTATTGTTAAAATCAGTTATTGTCCTGAATGGGTTATAATCCAGGTCTTTTGCCTGGTTATAATAATGGAGCGCCTTCAGGGAGTCTTCCATCCCTTCATATGCCTTTGCAATCCAG
>MENI01000099.1 GCA_001768195.1 Bacteroidetes bacterium GWA2_40_15 | reverse complement strand
CTTCGGTCGGGACACCCCTCCTTCAAAAGGAGAGCCTGCCCCGCTTCGGCGGGGGGAAACTCTTTCAAGTCTCCTCATTTATAATAATACTCTTAGGTTGACGGCTATGCCCTTAAGGGGGGTTAATCTGAAATATTATGAGAGAAGGTTACAACCCCTGATATCACTGTTATCAAAGCGTCCGAGAACCTCGAATCCACCATCTTCGTGAAGTCTGCCCAGGTCGCCGGTCGCGATAAATGAGCAGGAGTAAATATTTGCAAGATCAATTATATTAATCCCTCCTGTCCTTCCGGGCTCAGTAAAGGTGGTCAGGGGATCCTGTGTATCCCTCAGAACAATCTTCATCCAGGGCGGACAATAAAAAATCCCCTCCCCTTTTGAATAAGCCTGGCTCAAAAGCTCAGTCATACCGTATTCCGAGTGGATTGCCTTTACATTGAATCGTTTTTTCAGGATTGAATGCAGTTCGTATCGTGTCACCTCTTTCCTTCTGCCTTTCATCCCTCCGGTCTCCATAACGATTACCCCTGAAAGATCAGGAGCCCTCTCTTCAGCGAGATCCAGTAATGCAAAACTGACACCCAGTAACAGTACTTTTTCTCCTGCTGTCAGGGCAGATATGATATTCAGGATAAGCGCTTCCTCCTGTTCCCTGTAAAATCCGCTTAAAGGGTTCTGACTCAGCTTAATAAGTCCATTAGCCATATATACCAGGGAAGAATTCTCCTGTTCAGTGTATGATGGCAGAAGCGCAGCGATCATATATTCACCGGGATCTCCGTAAAACAGCCTGAATGATGTTACAAAGCTCTCTGTATATAAACCAGGATCACATACATGATGTTTTCCGGTCATAACTCCTGTGGTTCCGCTGCTTTCAAAGACCTTCTCTACAGGCTTATCACCTGTAATGACTTTATGATTCCTGAAAAATTCCACCGGAAGAAATGGTATCTCAGTCAGTGTTAATAAATTTTCAGGCCTTTTTTTCAGATGCTTTGCAAAGTTCTGATATACAGCATTTTCTCTAAGCTGATAATCGTATGCATGCATTACAGCATTATTGAAATCAGTCTGATTATTAATTGTGAAGATCTTATCCCGGAATCTGCTGTTCATTTTCAGGGAAAGGTTAATGATCCGTCAGGCTGGTGAACCCACTGGAATGTACACTCCCCGTAGGCTATCAGCTGTCTCATTTCATTAACTGTACTTACTATTCTGAACTTTGTATATGTCTCCCTGCCTGACTTGTAGATCCATACCTGGTTTGGGGCAACCGGATCAGCCATCTCCTGCCACTGGGTGACTGAAACACTCTTCAGGTCATCGAACGCAGCCTTTGCAGCATTCTCGTCAGCAAAATCGCCTACTTTGAAGAATGACGGATTAAGGTTGTTTGCCTGCAGGGTAAGCCTGTAGGGAGTGTTCTCTTTATTTACATACAGGACAATATCAGGTCCCGGACTATTTTCGGTTGATACAAGCTTTGCTGTTGAAAATGAAAAGCCATAAACGAAATATGTTGTACCGGTATAGGTTGTATTGTCAATTGTATCGGTACCCGTTATACGTGTCGGTTCCGTTTTTGTACAACCTGAGATCATCAGCAGTAAAGCTGAAAATATAGTTATTGACCTTTTCATCGTGAATACAAAGATAAAACAAAAAAAGGCTGCGTTTTGTTGCAGCCTGATTTTAAATTTCCCCGAGATTGCTTATTCTCCCCTGATTGCAGTGATCCCCGGAAGTTTCTTCCCTTCCATATACTCAAGCATGGCGCCGCCCCCGGTTGAAACATAGCTTACCTTATCAGCAAGACCGTTCTTGTTGATCGCGGCAACAGAGTCACCACCACCTATCAGGCTGTATGCCCCTTTTGATGTGGCAGTTGCTATAGCTTTTGCAATTGCTGTTGTTCCTTTGGAGAATTTTTCCATCTCAAACACTCCCATAGGTCCGTTCCAGAGGATTGTTTTTGAATTTTCAATAACTGATGAGAACTCTATTATGGTTTTTTCAGCAATGTCAAGACCAAGCCAACCATCTTCTACTGCATCAACTGCTGACACTTTGGTATTTGCTTCATTATCAAACTTGTCTGCATTGAGGCTGTCAACCGGCAGATAGATCTTAACGCCCTTTTCTTTTGCTTTCGCAAGAAGACTCAGTGCCAGATCAAGTTTATCCTCTTCGCAGAGCGACTTACCAATTTTTCCACCCATTGCCTTAACAAAGGTGTAGGTCATGCCACCACCTATTATTATATTGTCAACCCTGTTAAGAAGGTTCTCGATAAGCATTATCTTATCGGATACTTTTGCTCCACCCATGATGGCAGTAAATGGACGTTGTGGATCTTTAAGAACTTTATCCATTGCGATGAGTTCGCTGTTGATCAGGAACCCGAACATCCTCTTTTCTGTATCAAAATGATCGGCCATAACTGCTGTAGAAGCATGCGCACGATGGGCTGTCCCGAATGCATCATTAACATAGATCTCACCGTAGCTGGCAAGCTTTTTAGCCATCTCTTTCTGCTTAGCTTTCATCTCGGCTTTTGCTGTTTTCTTCACTTCATCGGATACCCCTTCAGGAAGAATTGGTTTTCCCTCCTCCTCAGGGTAGAAACGGACATTCTCAAGAAGCAGGATCTCTCCCGATTTCAAAGCTGCCGACATTTTCACAGCTGATTCACCAAGGCAGTCATCAGCAAAAAGGACCTTTTGCCCCAGATGTTTTTCCAGAACAGGCAATACAGGCTTAAGTGAATATTTCTCCATACGCCCTTCAGGTCTGCCCAGATGCGACATGAGTATAAGACAACCGCCATCTTTAATTATCTTATTTATTGTCAGTAATGCTCCCCTGATTCGGGTATCGTCGGTTACAACAAACGTTTTCTTATCGAGGGGTACATTGAAATCAACCCTTACTATTGCTTTCTTTCCCTTGAAATTAAAGTCCTGAATCATTTTCATATAACTATACTTTTAATTTAGTGTCAGATATTTCACAATACAAACCTACATTTTTTTTTGAAATATCCATTTACAAAAATCCTGATTCATAAATCCATTAACCGCAAGGTTCGCAAAGATATTGCACAAAGAAATCAAAGAATAAATAAACACTATTCCAGCTTTGCGGCCTTTGCGTAAACTTTGTGTCCTTTGCGGTTAAAAAACTCTTTAATTGAACATAACATCATACATGAATGTTCCTCTTGCAAAAAGATTAACTAAATTTGAAAAAAAAGCTATGGCAAAACTTACACTTAAAGGAGCGCCTGTAACAATATCAGGCAACTTACCCGCAATTGGGAGCAAAGCTCCTGATTTTAAACTGGTTAAATCGGATCTTTCCTATCTGAAACTTTCTGAACTCAAAGGGAAGAAAGTGGTACTAAGTATATTCCCAAGTCAGGAAACAGGCACCTGTTCGGCCTCAATCCGCAGATTCAACCGGATTGCCGGTGGGAAGAAAGATGTAATGGTTCTTGGCATCTCAAAAGATCTCCCTTTTGCTCATAAAAGATTTTGTGATTCAGAAGGCATTACCAACGTTGTTACCCTGTCGGGCTACCGTGATCAGGAATTTGGGAAATTATACGGAGTTGATGTACTTGACGGAGTATTTGGCGGTCTCTATGCCCGTAGTGTTATTATCATTAATGAAACCGGAGAGGTAGTTTATACCCAGCTTGTTTCTGAAATGGCCAATGAACCCGACTATGATGCTGCACTGGAGGCATTATGATATATTAATAAAAATGTTTCCGGGTACCGGATGCCAGGTGCCGGGTAAGAAAGCAAAATTACAAAAACCAGCAACCAGCAACCAGCACCAAGCACCAAGCACCAAAATATGAATTTTTCCCAGATTCCCGGTCAGAAAGAGATTATCGGGAAACTTATAAGATCCGTAAAGGAACAAAGAGTAAGCCATGCCCAGCTTTTTGCCGGCAATGAAGGCTGCGGCAGCCTGGCTCTCGCTCTTGCTTATGCAAGTTACATAAGCTGTGAAGACCGTTCAGATCATGACTCATGCGGTAAATGCAAATCCTGTGTCAAGTATGAAAAAATGATCCATCCCGATCTTCATTTTGTCTTTCCCGTTATCAAAGGCAAAAAAGCTACAGATCCTGTAAGTGACAATTATATTGAAGAATGGAGGGAATTTGCAGCAAGAACTCCCTTTTTTACAGTAAACAACTGGCTCGACTCCATAGAGGTGGGTAATGCACAGGGAATGATATTTGCATCGGAGGCAGCTGAGATCATCCGAAAACTGAGTCTTAAGACTTTTGAATCGGATTTCAAGATAATGATAATCTGGCTGCCCGAAAAAATGCATCAGGCTACTGCAAACAAGCTTCTCAAGATGATTGAAGAGCCACCCGAAAAGACGTTGTTCCTGCTTGTATCAGATGCCCCGGATAAGGTTTTCCCTACAATTCTTTCAAGGTGCCAGCTCGTAAGGATTCCTGCATTCAGCGATCAGGATATTGAAGAGTATCTTTTCAGGCGGTTCGGCATTACAAAAGAGAAAGCTGCCGACATCTCTCATGTGGCGAATGGTAATATCATAAGGGCAGTTGAGCTATGCGAAAACGAGAGCTCATCACTGGAGAATCTTGACAGATTTAAAAACCTTATGAGATTTGCATGGAAACGTGATGTAATTTCTCTTGTTAACTGGTCGGAGGATATTTCATCAACCGGCAGGGAGGCACAGAAAAATTTCATCAGTTTTTCGATGAGAATCCTTCGTGAAAACCTCATGATAACTCTCGGTCAGCTTGATAACCGTCTTGTATTCATGACAGGTGAAGAAGCCGACTTTTCAGGCAGGTTCCACCCCTTCATAACACAGGAAAACATATATCCTCTTTCAGAAGAGTTTAACATGGTTTATTCTCATATTGAAGCAAATGGTAATGCCAGGATCATATTCCTCGACCTTGCTCTGAAAGTTACCAGGCTTATCCGTTCATCCTGATCATTTTCCGTTTTATTGAAATTAATCCATTTATTGACTATTTTTGCGGAATAATTTTGGCAGAACAGATATTCCATGACAGAAAATGAAGATATTCAGGGTACATCCGGAGAAGATATCCGGATGCCTGAAATAAAATATAAACCCGGCAACAATAAACTTGATTCATATAACTGGCTTAAGGAGATTCCGTCAGTTACCGATGAGAATGAGATTGTTGAAGTGAGGTTTAAAAATACGCGGAAAGGATTCTTCAGAAATGTAAATGCCCTGAGGCTTGCGGTAGGTGATGTGGTTGCGGTTGAGGCTTCACCCGGACACGATATCGGAAGAGTATCGATGGTAGGTCATCTGGTAAATGAACAATTCAGGAAATTAAAAATTTCACAGTCGGTTGAAGATCTTAAAAAAGTTTACCGGAAAGCCAAAGCTGTCGATATCCAGAAATGGGAAGAGGCTATGAAGCTCGAAAATCATACCATGCTCCGTTCAAGGAAGATTGCTGAGGAACTAAGACTGAATATGAAGATCGGCGATGTTGAATACCAGGGCGACAAAACTAAAGCAATATTCTATTATATTGCAGATGAACGGGTTGACTTCCGACAACTTATTAAGGTACTGGCTGATGAATTCAGAATAAGGGTTGAGATGCGCCAGATCGGAGCCAGGCAGGAGGCCGGAAGAATAGGCGGAATAGGCTCATGCGGCAGGGAACTGTGCTGTTCGACACACATAACAAATTTTATCTCTGTTACAACAACTCATGCAAAATACCAGGAGCTGTCGCTGAATCCACAGAAACTCGCAGGTCAGTGCAGTAAACTTAAATGTTGCCTTAATTTTGAACTCGACTGCTATGTTGATGTTCAGAGGTCGTTCCCTCCCAGAGATATTCCTCTCGAGGCTACCGACTGTACTGCATATTTCCAGAAAGTTGAAGTTCATAAAGGCATTTACTGGTATTCAACCGACTCTCAGTCATCAGCTAACCTGATTGCCCTTCCTGTACAAAGGGTAAGGGAAATACAGTCAATTAACAGGAAAGGGAAGAAAGTTGACATGCTTAAAGCTGCCGCTGAATCATGGGAATCAGAACCTGTTTCACAGGATCTGCTGAAAAACAACAGCCTGACCCGGTTTGATCAGCCGGATGATAAAAATTCACGTCAGCGCCATCAAAACAGCAAAAGGAAAAACAGAAGATTCAATGATAAAAAAAATAAACAGTAATCTGATACTGTTTTTACCGGCTTTATTGCTCCTTATTTCATCATGCAACACCAATGTGGTATATACAGATTCAGTTGTAATGAGTGAAAATATATGGCCGTTGATGAATCTGCCTGAATTCAGAGTTACAATTACCGACACTTTAAACAGCAATAACCTGTTTTTTAACCTCAGAACCGGTTCTGATTATCCTTTCAGGAATTTATACCTCTTCGTTACTGCTACTTCACCGGCAGGAAGTAAGATCACCGATACGCTTCAGTATCATCTTGCTGATGATAAGGGAAACAGGTTTGGTAAAGGCTTTGGTGATATTCGTGAACTAAAACTCCCATATAAATCACATATTTTTTTCCCTGCAAAAGGGGAATATGTATTCCAAATTCAGCATGGTATGCGCACTCAGGACCTTAAGGGAGTCTATGATATCGGATTCAGAATAGAAAGGATCAGTAAATAAACTGCTTAAATGGGGAAAAACAAGCTGGCCAGATGGAATGAGTTTGGTTCATTTTCCAATGTCATACAACCTGAGATCGGTGAGGTTGCCGGCAAAGACCATCCTGTAAAAGGAAACTGGAATTCACATATTTTTAAAAACGCCAATCCCATTGTCCTGGAACTTGGGTGCGGGAAAGGAGAATACTCAACAGGCCTGGCTGGCATGTTTCCACAGAATAATTTTATCGGTATCGATATAAAAGGGGCAAGAATGTGGAGGGGGGCAAAGACATCAAATGAACTTAAAATGTCAAATGTTGCATTTCTGCGTACAAGGATTGAATTTATAAACTCTTTTTTTTCAACCGGTGAGGTTGATGAGATCTGGATAACCTTCCCTGATCCTCATCCGGGTGCCGGAAACTCCAATAAAAGACTTACCTCTCCCGGATTCCTTAAGAAATATCTTTCCTTCCTTAAAGACAATGGAATCGTACATCTTAAAACCGACAACACTGAGCTTTACAATTTTACCGGGACGGTTATCAGGAACCATAATCTGCAATTGCTGTTCTCCACAAACGATCTCTATTCAGAATCCGACAGTTCATTCTTCCGGAATATTTTATCGATCAAAACTTATTATGAAAAGCAATTCCTGGAAAAGGGTATGAAAATCAACTACCTCTCCTTCAGGATGAAAAAAGATACCTTTATAATATGACACGTTCAGGTAAGAAAAAAGAGAATGATTTCTTCTCACGGGTATATGAGGTAACTAAAATAATCCCATACGGAAGGGTAACATCATACGGGGCTATCGCCCGCTATCTCGGATCCGGCCGATCAGCCAGAATGGTAGGCTGGGCCCTGAATGTATGCCATGGAAGACCGGAATTCATCCCTGCACACAGAGTGGTTAACCGCAATGGCCTCCTTACAGGAAAACATCATTTCGGAAATTCCTCTACAATGGAACAGCTTCTGATGAATGAAGGTATCATAATTGAGAATGACCGTATAATTAATTTCAGCGAAAAATACTGGGATCCTCTTACAGAACTTCAGTAGATCTTTTGCCATGTGGCAGAATTTCTGTAAAATTGCAGATTGTTTATCAGTACTAAACGGATAATATGTGAAATAAACATGAGATTCTTCGCTTCACTTCGTTTCGCTCAGAATGACAGGTAATTGTGTTTTTAAGGAGGAGGTGGTTGGCGGCAGTGCCGCCAACCACCTCCTCCTCCCCTAAACCTCCATAAGTAATTGTCATTCTGAGCGAAGCGAAGAATCTCATACTTTTAATCGGACACTAGTGATTGTTTATAATTAATTTAAATAAAAATAATTAGCCCCCGACCCTGCTGACGCAGGGGCAAGATTACTTCAGCTGGCTGAGGGATTCAGGGGGTTAAATACTATATAAAATGTTCATTATGTTTTCAAAAGAAAAAATCTTAAAAATCCTCTCAGGAGTTATTCATCCCGGAACGGGAAAAGATATTGTTACACTTGGAATGGTTTCAGAAGTCACCTCATCTGATAAGGGGATCTCAATCCTTCTCACACCTGAGAAATCGAATGACCCTTTCCTCTCATCTGTAAGGAGTACTATTGTAAAAACCCTTAAAGATACCCTCGGTCAGGATGCAGTAATTAATGAAATAAAAATAGAACCAAAAGTTGTTGTGGGCAAGCATGTCGAAAAACCAAGGGAAGTGCTGCCCGGAGTGAAAAACATTATTGCTGTCTCATCGGGGAAAGGTGGTGTTGGGAAGACAACAATTGCTGTCAATCTTGCTATTTCTCTTGGCAGGAAAGGTTATAGTGTCGGATTGCTTGATGCTGATGTTTTTGGCCCATCTGTTCCCAAGATGTTCAATGAGGAGAAGTACCGGCCAGAGGTAATAAGAGAGAACGATGCTGATCATATAATCCCGCTGTCGAAATATGGGGTAAAAGTTCTGTCAACAGGATTCTTTGTTGATCCGAACGATGCTGTGATATGGAGAGGACCTATGGCTTCAAATTTTCTAAAACAACTGATCACCCAGGGCGACTGGGGAGAACTTGATTTTCTGCTTGTTGACCTTCCTCCCGGAACGAGCGATATACATCTTACTCTGGTGCAGGAGGTTCCTGTAACAGGAGCAATAGTAGTTACCACACCGCAGGAGGTGGCTCTTGCCGATGCAATTAAAGGTATTTCCATGTTCCGTACAGAAAAAATTGATGTTCCCGTTCTGGGACTTGTTGAAAACATGTCGTGGTTCACCCCTGCTGAACTGCCTTCAAATAAATACTATATTTTCGGTAAGGATGGAGGCAAAAATCTCGCAGAGAAGATGAATGTTACTCTCCTGGGCCAGATTCCTCTGGTACAGAGTATATGCGAAGGTAGTGATAACGGGCAGCCCGTAGCCCTTGATGAATCAATTACAGGTAACGCTTTTTTTGAACTGGCGGAACGACTCATTGAAAGTGTGGAAGCAAGAAACCGTGATCAGCGACCAACAATCAAGCTACAGATAAACAAATAGTTATGACAGAAAAAAGTATTAAAGACCGCGTTTTAACAGCCCTTGAAAGGGTAAGGCCATATTTACAGTCGGATGGCGGTGATATTAAACTTATTGAGGTAACGGACGACCTGACAGTGAAAGTTAAACTGACAGGTGCCTGCCACGGCTGCCCCTACAGTATGCAAACTCTTAAGGCAGGCGTGGAACAGGCAATTCTGAGAGAGGTACCTGAAATAAAAAGAGTTATTTCCACCTGAGAAATAAGATCACCTCAATTTTAATTACCTTTGAAATACTATACACTGGTTAAGTCAGTTATAGTATTAAAAGTTATTCTTTGGCCCCTTACAAAACACAATATAAATACCTGGTAATACTGGGACTTTCCCTGTTCCTTACAGATTGTTCGGTTGAGAAAAACACTGACTCAACCAGGTTTTACCATAACATGACTGCCAGGTACAACATCTACTTTAATGGCTATGAGAGTTTTAAGGAAGGAGTTGCAAAGGTAAGCTCCAATAGCAGGGATGATTATGGTGAGGTCCTTAAAGTTTTTGAATATAGCGATCCGGCAACACCGTCTTACTGCAGATCAAACATGGAGAGTGCTATTCAGAAAGCCTCAAAGCTGATTAGCCTGAAATCAATGACTGCCAAGCCTGATTTAAAGGATAAAAATGATATTTCAGAAAAGGAGAGGGAACTGCTCGACAGAAAAGAGTATAATGAATGGGTGGACGACAGTTATCTTCTCATAGGTAAAGCCCGGTTTTACAAGCATGAATTCAAAGAGGCTGCAGCGCTATTTGAATACAGCTCCTCTACGGCAAATGATAAGGGTATCAGGAATGAAGCTACAATCTGGCTTGCAAGAGTTCATAATGAGACTGGTAATTATACCGAGTCATTCAGAATTCTCTCTGAACTCAATATCAATTCTGAAAACTCAAAAACACTTCAGTCGATGCACAGCAGTACAATGGCCGACCTTTTTGTCAAACAGAAAAGATATGCTGAAGCAATCGGACCTCTCAGAAGTGCAATAGATATGACATCCGGTAAGAAAACAAAATACAGATGGACCTTTCTTCTTGCCCAGTTATATGAACAGACTGATGATGGCACCCAGGCTACCTACTTTTATCACAAAGTCATCAGGATGAGACCTCCCTACGAAGTGGAATTCTATGCAAGAATTCATCTGCCAGGAGTTCTGGATGTTAATACCATGAATTCGGATGAGATCAGGAGAGAACTCGAAAAGATGCTTAAGGACTCCAAAAACAGGGATTTCCAGGATCAGATTTATTTCGCCCTTGGTAACCTGGCCATGAGAGAGGGAAATGATGAGAAGGCAATTGAATATTTCAGGCTGTCAGCATCCGCTCCTTCAATTAATCAGAACCAGAAAGGAAGATCATATCTTGCCCTTGCGGGCTATTTCTATGAGAAACCCGATTATATCGATGCAGGTATGTATTATGACAGTGCGCTCTATTTTCTTGATCAAAACTATTCCGATTATAAGGTATTGAAAACCAAATCACTGAACTTAAATGCTTTAGTCTCCCAGCTGGTAATCATTCAGGCTGAAGACAGCCTTCAAAAAGTAGCCGCAATGAGTGAACAGGAGAGAAATGCATTAATATCTTCAATTATCGCCCGGGTAACAAAAGAGGAGAGTGAAGGCCGAACTTCAGATTACTCTGACAGGTACAACATGGGGCAGTTTTATGAGAATGAAAGACGCTCCCAGAACCAGATTGATCAGGAAGGCAAATGGTATTTCTATAATCAGTCAGCTCTTACATTCGGACGGACAGAATTCAGAAGGAGATGGGGCGACAGAAGACTTGAAGACAACTGGAGAAGATCAAACAGGGCAGTAGTTGCATTTATGCAGGAAGACAGTGACAGAGAAATCAATCGGCAGGGACCTGACTCCGGCTCCGCCCGTCTTGATTATAAAAGTCCTGAGTTTTATCTGCAGAACCTCCCTCTGACCGATTCGCTCCTGGCAATCTCCAATGACAGGATCGCTGATGCCATGCTTAATGCGGGCAAAGCTTATGCAGAAAAAATAAATGACCCTTCAAAAGGTACTGAAACCCTTGAAACACTCACTTACAGATATCCTCAGAATGAACTTGTCCCTGAAGCTCTATTTAATATTTACAGGATAAATAAAGATATAAACAGCGCCAAATCTGAAACAGCCAGGCAGAAGTTGCTCGCAAACTACCCTGAAAGTGAGTTTGCCCGAATACTGTCAGATCCGGCATACTATGAAAAAATACTGGCTGATCAGAAGATGGCTGAAAGCTTATACCTGAAGGCATACGATTTATATTCTGCTGAAAATTTCACTGAGGCTGTTGCTGTTACCAATGATGCTCTGGTAAAATACCCCGAAAACGATCTTTCTCCGAAATTCATGCTTTTACGCGCCTATTGTGTTGCCAGACAAACCGATGAAAGAAGCTTTAAAGAGGAACTGAATAAACTGATAAAAGCATGGCCTCAATCGGATGAAAGTAAAAAAGCAGGTGAAATAATAGCGTACCTTAACCAGAAACTGCCTGAACTTAAAGTTGAGGAGGACAGGGCTATAGCTCAGGAACTATATGTCGCAGACACCACAAAGAATCATGTTTTTGCCCTGATCATAGTCAACCCGGCATTCAATATAAACCAGGCTACTTTTGATGTAATCAGTTATAATATTGATAACTATACCAATAAGAACTATAAAACAGAAGGAAACCAGGTAGATGGTAAATATATTATGATCACCGTTTCCGGATTCCCCGGTTATAAAACAGCACTCGATTATTATAACGGATTCCTGGTTGAGAAGTATATAAGAAATATTTCCGGCAGTAAGATATTCTCATTTTTAATAAGTGATGAAAACCTGATCATCCTGAATGATGATAAAAATCCTGACCGCTATAATATCTTCTTTATTGAAAATTACCTCAAATGAGAAAAACAAGAATTCTGTGGACCGATGATGAAGTGGAGGCTCTCAAATCACATATTTTCTTTCTTGAGGAAAAGGGCTATGAGATAGATACCTGCTCAAACGGAAATGACACAATTGATCTGGTGCGGCAAAATTCTTACGACCTCATTTTTCTTGATGAAAATATGCCGGGACTAAGCGGTATTGAAACTCTGAGACTGATAAAGGAGGTCCGTAATGATATTCCGGTGGTGATGATCACAAAAAGTGAGGAAGAAGATATAATGGAAGCCGCAATAGGCTCAGAAATAGCAGATTATCTCATTAAACCAGTCAAGCCAAACCAGGTTCTGCTTGTTATAAAAAAAATACTCGATCAGCGCCGGCTGATAACTGAAAAAACCACCACAGATTACGGGCAGGAATTCGGCCGGATCACCAGCATGATATCAGCTGCATCGACTTTTACCGACTGGACTGAATTATACAGGAAAATAGTTTTCTGGGAATCTGAGCTTGAAAAATCGACCGACAGGGGAATGACTGAAATACTGAGATTACAGGAGAACGAAGCCAATAATCTGTTTTCAAAGTTTATAATGAATAACTATCTGAACTGGCTGAAACCGGGAATTCACAACGCACCAATCCTCTCTCCCTCTCTTTTTTCAGAAAAGATATTTCCGCAAATCAGGGAAAACACACCTCTGTTTTTCATTCTGATCGATAATCTGAGATATGATCAGTGGAGGACTATTTCAGCTGAACTTACAGGTTTATACAGGATCATAGAAGAGGATATTTACTTCAGTATTCTGCCGACAACAACGCAATTCAGCAGGAATTCGATTTTTGCAGGCATGATGCCTTCCGCAATCGCTGAAAACATGCCGCGATATTGGGTAAATGACGATGATGAAGAGGGCAAGAATAATTTTGAGGAGGAGCTCTTCAGAAACCAGCTGGCCACAAAAAGACTAAATTACAAATGGTCATATCATAAGATTCATAACAGCCAGGCAGGTAAGAAAGTAAATGAAAAAGTGAAGACGCTGTTAAAGAATGACATTAATATTATGGTTTTCAATTTTGTAGATATGCTATCGCATGCGAGGACAGATATTGGCGTATTACGTGATCTGGCCAATGAAGAACCTGCTTACAGGAGTCTTACGCGATCATGGTTCCTTCATTCTCCGCTTTTTGAATTACTTAAAACCCTTGCAAAGCATCCTGTAAGGGTGGTATTCAGCACAGATCACGGAACGATAAGAGTTCAGAATCCGTTGAAAATCATTGGCGACAGAAATACATCATCCAACCTCAGATACAAAATGGGAAGAAACCTTGATTATGACCCAAGGAAAGTGTTCGAACTTAAAGATCCTGAAAAAGCAATGCTTCCTAAATCCAATATCAGTTCAAGGTATATTTTTGCCCTGAATAAGGATTATCTTGTTTACCAGAACAACTTTAACCATTATGCAGGATATTATAAAGATACTTTCCAGCATGGAGGAATATCAATGCAGGAGATAATGCTGCCTGTAGCATGTGTGGAACCCGTTTGAATAAACCAATATGACTATTCTTATCAAAGACAAAAGACATCTGCATTCATCGGCGAGAAAGCTCCTGAGACAGACAGGGGACTATAAACTACTTGCTTTCTACGGAGCCATGGGCTCCGGTAAGACAACCATTATAAAAGCTCTGTGCGGGGTTTTAGGAGCAGTCGATATTGCCACAAGCCCCACATTTACACTGGTAAATGAATACAAAACAATAAAAGGAGAATCATTGTATCATTTTGACTTCTACAGGATCAGAAAAACCGAAGAGGTATTTGATTTTGGAATAGAGGAGTATTTTGCCAGTGGTTCATATTGTTTCATGGAATGGCCTGAACTGGTTGAAGATATACTTCCTTCCGGAACTCTAAAGATCAGAATCACTGTCACTGACGATGATCAGCGTATACTTCATATCTCATAACCTGATCAGATATTGCTCTGTAGATCAAATTTAATTACCTTTGAAAAAACAAACCCTTTCTAACGATGAATGAAAGAAGTAAAAGCGGAAAGGTAAGCTTTGGCAACACAGCTTTTATGCCTAAGGAAGAACAACTTGAAACTTCAGTCAGAAACCGGAATATCTCAATAGGAATACCCAGCGACTCAAAAGATGATGAAAAAAGAGTTGCACTCACTCCAGAGGCTGTTAATCTTCTTGTTGAAAGAGATAATGAAGTTATTGTACAAAAAGGAGCCGGCCAGGGAGCAAACTATTCAGATAAGGATTACAGTGAGAACGGTGCTATAATATCCGACTCATTAGCAAGAGTATATGGTGCTGACGTTGTAATAAAGGTAGCCCCTTTTTCTGAGAAGGAAACTGATTTCCTGAAAGGCAATCAGGTTGTATTATCATATCTCAATGTACTTAAGCTTAATGAGGGGACACTGGCAAAGCTGATCAGAAAAAAAGTAACTGCAATAGCTTTTGAAAAGATCCGCGACACCAATGGCGTGATGCCGGTGGTCGAATCAATGAGCGAAATATGCGGTGTAACCTCCATCCTTGTTGCTTCGGAATACCTTAGTAACATGCACGGAGGAAAAGGGGTAATGCTGGGCGGTATTACCGGGGTAACACCAACAGAGGTAGTTATTATAGGAGCCAATACCGCCGGAGAATATGCAGCAAGAGCTGCAATAGGACTTGGATCGACAGTCAGAATATTCGATGATTCACTCGACAGGCTCAGAAGATTCCAGAACCTTCTCGGTCAACGTCTTCAGACTTCTGTCTTTCATCCTCAGGTATTGAAGAAAGCCCTTAAATCAGCAGATGTTGTAATTGGGGCTATAGAGCTTGAAGATCTGAGGCCATGGTATTATATCACAGAAGATATGGTACGCAATATGAAAAAAGGGGCGGTAATTATCGACCTCAGCATCGACAGGGGAGGCTGTATTGAAACAACTGAATGCAGGGCTTTGCATGATCCGGTTTATGAAAAGCACGGGGTAATTCACTTTTCGGCATGGAACCTGCCTTCAAGGGTGGCAAGGTCCGCATCAATCGCACTCAGCAACATCTTCGCTCCTCTTCTTCAGAACCTTGCTGATGCGGGAGGAATCACTCAATTGCTTAAATATAACCGGGGTGTGCGAAACGGGGCCTATTTATATAACGGCATGCTCACCAACGAAACTCTTGGCCAGAAATTCGGGATAATGGCAAAAGATCTTGATCTGCTTATCTCAGCCTTCTGATCTCACTGAAATCTCAACACTCTGTTTTCGCCGGTAAAACTTATCTCTGCTCTTTTCCCGATATAAAATGCCCGGTTGTCTGAAATATGTCCTGCAGGAAAATTATAGAAAACAGGGTATCCATAATCCTTCACCACATCATTAATTGTCTCTTCAATACTCTTTCCCCAGGGAGTCTTTGTTTCATTGATATCATTCATACCTCCGATAAGAAGCGCTGATAACCCTGCCAGCTTCCCTGCAAGCTTCAGTGATATCAGCATTCTGTCGATATGGTAGAAATACTCTCCGACATCTTCAAGGAACAATATCCTGCCACTGGTTACAGGTTCAGCCGGCGTTCCGATCAGACTATAAATGAGTGACAGGTTGCCACCTGTTATCTCTCCTTCTGCCTTACCTTCGCGGCATGAGCTTCCGGTCCATTCAATTGAATTCAACTGTCCGAATAATGCCTGCTGCAATGTGCTGAAAGTATGTGGCGTCTTCTCCTGATTATTAAAATTCAATGGCATATCGGCATGAACTGATACAATACCGCAAACTTCACTCAGCCACATGTGAAGCACAGTTATATCACTAAAACCGACATACCATTTCGGATGACTCCTGATTGCAGAAAAATCAACCCTGTTTATGATCCTCAAGATTCCGTAGCCTCCCCTGGAGCTTATAACCGCCTTTATATCTGCATCATCTGTCATCTCCTGCAGATCAGATAATCTTTCCTCATCACTGCCTGCAAACGGACCTGACTGCTTTGCTGCATTCCTGCCTGTCCTTACTTTCAGTTCCCATTTTTCAAGATAGCTTACCGCCTCATTCAGCTTCGACTCATAAATAAAATAGGAAGGTGATACAATTGCCACCTCGTCACCAGGCTTGAGATAGGGTGGTTGAGTTTTTTCCATAGACATATTTTAAATAATATCCTGTAAAAGTAATTGTAATTGTTCCTATTATCAAAGGACTGCTTAATTAACCCCCCTTCATGCCTCTCCTGAGGGTAGAGATGTGGGGATTGGAGGTGAGTTTGTTTACAGGGGCAACGCACGAAGAAATATAAAACTGACAGCCTATTAACAAATTA
>MENI01000098.1 GCA_001768195.1 Bacteroidetes bacterium GWA2_40_15 | reverse complement strand
TGTCAGTAATGGGAAGTTCTTAAATTGGGTTTGTCTTTCTATCTTAATTTTGGGTGTCTTTCGCACAAAACAGGAGGAAACTGATTGAATCAAGCGAAAAGGGGGAAAGATTGTTTTGAAGGATTTTCCTGCTGATCACGCAGATGAGGGGGCTATTTTGCGGGAACACCAAACCGTTCTACCAGTATGCAGCACACTCATCCCGCATCCTTGATTTTGAATAGCGTGATCTGTTTGACCCTCCTTTTTCATTATCATCACATTTAAAGAAAAGATTGAGGCCAAACCGCAGACAGATCATTCTTGCATTATAGGGCCAGATAAGAGAAGTTGAGACATCTTTTGTAAATCTGACCGGTATATTATCAGTGAGTATATAGAATTGAGCACCGCGGTTCCCGAAAGCCAGGCCAGTGCCAATCTGATTGATCTTATTATTCATAATTGTATAGCTCAGTGTGGCAGCAAAAGCGTCGAATGGTGTAAAATTCAGAGAGAGTGTAAGGGATGGTCTCACATGCATACTGTTGATCTCAATCCATGTCATTGCACCTGCTTTAAGATTCGGCAGTATTTCTCTTGTAATTCCTCCATAGAGGTTAAATGGCAGAGCAGTAAAATAACTGTTTGTGGCAGTTGAGGCATGGAAAGCATTCAGAAGTGAGTCCTGCAGTGCGTCAAGAAGATCATTCTGACCCGGGTTATTCATATACTGATCGAGATCAATACCCTGGAAAACAAACTTCCCTTCTCCTGTGAAATTATTAACATTACCTCTCCACCAAATAAAACCAAGATCGGTAAAGCTTGCAGAGATTTGTGTCGCTTCATCAAGATCATATACAACTCCTCCGTCTATTGCCAATCCACGATTTCCGTTGAATATATAATTACCGATAAGATTATGCATGGCCGGTTCAAAATTGACACTGTTGACCAGTCCGTTTGATCCATAACCGAGGGTAACCGGAAGGGAGCTGTTAACTTTGTAATTAACTTCTGCGTCGAGAGTTATCGGGTCTGATGCAGTATTCAGCGATATCGCCGATTTACGGGTATTGACATTTGCCATGCCGTTAATATATTTCACCCTGGCACCTATTCTTAGTCCATCCATAAACTCTTTGGAAGCGCTTACTCCGATAGAATTCCAGAGGGTGGAATTCACCCCGATTCTGTTCAGGTTAACTGGTAGTGCAGTGCCTGCATTTACGTCCCAGTTCCCGTCTTTCAATGATACAATATCGTGAGGATAAGCCACTTGTATGGAAGTATGATTGGAAATACCAAGAGTGAAATACCATTCCCCGAATTCAAGTCCAAGTCCGGCCAGGTCTATATTGGCATTACCCAGCAGGTAATTCATCCCCCGGAGTTTTTTATCAAGCTGATCAATGTCGAGGTAATATGTATCAGACTGAGCTCCTGTTCCGGTATGTATGGCATCGTGGAATCCGAATCCTGTGTTACGTGTGTTTAGTCTGATTGATGATATAACAGGAAGCCCAATATAAACTTTGCACGGATGTCGCACTGCAGGATTCAGCTGGTTTACCTGGGGGATTGAATGCATAAGATACAGAGTATTATTCTGGGCTGAAGTTACGGATACAGCAGGCAGAATTATCAGAGTGAAAAATATCTGTGAAATAAGTTTTTTCCTCAAGGCTATCAGGGAGTGTAGTTCAGAAGAGATATTCATTACTGCCCGGTATTTATTTTTAACTGGGCTATAACCCCTACATAATAATCAAGATAATATGATGAATATAGCTTCACATCCAGTGCCGGATAATCAGTGGTCATGATCCTTCCTTTTGCCAGAAGGAACCTGGCGTTTAACAGGTTGTCAATTCTTGATCGTGGAAGATCAATGTCGATCGGAGGCTGTTTATGCGGATCAGCAATTCCATCACCGTTGGTATCGGTTGCTCCTTCTATCTTTTCCAATCCGGTAAAAAGACTGTCAAGCATCACATAGTTCTCGTCGAGAAGATAGATCTGAGGATAGACTGTAACAGGGAATGAATTTATTATGCTTGTCCGCACAATCAGCCTATCAACCTCTTCGGGCGGAGGGATAGCTGAGCTGAGGTCATCAAATTCTATAGTATCAAGGAGTATCAGGAAATCAGCCTTACCCCACAGAGGCAGTTCAATGGCTGCTGATACTTTGTACTTTGAATCATGGTTTATAAATGAAGTGGAAGAAGGCGTTAGTGAAGTAATTTCTGAGGAGGCGTTTATTGTTATTGAATCGGGTGTGGTGGATAGAAACTCAGAAAGATTTGAGTTATTACTGTCGATAACAAGGCTGTCGCTGATAGTCTGTCCTTCCTGATTCAGTGCAGGATATGCGATTATTTTGGGACTGGCAGCTGATGGTATCCCCGGACCAGTAAGCGGATAGCCGGCATTGTTTCCGTCGATAGCATCTATCCGGCTAAAGTATATCCCGAAAGGGACCCCTGCCGAGTTTTGAAAGAAGAGCTTTATTTCAGGATCTGCAAAAAGGATCTCTCCGTCTGTCATCTTACTGAAAAACGGAGTTGCAATGGTCTGTGCCGGAAAATCGATCGTATATCCTCCGAAATCGCCATAAATAGTCTCATAATCCATACCGGAAAGGTCAGCCCTGATATCCACTATTGTACCTCCCGGATTGACCGGTCCGGAAGGAGACTGAAAATTAATCGCCATTTCACATTTTAACAGGTTGTTGCCTGCAATGTCGTGTTCCGGTATTATTGTATAACCTGCAAGGGAAATGGTAAAATCCGGATCTGCAAGGTCTCTTGTTACAGTGAATGGTACCCCGTTCTGAATCAGTCCATCTATCTTAAAGGTTATTGTTCCGGTGAGGTTAACAGAAGTGAGGTTTAGCTGAAGTGTTCCTGAAAGCAGGGTTATACTGTCAATCCGGGCATCAGCCTGAGTAGCTATAACAGGGATCCGTATTGAATCGGCAAGATCGAAAGTGATTCCGGGAATATTCAGAAAAATATCAGAGCCGGTCTGGTTTACAATTGCCTGGTTGACACTGGCATCATTGATTGAGAAGATATCCTCCATCACTCCTGAATCAATTTCTGCAGTGTAATAAATGCTCACAAACCCATCATTTGAGATACGAATTATATCATTCAGAGTTGAATCTGCAAGATATTTTTCAACTCCAAGATGTGAGAATCCGATAGGGATTGCCAGTCCGGGGGTGAGGTCAAGAGATGCATCAAAATCTGAAGGATCGAACTTCTCCTTTATACACCCTGTAAATGAAATCAACAGAATAAAGAAGATTATACTCCGGCGACCTGTTCTCATCCCTGCATTTTTCTTAATAACGCAATTCAGTGAAGAATAGTTGCATTAAATGAAAATAAAAAACCTGACACCTTTGAGCCCTTGTGCCTTACACCAGATCACATGCCTGTGGAGGCATCCAATGGGCATCCTTCCCATCCCATTTGACATTGCAACCGATAGGATTTGTAACCGGTACAGATACCTGTTTTCCTGATGTGAGTTCATCAAGAGCTCTGTCGAGGTCATTAACAGTCATACGCGATGTATCCCTCGGGCTGTCGACACCGCGACCGGTATAAACAAGCTCTCTTTTCTCATCGAATACATAGAAATGTGGAGTACGCAGGGCCCCATAGGCCATGGCAACCGATTGACCCTTATCATAAAGGTACACCCAGGGAAACTTATATTTCTCCATCCTTTTTACCATGTTCGGAAAGCTGTCTTCAGCATAGGTCTTTTCACTGTTTGAGTTGATCCCGACAAAGCCGACACCCTTTTTGATATACTTTTCTGCGGTTTCCCTGGTAACCTCGTCGGAACCGATCACATAGGGACAATGGTTGCATGTAAAGAAAACAACCAGGTATTTATATTTCTCAAAATCAGAGAGTTTATTTCTCTTTCCGTCTGTGGAAGGCAGATCAAAACCGATGATCTTCCCGCCAGGTTGTAATGTGAATGACATAGTTATTAAGTATGTTTAGTTTTATATACAAACAAAGTTAGCAAGGATTTGGTTTAAAAAATAAAAATCAATTGTCTGATGTCTTGCAGGTCTTGCATGTCGTAAAGCATTGATCTGAGAACTTAAATGAGATAATATTGTTTAATATATATACGAGACATTTTATTATGAAAACAAAGGAAGATGCTGAACAGCATCGCAAAGTTGTGGTTGTAGGCGCCGGGTCGGTGGGTGCAACATACTGTTATGCCCTGGCACAGAGTGGTCTGGCCAGTGAAATAGTACTTATTGACAGAAATAAGGACCTTGTAAAGGGACAGGTGCTCGATCTGGTACACGGACAGCCGTTTTTCCCTCCTGTAATAATACGGCCGGGTACCGAATCGGATTATGCCGGAGCACAGCTGGTGGTGATAACTGCCGGAGCTGCTCAGAAACCAGGCGAGTCGCGTCTGCAGCTCCTGAAAAAGAATGCTGAAATTGTCGGAGGGATTGCTGAAACTGTAACAAAACAGGATTGTAAAGGGGTAATGCTTATTGTAAGCAACCCGGTTGATGTTCTTACATATGTTGCACTTAAGAGGAGTGGCTGGGAGAGGGGGCGGGTCATCGGTTCAGGCACTGTGCTCGACAGTGCACGATTCAGGCATCTGATTGGCAAACACTGTGATGTGGATGTTCATAATGTGCATGCCTATTTCCTGGGTGAGCATGGCGACAGTGAGTTTGCAGCATGGTCGATGACTCACATTGCAGGCATCCCTGTCAGCGAATACTGCAAGGTATGCGGAAAATGCCCGGGATGGAAGGAAGAGAGAGAGGATATAGAACAACAGGTACGTGATTCGGCAGCACATATTATCAATTCGAAAGGTTCGACATATTTTGCTGTTGGACTCGCACTGGTAAAGATAACAGGCTCAATACTAAGGAATCAGAACAGTATTCTTACAGTCTCGACTTACCTTAACGGAGAGTATGGGATAAAAGATGTCTGTCTGAGTGTTCCATGTGTTGTTTCCCATAATGGAATCGGGAAGATCATCGATACGCCACTGGCTTCCGGTGAGCAGGTTTCACTGATGCATTCGGCTGATATACTGCGTAAGGCAATCGATTCATTGAAATAGAAATTCCTGATGTCCACCGGTTGGACTGTATACCAGATCACCCCTTATTCCTTTATAGATTCGATCCTGATTTGATTTCTGGCACCGATTGCATGTAACTGTTATCATCCTGTGTCTTAAAATCACTATTTTTGGATAATTCACCTCAATCACGAAACATGTCCCAACCCTACGTATGTCCTGCAACATTTTCCGGCAGTCTTGATAACTTTCTGAGACGGCTGGTGCATAAACCTGAGATAATACTGAAACCGTACATAAAGGAGGGGATGGTGGTCCTTGATATGGGGTGCGGTCCCGGGTATTTTACTACTGAAATTGCAAAGCTGGTTGGAAAAGAAGGTAAAGTCATTGCAGCTGATCTGCAGCAGGGCATGCTTGATAAGATGATCAGGAAAGTAAGAAATTACGGTTTTGAGAAGAGGGTAGAGGCTCACCGGTGCGAGTCAGAAAGAACAGGGATTGAAAAGACAGTGGATTTTATCCTCACATTCTGGATGGTACATGAAGTACCTGATCAGCATAAATTTTTTGAAAAGATGAAGTCTTTATTGAATCCCGGAGGCAGAATACTGATAACGGAGCCTAAGATCCATGTAACGAAGAGAGACTTTTCTTCGATGATCAGCAGGTTGGAATCAGCAGGATTGCTGATAATTGACTATCCGCATATTGTTCTGAGCAGGAGCCTGCTGCTTACTGTCAGATAATGTAAAGAATTTACCTCTGTCAGCCAGCGGACTTTCTTTACGCCCTGACGCCTGTCGCCTTTTTCATATTTGTTATATCGAAAAAATATCATATCTTTGCATGAGATATCATTCATTAAATGATAAAATCAAGTATTATGACTGATATATCATACAAAAACTGGAGTTCAATGAGCGATAAAGCCCTTGCGGAACATATAGGTGTATTTATAAAGCACCATCGTATGGAGCAAAACAAAACACAGGATGTATTGGCAAATTCTGCCGGCATCAGTCGTTCTACACTTAGTTTACTGGAGCGGGGCGAAAAGGTAACACTGGCCACATTAATTCAGGTACTCAGAATATTGGATCAATTGCATGTTATGGAAGCGTTTTCGGTTCAGGAAGTCATAAGTCCATTGATATTGGCGAAAATTGAAAAAAATAAAAAGAAAAGAGCCGGTGGGAAAAAGGAGGAAATTAAAAACCAAAATAATTGGTAATTATGGAGGTTGCAGAAGTTAAAGTATGGGGAAAGCTGGCAGGAGCCGTTGCCTGGAATGAAAAAACCGGGTTAGCGGCATTTGAGTATGACCCTGAATTCAGGCGACTAAACTGGGATCTGTCTCCTCTGAAGATGCCAGTCAGTTCATCCGGAAGAGTAATAACATTTCCTGAATTAAGGCAAGACAAAAACGCTGAATTCGATACATTTAAAGGATTACCGGGTTTACTGGCAGATGTTCTTCCGGACAAATATGGTAATCAGCTCATTAATATGTGGCTGACTCAGCAGGGCCGACCACCGGACAGCATGAATCCGGTTGAAATGCTTTGCTTTATGGGCACCAGAGGTATGGGTGCTTTAGAATTTGAACCGCCGACATTAAGGGAGAGCTACAGAACATTTTCTGTTGAAATGGAAAGTCTCGTTGATATCGCCCGGAAAATCCTGTCAAAAAGAGAAGCATTTGTCACCAGCCTGCAAAAGGATGAAGAAAAAGCCATGACAGAGATTTTAAAGATCGGGACATCAGCAGGGGGTGCAAGACCTAAAGCAGTAATCGCTTACAACACGAAAACCGGAGAGGTTAAATCGGGGCAAACCAGGGTTCCCAACGGGTTTGAGCACTGGCTGATTAAATTGGATGGTGTAAGTGATGTCCAGCTGGGAGCAACCAAAGGGTATGGCCGTGTAGAGATGGCATATTATAATATGGCAATAGCCTGTGGCATTGAGATGATGTCATCAGGACTTCTGGAAGAAAACGGCAGGGCACATTTTATGACCAGAAGATTCGACCGCGAAGCAGGAGACATTAAACACCACATACAGACATTTTGTGCCATGAAAAACTTCGATTTTAATGAAGTTACCAGTTTTAGTTACGAGCAGCTCTTTCAAACCATGCGTGAATTAAGATTAACCTATCCCGATGCAGAACAAATGTTCAGAAGGATGGTGTTCAATGTTATTGCGAGGAATTGTGATGATCATACCAAAAACTTCTCCTTCAGATTAAAAAAAGGAGGCAGATGGGAACTGGCTCCGGCTTATGATGTCTGTCATGCATATAAACCTGATCACAGATGGGTGAGCCAGCATGCCTTAAGCATTAATGGGAAACGGAAAGATATTGACAGGGAAGACCTTTTAACTATTGGCAAATCCATAAATAATAAAAAGGCAGCAGACATTATCGAAGAAATAAGCGAAACCCTGAGCAAGTGGAAGAAATTCGCTAATGATGTTAATGTCCAGCCTGAACTCCGCGATGAAATTGCCAAAACCCTGAAACTGATGTAGTTCACACACTCCTCATCTCATACCCGCCCACATTTCGATTTTTTCGTAAATTCCCTTTTTCAAACCTTAAAACCTACACTATGTACCGCGGAAACATTATCCTGTTAGTACTCTGCCTGATTGGCATAGCCATCTGCACGGCAATTTATCTTGAAGCATCGGCATTTCAGAAAACAGCTAAAGTTACTGAGGGCACTGTTGTCAGCACTGAGATCAGCTACTATTATGTTAAGTTCATTTCTGACGACGGAGCTGAAAGAACTTATAAGGGAAGGCAAAGAAAGGGTAAAAAGTTTTATACAGGTGATAAGATGAGGCTTATATACCAGCCGGATAATCCCGACAAACCACGATTAACCGATGGTAAAAAGACCGGGAAGAATGTAATAGTTATTATAATGCTCATGCTTATTCTTGATCTCTATCTTATCTATACAAACAAAAAGAGGAGCAAGTCGGCAAATATCTTTAGCCTGAATTATTCATAAAAAGGGGGTTTTTGTTCTTCATTTACAACTTAATTAGTTATATTTGAAGTGCAATCTTCATCTCCTTTGCATCATTCTCCGGATTTGCAAGTTCACTCGATATATATGTTCCATTGCCAATAACTAAAGCAACTTTCCTTTGCGGTTGATTTGTGTTCGTTACTTGCGAATAACTAATTGACACAGATAATATTAAGATAATCAATACTACAATCAAAATGATTTTCATAATGCATGATTAATAATGATGGTCAAATCTACAAATTATCTATGGCCTGTATCTAACTTCTTTCAGTATTAATCTTTATTGTAAAAACCAGAGGCCCAGAGTATCCCGTGCCGGATAGTATTGACCACTAAAATCCGGAGTTAAATCTTTGTTGTCTACCTGTGTATGTTAAGTGTTATCTGACCGGATTTTGAAGTGGTCAAGAAGTGCGACTATTACAATTAATGAATAATAGATTATATTACAATGAATTACTAAGCTCATCTTTTAACTGATTGATGAGTGTTTTTACTGAAACAATTTCTGCACACCTGTATGCATTAGATCCGGCAAACACAAATGAGTTTAGTAACATGCCTTTAGACGCATCGGCTAATACCTGGGCTATACAATAAGGAGCGGTCCGTGGATTACACGATCTTAAACAATGAAACGGACATTTGAAAGGTATAGTTTCTCCTTTCATAACTCTCCGCGTAAAATCATTGCGGATTACCCTGCCAGGAAGTCCGACAGGACTGTTGATAATGGCAATATCTTCCTTTTTTGAAGTAATATAAGCTTGCTTAAAATCATCATGAACATCACATTCGATAGTACAAACAAATCTTGTTGCCATTTGAACACCCGATGCACCTATCTTTAAAAATTTAGCTATATCATTTCCATCAAATATTCCACCGGCGGCAATAACCGGAATAGTTTCTTCAAGTGATTCTACAAATTCGACCAGTTCTTTTACCAGTTGCTCCAGAGGCAGAGCTTTTTCATTTATGATTTCATCGTAAGAGAAGCCGAGATGTCCGCCAGCCATAGGTCCTTCAAGGATTACAGCATCCGGTACTTTATTATAATTTTGTTTCCACTTTCGGTAAATGATATTAAAAGCTCTGGCTGATGAAACTATTGGAATGAGCTTAATATTTGAACCTTCTGTTTTTTTTGGCAGGTCTAAAGGAAGACCAGATCCACAAATGATAATATCTACTTTTTCTTCAACACAAACCTTCACAAGTTCTTCGTAGTTCGACAATACTACCATCACATTCACTCCTATCACACCATTTGAGAGTGACCTGGCTTTTCTTATTTCTGATCTCAGTGCATCGTTGTTTAACTCAACAAATTTCGATCCTGATGCATCCTCAAAAGGACCTAAGCCAACACTCGCAATTATACCTGCACAGCCTTCATTTGCCACTGCAGATGCCAGACCTGATCTTGATACTCTTACTCCCATTCCTCCCTGAATGATGGGAGGATTAATTACCAGATCGCCTATTTTTAGAGTTGGTAGTATTTTCGCTGTCATAGTTTTTCGTTTTAATGGTAAAGATGTCCGGCTTTTGCAGTCCGGCATAATACACGGGATTTTAGCTGTTCATTATGAGTAAAGTTATGTATACGCCTACTGTGAACCAAATAACACTAACTTAGATTAAGCCATATAAAAATCAATTATATTTTACCCTTCCCAGAACCCCAGGGATACAATCTTAAAGAAACATTAAATTTTGATTTTATCCCTTGAAAAGGTTCATCTTGGGTGGTGACAATTATCACCATAATTATAGGTCCTGTCCCCTTCCCCTCTTACAGTCAAGTTTCAAGTAAATCAATCAGGACCTAATCGAAAAATCTTGCCAGGTTTCATGCTAGGTTTTGGGGATAACAGGTATTAAATAATGGAAATGTAATGATTTGTCTTTATACATCAATCTTAATAATCAATGTGTTAAGTTAAGAATATTCCGCCTTTTTTTCATCCGGATGATCTGCCCCTTCGCTCATCTCCTCAATAAAAGTACGATACGGCGTTTCGGCGGAACTGATAGAATAAACCTGTTCTCCCTCGCTGCCGGAAACCACAATAGCATCCACCTCCCCGTTCCGGATTGCATTAAGCGCTTCCTCTGTTTCAGCCAGGCGGGAACGTAATTCTTCATTTTCAATAATGAGTTGTTCTCTTGTTTTGGCAATTAACATTTTTGTCATAAATCAAATGTGCTAAAAAACCTGAATAATTTACATCTCTTTTACCTTTACCAGATCTAATCCAATCAGTACTTTATCTTTGTCTGACATATCGCCAATAATTCGCCGGAATGGAAGCGGAAGTTTCTTGATCAATGTTGGTGCCGCAATTATCTGTTCATCTTTTGCTAAAACAGGGTGTTGAAACAGGTCGATCACCTCCAGTTCGTATCTCCCCTGAAGATATTCTTCACAGATCTTTTTCAGATTTTCAATAGCTAAGGCTGACCGACTCGATGCACCGCTTATGTATAAACGTAAAATATATTTGCCCTTTTTCAATTGAGACATTCTCAGATCAAACTCATCTGTCGAACTTATTGCTTTTGTTTTTTTCTCTTTCATAATTCCGGCTTATAAAAATTGTACTTGTCAATCAGCTATCCGGTAATAAATCCAATCCGACAAGGACACGCTCTGTATTTGAGAGATCACCGATTATTTTACGAACAGGCACCGGCAATTTTCTTACTAATGTTGGTAAAGCAAGAATCTGATCTTCGTTACCTAACTGCGGATTTACCAAAAGGTCAATTACTTCGATAGAATATTTACCATCTAACTGTTCCTCACAAATCTTTTTCAGATTTGTAAAAGCTGTAAGGGCTTTTGGTGTTTGTCCTGCAACATATAAACGAAGAACCCACTTATCAGTTGCTTCTCTTACCTGTTTTTCTTCTTTGGTCCCCATAATAGAAATTCCCTTCATTTGGTTTCATTGAATTCTCTCCCTTTAACTCTTTTTTTCAAGTTCTTCTTTGTTTTTTTATATCTGCCTGCCGGCTGACTGCCATCTCAATCTTATCCTGCTCCAGTCGTTTAATCATCTCTTTTTCTGTCTCCAGTATTTTAACAGCTTCGGATTCTTCCGACTCAAAATCAGCCCGTAAAGTTGAAATCCGGGCTTCCAATGCTTTTCGTTTCCGTTCTATTTCACGTTTTATCCGTTCAATATCATTCTTCCGGGTTAAAACCTCGGCAGTTTCAAAGGCTTCCTGCGCAATCCGGGCAGAACCTGTCAGAACTCCACGTTTACCGATATACACCTCGCGTAATTCTACACCGTGGTCCGTTAAGATGAATTCGCGGATCTGGTTGGAATTAGCCATCCCGCGCGATTTAAGAACATACATTCCCCTGTTTCGTTCACCGTTTAATTCAATATCACGCAGCAATAACCAGGTATCTATCAATGATGATATTCCGACATCAGAACTCTCTATTGCACTTTCGCCTGAAGTCAGACTGGTAAACAATGCTGTGATCAGATTAGCTTTAAGAAAATCAACGATCCTCATTAACATTGTTTTAACTTCGAACTCTTTATCACCAATAACGAAAGTATTTATCGGATCAAGAATAACAATATCAGGTTTGAACGTATTTACAGCTTTGTGAGTTACAGCCAGATGCATTTCCAGTCCGTAAAATGTCGGCCGTGTTGCCTGGAATTGTAAAAGTCCTTTCCGCACCCAGGGCTCTAATTTTATACCTATTGATAGCATATTACGCATCAACTGGTTCGGAGATTCTTCGAAACAGAAATAAAGAACACGTTCACCTCTTTTACAGGCAGCTTCGGCAAAGTGAGCTGCAATACTGGTTTTTCCTACTCCGGAAGTGCCGGAAACAAGTACAGTGCTGCCACGGTAATAGCCTTTTCCTTCAAGCATATTATCAAGTACAGGGATTCCGCTTGAGATCCTTTCATTTGATACGATATGTTTTAATCCCAGGGATGTTACAGGCAATACTGAAAAACCACTTTCATCAATCAGAAAAGGATATTCATTCGTACCATGTATTGAACCACGATACTTTACAACCCGCAAGCGACGCGTAGAAGTCTGTTCCGTAACCCTGTGATCAAGCAAAATAACACAATCAGAGACATATTCTTCCAGCCCTTGCCTGGTTAATGTCTCATCTCCGCGTTCTCCTGTTATGATTGCAGTAACTTCTTTTTCTTTCAGCCAGCGGAATAAACGCCGCAGTTCAGCGCGTAAGATCAGCTGGTTTGGCAATCCGGCAAACAGTGATTCAATTGTGTCTAATACAACACGTTTGGCTCCAATGGAATCAATTGCATAACCAAGTCGTATGAATAAACCTTCCAGATCATATTCACCGGTCTCTTCTATTTCGCTCCGCTCAATATGAACGTGGTCAAGTGCAATTTTTTTCTGTATAATCAGACCCTCCAGATCAAAGCCGAGTGAAGAAACATTTTTGATCAATTCCTCATTGGTCTCCTCGAATGACATAAATACACCCGGTTCGTTAAACTGAGTAGCACCACGTACAAGAAACTCCATTCCAAAAAGTGTTTTTCCGCAGCCCGCACCACCACAGACGAGGGTTGGTCTGCCTGCAGGTAATCCTCCGTTGGTTAATTCATCAAAACCCTGAATCCCGGTTTGAGTCTTGAGAAGATTTTTATTTATATTTTTTTGTTCTGCCTTTTTCATTGATTTTCATATATACAGTAATAAAAAGTATGATGGTAACCGGTTGAAATTTTATTCAAATACTATTTTCATGAATGTCGGTGGCTAAGTTTTAAATAATCTGACAGTAATATGTTACATAATTACTTCTAAATGTTACATAATTCACACATTCTTTAAAGAATGTTAGTTTTACCTGGCCTTCAGAAGGTTTCCCACGATATATTTCCTTTACTTCATGACCAGGACGGGTAGTACGGATCTCAGTTACAGGCATTCCCAATAATTCCGCCCATAGTAGGGTCATGCCATGGCAAGACCCTACATGAATAAATATGGATGATGTAGGGACACGCCATGGCGTGTCCCTACAAAGCCGGCAATTACTCCGATTACCGAAACGACAATCCCGCTGCAAATTATTATCCCCATTGATGTTGTCCGGAAGGAATCATCAAAGCTGTTATTCGTTAAACATCGATGAGTTCTTTCTTCTTCCTATGACGGGATCAGATGCATCAGAAAAGCAGCTGCGTTTTGCCACAATGTACGATTGGGAGAAAATGAATCCATTGCAAGTTACAAACTGAATGGGTCAATGTCAATTTTATTTTGGAGCCTTTATAAAAATCCATTACCTTGGTGACCTGGTCACAATTAAATCAATCAAATGAAATACAGGAAACTTGGAAGGACGAACTGGGAGATCAGTGAAATAGGTTATGGAATGTGGGGTATGGCCGGATGGAAAGGCTCGGAGGATAAGGAATCAATGGAGTCGCTTCAGCTGGCAGTTGACCTGGGATGTAATTTCTTCGATACAGCATGGGGATACGGCAGAGGAAAAAGTGAAGGCTTTCTGGGAGAACTGGTGAGAGTCAATAAGGGTAAAAAGCTGTACACTGCTACAAAAATGCCTCCTAAAAACTTCCAGTGGCCAAGCAGACGAGAATATTCAGCTGACGATTGCTTCCCTCCTGATCATATTGAAGAATATGTTGAAAAGAGTCTGAAAAATGCAGGACTCGGCTCATTCGACCTTATGCAGTTCCATACATGGGAAGACAGCTGGCTGGAGAATGAAAAGGTAATGAAGAAGATGATTGACCTAAAAAAGCAAGGACTGTTCCATGCAACAGGCATCAGCCTGAACAGGTGGGAACCGTGGAACGGGGTTAAAACTGTTAGGAGCGGACTCGTTGATGTTGTACAGGTTATCTACAATATCTTCGACCAGAATCCTAAGGATGAACTCTTCCCGGCATGCAGGGAAATGAACGTTGGGGTAATTGCCAGGGTTCCTTTTGATGAAGGCACTCTGACAGGTACTCTTACAAAAGAGACCAGGTGGCCGGAAGGCGACTGGAGAAATACATATTTTGTACCTGAAAACCTTATTCCCAGTGTCGAACGGGCTGATAATCTTAAGCCTTTCGTTCCCAATGGTGTTACAATGCCGGAGATGGCTCTCAGGTTCATATTGGGTGAACCAACGGTAAGCACAATTATACCGGGAATGAGAAAGCCTGGGCATGTCAGGTCCAATTTAGGTGCCAGCGACGCCGGACTTCTCCCATCGGCTTTGATGAAAGAACTAGAAAAACACCGCTGGGACAGGCAGCCCAGTGAGTGGTCACAATAGAGATCATTTTTTCGGGAATTTGATTAAGAGAACTTTTCTCACAAACTATATCTGATGTCGAGGGACCACCATTATGATCTTGTCAGCAAGTTAAAACCGGGAAAGATAATCCTACCTGTTCTTCTTGGGCTGGCTATTGTAGGGTGGTTCATTATCAGTGAGCTGAATACTGATGTTCTGAGCAAGCTCCAATTTACCTGGAAGTCTGTTTTCTGGATCATGGTAGCCTGGCTGTGCATGATAGGCCGTGATCTTGGATATATAATCAGGATCAGGATATTAACTGACAAGCACCTCACATGGCGTCAGGCATTCAGAGTGATAATGCTCTGGGAATTCACTTCATCAATAACCCCTTCGACCGTTGGTGGAACAGCCATAGCTGTAGTTTTTATCCATAAGGAAGGTCTGTCTGTCGGCCGAAGTACTGCTGTAGTACTTGCTACATCATTCCTTGATGAGCTGTACTTTGTTATAATGCTTCCGGTCATTCTTCTTTTTGTAGGGAAAGATGCTCTGTTCATAACTTCCCTGCATGGAACAGGAATGGGCTTTCTTAACCAGCTATTGTTATTTACTGCAATCGGTTACGGTTTAATACTGTTATGGGTTCTTCTTGTTGGTTATGGCCTGTTTTTCAATCCCGAAGGGATAAGAAAACTTATAACCTGGGTATTCAGACTTCCGCTTATAAACAGATGGCATTCAGCTGCAGTCAGAGCAGGAGATGATATAGTTGAAAGCTCGCATGAACTCAGGACCAAAAGCCTCCTCTTCTGGGGAAAGGCATTGACAGCTACTTTTCTTTCATGGTCATCAAGATACTGGGTGGTTAATGCCATACTTGTTGCATTTTTCGCAATAAACGAACACTTTCTGATATTTGCCAGGCAGCTGGCAACATGGATCATGATGATAATAAGTCCTTCCCCGGGGGGTAGCGGATTTGCCGAGCTGATACTTAGCCGGTATATCTCTGATGCCATACCTGCCGATGCTCTGATTGCCGGCAGCATTGCCCTGGCTATCGCTATAATCTGGAGAATAATAAGTTATTATCCTTACCTGATAATAGGGTCATTCCTTGTACCGGGATGGATTGAAAGAAATTTTATTAAGCCTGTTAAAGAAAAGAAATAGTTTTCCTAAATTCGATGTTTAGGAGCATGATTAGATCACAGCTAAATAATGAGTGAGGAAATTCTAAAGGCACTGATGGAATTATTCGCCCTGATCGTAAAGCAGGACGGAGGTATGACTGCGAATGAACGCAAATACATTTCCGCATTTCTCACCAAACAGCTCTCAAGGGAATCAGTGAACGAATATCTCGCTCTTTTCGAAGAACATGCTGGTCCCGTTACTTCAAGATTAACGGTAAAAGAACCAGCTGCTCTGTCAGTAAAAGACTCCGTCAAGATCTTTGCCATTTGTAAGAAAATTAACAAAACCCTTAACCAGGTCCAGAAAGTTGTGGTTCTTATGAGGGTGTATGAACTGGTAAATGCTGACCGCCAGTTCACGCCTCAGCGCATGAATATCATAAATACTGTTGCAGAAGTATTCAGGATCTCTTCAGTTGAATTCGCTGCAATTGAACAATTTGTAAAGAATGATGATCCTGAAAACCTGATAAATCCTTCAATCCTGATGCTGGTCCCCGAAGATGAGGAGTGTGACCACTGTAAAAAGATGCTCTCAGGATATACGAACACCAGGATATTTCTGCTCAGGATAGCCAGTGTTGACCTCTATTTTGTGAAATATTACTCGCCGGAACAACTTTTTCTTAACGGGCTTCCGATAACTGCAGGTCAGGTATATACATTTGCCAAGGGCGGTTCAATAAGATCACAGCATGGTAAACCCATATATTACAGTGATGTAAGCTCCCATTTCCTTTCGGATATTATAATACACAAGATCTCTTTCACTGTGGAAAATCTGGCCTACAGATTCACTGAAAATCAACCTGCCATAGACAATATCAGTTTCTCTGTTGAGGAGGGTAAACTTATTGGAATAATGGGTTCCAGTGGTTCAGGAAAGACAACTCTGCTAAACCTTATGTGTGGCATAATAAAACCCTCTTCCGGAAGTATAAAGATCAACGGACTGGACATCAACAGGAGCAGTGGCGCGGTTGAAGGAGTATTTGGATATGTGCCCCAGGATGATCTCCTTATTGAAGATCTCACTGTATTTGAAAACCTCTATTATGCAGCTTGCCAGTGTTTCAGGGATAAGAACAGGGAAGAGCTCACCATATTGGTTAACCTCACACTCGGGAACCTTGGTCTGCTTGAGAAGCGAGATCTGAAAGTAGGTTCCCCGTTCAACAAAGTGATCAGCGGCGGCCAGAGAAAACGGCTTAATATAGCTCTTGAGCTGATCAGGGAGCCACTCGTGCTTTTCCTTGATGAGCCAACTTCAGGTCTCTCATCACGCGATTCTGAAAACCTGATGGACCTTCTCCGCGATCTTACATTAAAAGGTAAACTTATTTTCAATGTAATACATCAGCCTTCTTCCGAAATTTTCAAGATGTTCGACAAGGTTATTATACTTGACCGCGGAGGACATATGGCATGGTTTGGCAATCCTGTCGATTCGGTGGTTTACTTTAAAACAACAGACTTACAGATAAATTCAACCAGGGCAGAATGTCCGTCATGCGGTAATGTAAACCCGGAAACAATTTTCAATATAATTGAGACCCAGGTTGTTGATGAATTTGGAAGATATACTGAGAAGCGGAAAGTAAAACCTGAAGAGTGGTCACAGTTCTTTGATTCAAAATATCCCTTCAGACAGGTTCCTGAAATTAAAGAACCCCCGCACAATAATCTGAACAGACCAGGCACTTTCCGTCAATTTGCGATCTATTTTTCAAGAGACATAAAAAGCAAAATTGCCAACCGGCAGTATATTTTGTTAACCTTACTGGAAGCTCCTATTCTTGGATTTGTTTTATCATTCATAATCAGGTATATCCCTGATCCGAAATCGGATGTATATATCTTCTCTGAAAATGAGAACATCCCTATTTATATTTTCATGAGCCTGATTGTAGCTCTTTTCCTTGGACTGACAATCAGCGCCGAAGAAATATTCCGCGACAGGAAGATTCTTAAGAGGGAAAGGTTTCTCAACCTCAGCAGGGCAAGCTATCTCCTTTCCAAAGTAGCTATTCTTATTATCATTTCAGCATTTCAGGCCTTTCTTTTTATTATTATAGGAAACCCGATTCTCGGAATAAAGGGATTGTATTTCAATTACTGGCTTGCTCTGTTCTCTACTGCCTTTTGTGCGAATATGCTGGGATTGAATATTTCAGCCTCTTTCAATTCGGCAATCACAATCTATATTGTAATCCCGCTGCTTATAATTCCCATGATGGTATTAAGCGGTGCTATGTTTCCGTTTGACAAGCTGAACAGAATAATAGGGAATGTAGACAAAGTGCCATTAATAGCTGAGATAATGCCAACAAGGTGGACCTACGAAGCTTTGATCGTTACTCAGTTTAAGGATAACAGGTATAGCAAAGTCATGTATACCAGAGAAGGTAAGACATACTTTGATCTGCAGATGGACATAAGTAAAGCCGAATTCAATAAAGTGCACAGGATTAAAATACTAAGTGACGCTCACGATATTACTCTGTCCGAGTACAGAACCTTCTTACGGTATACCGGAGTTAATTCCGATCAGGCATTAAAGAGAAATACACCTTACTACACCAGGCTCGACCTTCTCAGAAACGAAATACAAAAGCTGGCCTCGCATAATGGGGTTCTTCAATTCGCTTACACAGATAAACTGACTCCTGAATCATTTGATCAGGAGGTTTCTGATTCACTTTCAACATACCTTGACAGGCTTGACAGACATTTCAGCAGAATCTCAAATATTTCCAGAGACATAAAAGACAGGTTTTACACGCTTAATTCAGCCAATCTTAAGGACCTTGAGAATGATTACTTTAATTACAAACTCCAGGAAATTGTTACAAAACCATATGAACGCAAGAAAATTCTTGAATATAACAATACCCTGATCCAGAATACAGATCCTATCTACCTTGAACCTGCTAAGAGAGGTCTGTTAGGATTCAGAACACATTTTTATACACCTTCGAAATATATTTTTGGAATAAAAACCGACACCTTTGTTTTCAACATCTTAGCTGTACTGCTGAGTACGCTTTTTCTTTATGTAACACTTTACTTCGAATTACTTGGTAAGGCTATCCGGTTTATTGAAAATTTAAAGTTCCGAAAAATGCCTTCATAACGTTTTGAGTTAGTTTTTTTTATACTTTTGCATTAAATATGGCTATGAAGGGAAATATAACTTTATTGACTATTTTATTTATTCTCTGTTTTTCGTGCAGGAACAGTAGCACAAAAGAGACTGAATTCGTATTCCCTGAGGCAGACTCAATCCCACAATCAGAAGCAGAAAAACTTAGCCCTGAAGCAATTGAAGACATCTCCAGAAATATTTCATCGCCTGTTGAAATTGCGAACCTCCTTCAAATGCTTGAAGTTCCGTTTTCATCGCAATACCTTGCCTCATCAATTGATGCAAACAAGGAGAATACTACTTTCGACAAAGCATTGAAGCTGGGCATACTGGGAGCTGACCTTGGATATCTGAACATGTATGAAAAGACAGGATCATCACTGGATCTGCTGTCCTCGATAAGAAAGCTGGCTGAGGATATCAGGGTTGGTCAGTTCTTCGATTTCGAAATGATAAAACGACTTTCACAAAACAGATCAAGCCTCGATTCCCTGCTTTACATTTCCATTGACTCCTATGAACAGATTGACTCATACCTGAGGACTAATGGCCGTGGTCAGCTTTCTGCCCTGATGATAATAGGAGTCTGGATTGAAGGTCAGTACCTGGCAACCCAGGTCGTGGATAAATATCCGGATAAGATATTAAGCGACAGAATCGGAGAACAAAAGATCATTCTTAATGACCTGCTGCTGCTGATAACTCCATTTTGCAATAATAGTCCCGAATTCAGTTCCCTTTGCAAAGACTTATATGCAATGAAAGATAATTACCGGGATATTAGAATTATATATACACAAGGAGAACCGGTTGCTTCTGAAAAAGAAGGAGGGCTGGTAATCACCCAGACTGAAACAAGTATAGTTGAAATGTCTGAAGCACAACTGAAAGGACTTATTGAAATTACCAGTGAAATCAGGAACAGGCTGATATTAAACGATTAGTATGAAAAGATTTTTAACTATTATTTCACTGCTGCTGTACACAGGATTTATCCTGACCGGACAGTCATCGGATCCTTTTGTCAGTAAATGCGTGATGAATACAGGAAATGAGGCCAAGTATCTAAAGGATTTCAGGATTCAGCTGGGCAAAGCTGCTGAACAGAATGACTTAAGGTACAAGGCAAACATGTCACTCTGGAAAAATACCAAGTACAGATTTACGATGTGCAGTGCCGAGGACTCGAAAGGGCAGCTGATCCTAAGCATCAAGGATGATGCAAACAAAGTGATATTGTCATCTTACGATAAGAAGACTGGAAAAACTTATCCCTTTGTAGATTTCGTATGTAATAAAAGCGGAATTTACAAGTTGAATTATGACTTTACAGATGGTCAGCAGGGATCCGGCGTAGGGGTTGTATCAATGGTCAAATAAAATCACTTCACAGGAATATATACAGAACCTGTATAAGCAGGATAAGTACAAGCAGTATTGTAAAGAATATCTCTGAAACGAGCTTCTTTTTGCTTAAAATAAAATAATGCGAAAGGAAGTAACTTACAGGTATCGCTGTTATCCATATCATTTCGGTTGATACTGAAGGCACACCTGAGTAGACAGCCAGCGATATCACAAAAACCCAGGTCAGAAGTGAGAATGTCTTTCGCGATTTAATCTTTTTTGTATTCTGAAGCATCATAATGAAGCCAACACTTAAAAGCACAATTATCGCTTCAAATATCAGCGTTACAATTGTCAGCCTGGGGAACAAATAATCCCTTGAATCACTAAAAATATTGTTATATATCAGAGACGCTAAAGCATCGAGGTCGTATCCGAGTACGTAATATAATCCGAATGTAATAAGATACGGCGTTACCAGTCCAAGCAAAGATATTACCAGTTCGAAAACAGTAACGGTCCTGAGTAAAACTATCCCTATAATAATTATAACTCCAAACCAAAGCAAATTAGCATAAAACAGGCTTCCGGTACTTATCAGTATCCCGGCATCAAAAAAATTATAAGCAATCCCCTGCTGATGGTAACCGGCCATGATCCTCTTAAGAGCAATTATAAATAACAGTGATGCCGGAATTGCCGGGTTCAACTTCTGATATTCAGGGAAAACTCCGATAATCAGAATAAATAGCAGTGCAGGAAGAAATGTCCGCTCATTAATGAAAAAAATGGTCGTGTTGAAATTAACAATAAGGAACAGCAGAAATGCAGCAATTAAGAATGAGAGCATATCAGGCAGAAACCGGCCGGAACCCAGAATATCCATAAGAAGTCCGTAAAGAGGCATCTGATATACAGAATAAGAGTACTGAATACCGGGGGCATGGTGAATAAAGGAACTCAACGATACTGTTATAAAAATAACAGATATCAGTAATATAACTCCGGGAGATGTCCCTTTAAAGAATCTTAACAGCATAGATCCTATAAATCAAATCCAATATCGTTTCTGTAGTAAGCCCCCTTAAACCTGATTAATAACAGATTCCGGTAAGAGGTAAGCAGTGCTTCTTTCATTGTATCCCCCCACGATGTTACTGCCAGTACGCGACCCCCGTATGTAACTATGTCATCATCATTGATTTTGGTGCCGGCATGAAAAACAACGCTATCCCTTACCTCTTTTAATCCGTAAACCGGATATCCCTTGGAATATTCACCCGGATATCCTCCGGAGACAGCCATCACAGTGGTAACAAACCTGTCGTCAAATTCAATTTTTCTTTTCTCCAGATTACCTTCTGCAACACCTTCAATAAGATCGAAAAGATCCGATTTTATCCTTGGAATAATAACTTCCGATTCAGGGTCACCAAGGCGGGCATTGTATTCGATAACATAAGGTTCACCATCAACGTTAATAAGCCCGAAGAAAATGAATCCTTTGTATCTGATACCCTCATCAGCCAGACCATTCATTGTAGGGTCTATAATCCTCACTTTAACCTTATCCATAAAGGCCTTCCCTGCAAACGGCACAGGTGATACGGCTCCCATTCCGCCGGTATTGAGTCCGGTATCACCTTCCCCTGCTCTCTTGTAATCCTTGGCCTCAGGTAACAATTTATAGCTGGTACCGTCAGTGATAATAAACACCGATAATTCAATTCCTTTCAGAAACTGTTCAATAACAACCCTGCTCCCGGCTTTCCCGAATTTTCCGTTCAGAATTGACACTACCTCCTTTTCAGCTTCAATGATATCATCAATTATAAGCACGCCTTTACCGGCAGCTAATCCGTCAGCTTTAATAACGTATGGAGGTGCCATTGTCTTTAGAAAGGAAAATACCCCGCTTGCTGTTGTTTTATCAAAGCTTCGGTAAGTAGCTGTCGGAATCCCATACTTTGTCATGAATTCCTTGGCAAAGTCTTTACTTCCTTCAAGGCGCGCAGCTGACTTATCGGGGCCAATAACCGGTATATTTTTTAAATCACTATCTGCCAGGAAGAAATCATGGATACCTTCAACAAGAGGAGCCTCAGGACCAACAATTACTATATTGATTTTATTTTCCAGAACAGCCTTTTTTACTTCAGGAAAGTTCCCGGGATCAACATTCAGGTTAGTACCTGAAGCAGAGGTGCCTGCATTGCCGGGCGCTATGAATATCCTGTCGACTTTTGTGCTTTGGGCCAGTTTCCATGACAGGGCATGCTCTCTGCCTCCTGATCCAAGAATAAGAAGATTCATACTGAGGATTTATTTTGTATTCCAAATGTAATATTTCAATCTGACTAAAATTGATCCGGAAGAACAAATCTATACCCCTTCCGAATTGCAGATTCGATAAACTGATTTACATAGTTCGAAATATCCGGCCGGTAACGGTCATGCAATACAATAACTGATCCCGGCCTTATTTTCTTCAACAGAATTCTCAGGGAATCCTCCCGGGGAAAAGAATCATCAAAATCATACGGCATGACGTCCCAGAAGAGAATTTTGTACTTCTGTTTTAACCTGTAACACTGCAGTAACCTTAATCGCCCGAATGGTGGCCGGAACCATTTGCCTGATGTTAAAGCTGAAGCCTTCTCAACATCCCGTGTATAGCTTTTCACTGAAGTACTCCATCCATTAAGATGAGAATAAGTGTGATTACCCATAATGTGCCCTTCTTCGATAATCCGCTTGACCAGGTCAGGATATTTTTCTGCTCTGCTGCCAATACAGAAGAAAAGAGCTTTTATTTTATACCTGTCAAGAATTTCAAGCAAAACCGGGGTGGATGATGGATCAGGTCCGTCATCAAATGTAAGGCAGATGATCTTATCGGTTGTCTTTATCCTGAATAAAGCTTCAGGATAAAAATACCCTGCAATGATGCATGGCCTGAAAATCCTCATGCAAAATCAGTTTGTGGAATATAGCCTGCTGTAATAGTTACTTATCACAGGTTCAATAACAGCAGTCAACGAATCAAGCTTCAGCCTGACTGACATATTGTAAATATCAAGTAAACACTGCATGTTTATACCCGTGGCATAATCAAGTCCATATCTTTCAGTGGCTCTTAGGGTTAAAGCATAGTCAAGATATGATCCGGAATAGCTGATGATCTCATTCACCAGTTTTTCAGCCTCCTCATTTTTCCCAGCCAGGTAAAATATTTCAGCAATACCAATTGAGAAGAAATCATTCGGAAGCTTTTCTGCCGGAACAATCTCAAGCGCACGATGTGCTACCTCAAGAGCTTTGGCAGTGTCGCCCTTTGCCAGAAGCTCTCTGGAAAGAGAGGCAAAGACCCTTCTGAAATTACTGAACATCCTCCTGTTGTTTTCATCGAGATAGACTCCGGGATCATCTGCATTTCCCCATTTGAATTTATTCATAAAGTTATCATACATAACCTCAGGATCTATCATTCCGAATTCTCCTTTTTCACTTTGATCAGTTTTGACAGGCACCACCCTGTAAGCAAGACCTTCCTGAACGAAATATTTCTCGAGTCCTTTATACTGGGTCGATGGAACAGTTGTTGAATAGTATACCGGACGCTCCCAGTTATTTATCGAGAGCATGTCCATTATTGCCAGGTCGCCTTTGAATGCATCTGATTCAGTATATTCCCATAACATGGGAGAAACCATCAACTTTCTGAAGTATGGTTTTACGGTGCCATTTGCTATAACGTCAGAAGTATCGACCTCAATTATAAACTTGTTTGCAGGAAGATAATTCATATAATCACCTCTCCCGCTATAATCTATCTTATATTTATTATCATCCATGCCGGCAAACTGAACTACCTGCCTGAGATCAACAGGTTTATCCACCCTGTTGTTAACGGGAAGCTGTTCCCTCCTTCCTTCAATATATTTTTCAGGACCCAGGGTAAGAGGCAGCGGATCTGAATCGAATGCCTTCTGTCGCATCATTTCAATGTACCATCCGGCCTGTATATAACTAAGGTTTGCAACCCGTACGTCGGTCCTGACCTGTTCTACATCCTGCACATACCATACCGGGAAGGAATCATTATCTCCATAAGTGAAAAGAATACTGTTCCGGGCTGTAGAATTGAGATAATTAGCACCTATATCCCTTGCTGTATAACGTCCTGAACGGTCATGATCATCCCAGTTCTGAAAAGCAATGAGAACCGGGGCTGCCAGCAGAAGTGTAATGAAAGTAACAGAAAGTGATAATTTATCGCCTGCATACTTCTGAAGCTTCTCATAGAAGAACATGAACCCCATTCCGATCCATATTGTAAATGCATAGAATGAACCGGCGTATGCATAATCCCTCTCTCTCGGTTGATTCGGATATTGATTAAGGTAGAAAATAATTGCCAGACCGGTCATAAGAAAAAATGCCATTACAAGCCAGAATCCTGAATTATTTTTCCTGTATTGCCAATAAAGACCTGCCAGACCAAAAATAAGAGGTAACAGAAAATATCTGTTGTGCCCCGGATTTGTCTCCAGGTCGGGAGGTAATTTCGCCAGAGTGCCAAGACGTGCCTCATCAATGAACCGTATGCCACTTATCCAGTTGCCATGTATAGAATTACCGTTCCCCTGAATATCATTCTGGCGTCCGGCAAAATTCCACATGAAATATCTCAGGTACATGAATCCTACCTGATACCTGAAAAAATATCTCAGGTTCTCACCGAAGGTAGGACATACGATAGTTTCTGATCCTACTGTATACTTCCTGCCTTTCACCCGGCCCCAGTATTCATATGCCTCCCTGTGATCGGAGTCAGAGCTGTACATCCTGGGAAAGACAGTTTCAAACTTCTCACTGTATTCATATTCAGGCCTGTAGTAGGGCTCATATTTACCATCAACTTTGTTATAACCTGCAATAACCTTTTGCACACCAACAACAGGGGCACTGTAATAATTCCCGAAAAACTTCGGAGAGCTTCCGTATTGTTTCATATTAATATAATATGACAGTGAGAAGATGTCCGCAGGATTATTCTGATTCATCGGGGGACGGGCAGATGATCTGATCATGATCATGGCGTATGATGAATATCCTATCATTACCACCAGTATAGCAGTGAACACATAATTTAGGAGTTTATGATTCTTTATTTCAGAGTAGTATATACCGGATGCCAGGCCCCCAAACAAGAGCACTACAAACAGAAGAAGCCCGGTGTTATAGGGTAGCCCGACAGTATTGACAAAGAATAGCTCAAACCAGCCAGCAACATGAGGCACTCCCGGGATCAGAACAAACACCATCAGCCACAGGAGCACCACTGAAATAATCATAGTTTTGATAATTCCTGCTGTGGTAACATCATATTTTCTGAAATAATATACAAATACGAGTACAGGTAATACCAGGAGGTTGAGCCGGTGTATGCCCAGTCCAAGACCCATAATATACGCTATCAGTATTATCCACCTTCCCGACTGTGGCTGATCGGCCTCTTCTTCCCACTTAAGCATAGCCCAGAAAACAAGTCCTGTAACAAGGGAGGAGAGTGCATAAAGTTCGCCTTCGACAGCTGAGAACCAGAATGTATCTGAAAATGTGTAAGTAAGTGCTCCAATAACTCCGCTGGCAATTATGGCAGGTATCTGCCTTGCCTCAAGTGGCTTTCCGTTTTCAAAAACTCTCCTTACCAGGTGAGTGATGGGCCAGAACAGGAATAATATGGCGAATGCACTACAGAGAGCCGACAGGGCATTCATCATCAGCGCCACTTTCGAGGTATCCCCCCCTGCAAAGAGAGTGGCAATTCTCCCCATCATAATGAACAGCGGTGCTCCCGGAGGATGTCCTACCTGAAGTTTAAATGCTGAAAGGATGAATTCTCCGCAATCCCAGAAACTTACGGTGGGTTCAATGGTAAGAAGGTAAACTGAAAAGGAGACCAGGAAGAGTATCCATCCGGTAATATTGTTCAGGCGACGGTAATTGCCCCAAATTGAATCCATAAATAAATGTTCTTGATACAATCAGAGAACAAATAACGCAAAAATAAATTATACCTCCTCATTTATGATTCTATTTTATATCATTCTAACTTAGGAGAAAAATGATGCAACTAACTGATGATTGCCGATACTCATATTTATTAAATTCTCTGTTTTGGTCTGAACAAGATATAATAATGTAGATAAAAAGAACATAATATAATTGGAAAATTGGTTAAATTGGGAATTGAAATATTTTTAACGGGTTCCGGCATGTCGGTGGAAGGAGCATAATATCTTTATCAAAACTTTATTATAATGGACTACCGGGAGAAATCCAGGGATGAACTCATCAAAGAGTTGCTGAATTTACGGAAGGAGCATGATTCATTAAAAACATCATACGAAAAAGACATCACTCAGAACAAGCAGGTAGAAGAGGCGCTGCGCCTGGAGAAAGAAAACTTCCGCCATTCGCTCGATGATTCCCCTCTCGGAGTGCGTATTGCCACTATAGAGAGAAATACGATTTATGCTAATAAGGCTCTTCTGGATTTCTACGGATACGATAGTCTCGGGGAACTTCAAAGAACACCTTTAAAGGATCGCTATACACCGGCAAGCTATGTTCAGGCTCAAAAAAGAAAGCACCAGAGAGAACGCGGTGATTTAAGTGCCTCCAATTATGAAATCAGCATTGTCAGGAAAAATGGGGAAATTCGCCATCTCCAGGTTTTCCGCAAGGAAGTTTTGTGGGATGGAGTCAGGCAGTTTCAGGTCATCTGCAACGACATCACCGAACGCAAACAGGCAGAAGAAGAGATCAGAAAATCAAAGAGACTACTGGAGGATCTCCACAAGCATCTCAATGAGATAAGGGAGAATGAAAGAGCGTCAATTTCACGGGAAATCCACGATCAGATTGGACAATCAATGACTGTATTAAAGCTCGATTTGAACCGGATGCATAAGTATATTAATACCAATCCGGAAGCTTTAGCAAAACTCGAAGGTATGATTGAACTTGTATCAGATATAATTAAAGATGTGCAGCGCATTTCGTCGGACCTGCGTCCCGGTATTCTTGATGAACTTGGTCTGGTTCCGGCGATTGAATGGTATTGCGATGAGTTTGAAAAAAGAACCGGCATCAAATGCATCCTGAAACTGGATGACTCAGACTATAGTGATTCTCAGATTAACCTTGTTTTCTTCAGAGTCCTTCAGGAGACTCTCACTAATGTAATCCGTCATGCAAAGGCTTCATCTGTAAGTATTAAGCTCCATCGACTAAATAAAGGTGCAACCATGACCATACAGGACAATGGAATTGGTAT
>MENI01000097.1 GCA_001768195.1 Bacteroidetes bacterium GWA2_40_15 | reverse complement strand
AGTAGTGAGGAATCTCACCTCGCATAAAAAAATCAAAGAGTTTATGTGCATTATGCCGGATACTCATTAAAATTTAAATGCGTTGACCCTGTGAATAACCATGCTCATGACTGATTATTACCAAAGTTTTCATAATTTCGCAAACTTAAATCAGCAACAAAATTTATCAAGTCAGATACAATGGAATACAACTTTCATGAGATAGAAAAAAAGTGGCAGAAATACTGGGAGGACAACAAAACATTTAAGACTCCCGACGACTTAACCAATCCTAAAAAATGCTATATCCTCGATATGTTCCCCTACCCTTCAGGCGCCGGGCTGCATGTTGGACACCCCGAAGGATATACCGCTACAGATATTTACAGCAGATACAAGAGAATGAAGGGCTTTAATGTCCTTCACCCCATGGGCTGGGATGCATTTGGTCTCCCGGCTGAACAGTATGCAATTCAGACAGGCACGCACCCTTCAGTTACTACCAATAACAATTGTGATACTTTCCGGAGGCAGATAAAAGAACTTGGACTCAGCTATGACTGGGACAGGGAGATAAATACAACCGATCCGAAATATTTCAAATGGACCCAGTGGATCTTTCTCCGGCTTTATAATACATGGTTCGATGAAGGCTTGCAGAAAGGAAGACCGATATCTGAATTAAAGGTTCCGGATACCATCAGGCAACTTGGTAAGAATGAAATAATTAAATATATTGATTCCCGGCGACTTGCTTACTACGATAATGCTCTTGTCTGGTGGTGCCCGAATTGCCGTATTGTCTGTTCAAACGAAGAGGTACTGAATGACGGGACACATGAGAAATGTGGCAACAGGGTTGAAAAAAAGAACCTGAAACAGTGGATGCTCAGGATTCCTCTCTATGCCGAGAGGCTCCTCACAGGCTTTGACAAACTCGAATGGCCTGAAGGTATTAAAGAAATGCAGCGCAACTGGATCGGCAGGTCAACAGGAGCCGAAGTGGATTTCAGCATTGACGGCCTAAATGAAAAACTGACAGTATTCACAACAAGACCTGACACTCTTTTTGGGGCCACATATATGGTTATCGCGCCTGAACACCAGCTTACTGAAGTCATCACAACCGGTGACCGGAAAGAGGATGTAGAAAAATACATTAAGGCTACATTGCTTAAATCAGATCTCGATCGTACCGACCTGGCAAAAGAAAAGAGCGGAGTATTTACAGGAAGGTATGCTGTAAATCCCGTAAATAAAAAGCTGATTCCCATATGGGTTGCTGATTATGTACTGACAGGTTACGGTACAGGTGCAATCATGGCTGTACCCGCACATGACACACGTGACTTTGAGTTTGCCGGGAAATTCAGTTTGCCCATTGCCTGCATCCAGGATCCGGATGTTGCTGATACTGAGCAGGAAAAAAGAATTCTTGAAGGCAATGAGTGCTGGACTGAGGATGGCAAATACATTAACTCTTCTGACCCGTCAACCGGAATTGATATTAACGGACTGAATAAAGAAGCCGGAATTCAGAAAATTACAAAATGGCTGGAATCGAGGAATCTCGGGAAAGCCAAAGTAAATTACAAGCTTCGCGACTGGTTGTTCAGCAGGCAACGTTACTGGGGAGAGCCGTTCCCTGTAATTCACTGGGAAGATGGTGAAATAACCCTTCTTGATGAAAAGGAACTGCCGCTTCATCTGCCTGTCATGGAAAAATACCTGCCAGGAGAAACAGGGGAATCCCCTCTTGCCAATGCTGATAACTGGCTGAATGTAACTGACAATAAAGGCAGGAAAGGAAGAAGGGAAACCAACACCATGCCCCAATGGGCAGGATCGTGCTGGTATTATCTGCGATTCATCGATCCGAAAAACGATAAAATGATCTTCGATCCCGGACAGGAAAAATACTGGATGCCGGTTGACCTTTATATAGGAGGAGCTGAACATGCAGTTCTTCATCTTCTTTACAGCCGGTTCTGGCATAAGGTATTATACGATCTTGGAATTGTATCGACCGATGAACCTTACCAGAGGCTGTTTAACCAGGGAATGATCCTCGCATTTGCCTATGAAACTGAATCTGGAATGAAAATACCTGCCGATCAGGTTGTTGAACGCGAAGGCAAGCATTATCACATTGAGAATGGATCAGAACTCAGACAGATCGTCGCCAAAATGTCTAAATCTCTCAAGAATGTTGTAAATCCTGATGATGTGACATTAAAGTATGGCGCTGATTCGCTCAGGCTCTATGAAATGTTCATGGGTCCGCTTGATATCACAAAACCCTGGGATGATAAGGGAGTCAAAGGTGTATTTGGTTTCCTCGGAAGAGCATTCAGGTTCTTCTCAGATCCGGAAAATATTGTCAGAGGAGAGGAAGATCCGGAAGTCCTGAAAGGCCTTCATCATGTTATTAAAAAAGTGGAGGGAGATATTGAGAATCTCAGATTCAACACTGCAATTTCTGCAATGATGATCTTTTTAAACCTGGCGACTAAAAAGGGAAAAGTGACAGGCGAAACTGCAGCTACTTTTACAAAAGTCCTTTCACCCTTTGCACCTCATATGGCTGAAGAACTATGGCACCTTCAGGGTAATACAAAAACGCTTGCCTATGAACAATGGCCCCGGTATAATGAGGAGTTCCTTAAGGAAGATAACTTCGAATACCCTGTTTCATTCAACGGGAAGATGAGATTCAATATTCTTTTGCCTGTATCATTTACAAAAGAGGAGGTAGTAAATGCAGTCCTTGCAGATGAAAGGGCAAAGAAATGGCTTGGGAGTGCAACACCTTCAAACATTATAGTCGTTCCTAACCGGATAGTTAATTTCGTAATAAAGAATTAACTACCAGATGACCATCAGAATAAAAATCCTTTTATTTACAGCTTCAGTTCTGTTTATCCTTTCCTGTCAGCAAAGAGAGACAGCCAAACATGAAGAAATATTAACTGCCATTGACACAACAGCAGTGACTGACACTGTAAGTCCTGTTTTTATGTATGGTATAAGGTCAGACTCGTTCGACCTGATTTCCGGCAATATTAAACGTAACGGATTTCTGTCAGAAATACTTCTGAAACATGGTGTTACAATGCAGGAAATTGATCAGGCAGTAAGGACATTCAGGTCTGTATTTGATGTAAGATCAGTGCGATCGGGCAATAAGTATGTACTTTTCTGCGAAAGAGACAGCATTGCCAGGGCAAGGTACCTGGTTTATGAACACGACCCGACAACATGCTATGTTTTCAGTTTTGCCGATTCAATTTACATTATTCCTTATAAGAAGGAGATAAAAAGTGAAATAAGATATTCATCGGGTATTATTGAAACATCACTCTGGGATGCAATGATGGCAGACAGTCTCCATCCAACACTTGCATTTAAACTATCGGAGATATTTGCCTGGACAGTTGATTTTTTCGGATTGCAGAAGGGAGACAGATTCAAGGTTATTTACGAAGAAATTTACGTTGACAATAAATCGCTGGGTGCAGGAAAAATATTCGGAGCTCAGTTCACATGGTCAGGGGTCACAATCACTGCAATCCCCTTTATACAGGACGGGAAAGAATCATATTATGATATTGAAGGTAACAGTCTCAGAAAAGCATTCCTTAAAGCGCCTCTTCAGTTCTCAAGGATAAGCTCCCGTTATTCTTCCTCCAGGATGCATCCCATTCTTAGAATCAGAAGACCACACTATGGTGTTGACTACGCAGCACCTGTTGGGACACCGGTACTCGCCATAGGTGACGGAAGAATTACATCCGCTAAAAGGGAGAACGGGGCAGGCCTGATGGTCAGAATTCAGCATAACAGCGTATATTCAACTGATTATCTGCATCTTAGCAATTATGGCAGGGGTATAACAGCCGGAGCTCATGTAAAACAGGGTGACATAATTGGTTATGTCGGAAGCAGTGGTTTGTCAACCGGGCCGCATCTCGATTTCAGATTCTATAAAAACGGGTCGCCTGTCGATCCGCTTAAAGTTGAAGCACCTCCGGTTGAACCGGTATTACCTGAAAACCTGGCGAGGTTTGAAGTTAATAAGGCGGTGGTGGTTAGTTTGCTGGAGACCTTCAATTAAGAAGGTGATCTGTACTCGGATTTTAGTTCCCTTTGAAGGGGCCAGGGGTAAAGTCGTCAACTTAAGCCCAGTTTTGTGTCAGGTTAGAATGGTAAAAGTTTCCCCTCCTTTTGAAGGAGGGGTGGCCGCAGTACAATGATAATTAAAGTGTTGCAACGTTTGGTTGCGGCCGGGGTGGTTGATTTAATTGAGTTAACAGGACATTTTATGCAGATTGTAATAAACTTCAGAAAGTTGAAGATAAGAATAATTACATGTTAACTTAGTATCTCTGATATTAAGGTTTGAAAGCAGATTTGTATTTCAGAAACCTGAAAAAAGTAAAAGTGAGAAAAGTAAAGTTTTCAATAAAAAAAAGAAGGGATCTGATAAAACAATCAACCACCCCGGCCGGGAATCAAGTTATGTAAACATCAGATAATCAAGAATCCCGGCCACCCCTCCTTCAAAAGGAGGGGAAACTTATTCAGTTCTTTCCTGCAAAAAAACTATTCTTAGGTCTACGGCCAGGGGTGGGTTGGATGAAGTACGAAATTACCAACCAGCACCTAGTACCCAAAATCAGGCAATTTACCAACAAGCTCTTCAATAACTCCCGGGAAGTGCTGGTACTCGAGAGCATGAATCTTTACAGCTAATGATGAATGAGTATCAGCAGGATCTACTTTACATTTTGCCTGGAAAACGATATCCCCTTCATCATAATGTTTATTCACATAATGGATTGTGATGCCTGATTCAGTTTCCCTGTTTTCGATAACTGCTTTATGGACAATCTCACCATACATTCCTTTTCCGCCATATCGGGGCAGCAAAGCCGGATGTACATTAATTATCCTGCCATTGTATATTTCAATGATGTTTTCAGGAACAAGCCATAAAAATCCTGCAAGAACAATAAAATCTATATTATGGAGTAACAGGCAATCCAGCACCTTTCCAGAGACATAAAAATCATCACGTTCGAAAAAAACTGTTTTTACATCATGCTTCTCCGCCCTTTTAAGAGCCATTGAATCACGATTGTTTGAAAGAACAAGAGTCACTTTAGCGCTGTTTTTGGTCGAAAAGTATTCAATTAAATTTTCTGCATTTGTTCCTGAACCTGATGCAAAAATTGCTATGTTCCTCATATAGTGACAATTAGTCAATTTGGGTAAATTGGGTAAAAGTTCCTTTATGTAAGTTTATCTTGCTGATTATATGCAACTTAAATTGTATCATGAATAAAAAAAGATCAAATCTCTTGAAAAATATAGTACAAATATATTTCTTTGCAAGGTTCAAAAATTAATATTAATTAAATTTTATTATTATGTCGGACATAGCCACAAGAGTAAAGGAAATTATAGTAGACAAACTTGGAGTAGACGAATCAGAAGTAACTCCTGAAGCAAGTTTCACTAATGATTTGGGTGCAGACTCTCTTGATACTGTTGAGTTGATCATGGAGTTCGAAAAAGAATTCAATATTGGAATTCCCGATGACCAGGCAGAAACCATTAGTACTGTTGGTGATGCAATAAAGTACATTGAGGAGAATGCAAAATAATTTGCATTTATAAAAATCAATTTATGAGAAGAGTTGTAGTTACGGGGATTGGAGCACTCACTCCACTGGGTAATAATTTGCATGAATCCTGGGAAGGACTTAAAAACGGTGTTAGCGGTGCTAACATGATTACCTACTTCAATACAGAAAAGTTCAAGACAAAATTTGCCTGTGAATTAAAAAACTACGACTCTGCAAAGTATTTCGACAGAAAAGAAGCTAACAAGCTAGACCTCTATTCACAGTATGCCCTTATTACCACTGATGAAGCTGTTACAGATTCAGGCTTGAACCTGGAAACAGTTGATAAAGATAGAGTTGGTGTTATATGGGCATCAGGAATCGGCGGACTGGAAACCTTTTTCCTGGCCATTAAAAGTTATGTTCTTGGAGATGGAACGCCCCGTTTCAGCCCATTCTTTATCCCCAAGATGATCGGTGATATTGCTGCAGGTGTAATATCGATCAAATACGGTTTCAGAGGACCCAACTTTGGAATTGTATCAGCATGTGCATCTTCAACAAATGCAATCATTGATGCTGTAAATTATATCCGTTGGGGAAAAGCAGATATTTTTGTAACCGGAGGATCCGAAGCTTGTGTAAATGAACCCGGAATCGGTGGCTTCAATGCTCTGCAAGCTCTCTCTACAAGGAATGATGAATTTAGTTCAGCCTCACGTCCCTTCGACAAGACCCGCGATGGTTTTGTTTTGGGCGAGGGATCAGGCTCCCTGATTTTAGAAGAATTTGAACATGCAAAAGCAAGAGGAGCTAAAATGTATGCTGAGCTCGTGGGTACAGGACTGACAGCTGATGCATACCATATGACTGCCCCTCATCCGGAAGGTCTTGGAGCCAGGAATGTGATGAGGCTGGCTGTTGAAGAAGCCGGTATCAGGCCCGAAGATGTTGATTACATTAACGTGCACGGAACTTCAACACCTCTTGGAGATATCTCTGAGACAAAAGCCATTGTAAATGTTTTCGGCGAGCATGCCTATGAACTCAACATCAGCTCCACCAAATCAATGACCGGGCACCTGCTTGGAGCAGCAGGAGCTGTAGAGGCAATAGCTACCATAATGGCTGTCAGGCATGATATTGTTCCTCCGACAATCAATTTCAAGGTTCCTGATCCTGACATAGATCAGAAACTTAATTTAACAATCAATAAGGCGCAGAGCAAAAAAGTAAATTATGCCATTAGCAACACATTTGGTTTCGGTGGGCATAACGCATCTGTCGTCGTCAAAAAAGCAGAGTTATAGTGTCATTATTCCGCAGGAGAATAAATGGTACATATATTCTTGATAAACATGAGTTCAGCTCTCGTTTAAAAAAGATATTCGGATTCAAGCCCGGTAATCTTAAATTGTATGAAATTGCATTCATCCACAGGTCTGCCACATTTACAATGCCTGATGGAAAAAAAGTAAATAATGAGAGGCTTGAATACCTGGGTGATTCAGTATTAAGTGCAATCCTTTCCGATTATCTCTTCGAAAAATTCCCTGATGCCAATGAAGGGTTCATGACCAAAATACGGTCGCGAATTGTTAACAGGGAGGTGCTTAACCAGCTGGCTGTTTCGATGGGTATAAATAAGATACTAATCAGCAACATAAATTCCCTTCATCCTACTAAAAATCTCTACGGAGATGCTCTGGAAGCACTAATAGGTTCTGCTTTCCTTGACAAGGGATACAGAAAAACTAAAAAGATCTTCATAAAGAATATACTCAACAAATACCTTGATTTTGAAGCTATTATAAATACGGATACTGATTATAAAAGTCTTGTTTTTGAATGGGTCCAGAAGCATAAATCAAGTCTAATCTTCACATATAATGAAGAATATGATTTCAATCAGAAGAAATCAGTCTTTTCAACCACTCTTATAATTGATAAGAAAGAGCTTGGAACAGGACATGGCACATCGAAGAAAGAGGCTGAGCAGGAAGCTGCTAGCCAGGCGTGGAAACAGCTGAAAGATAATTCATCCAATTAGAGAATATTATCTCTTTTTTTATTTACCTTTATTGTTTGTGGCTTTGGAACTATGAAAAGCTCTCAGAAAATAACGCGGATTCAACTTGACGTTAAGAGAAATGACAGGTTCTTTTTATACGGCATAGTCTCAGCTGACCCTGACTATAAGCTTTCACTTGCGCTCAACAGGAAGATGGGAATATCACTGAGAAACAGTTCTCCCCTGCATCTGGCAGATGAGACAGGCATTGAACACATATTCAGCAGATTCAGCTATACAAATCATCACGGTGAGATTGTTTATAATCTGATATCAAACCGGTCAGGCAAACAATTCCTTCTAAAAAAGTTGAAAAATGTCGACTATATTTTTCAGGTTTATTACCCTGAAGGTGACAAATGCAATTCCGGGGTATCCTCGCTTCTGAAAGGCACAGAATCTGTTAATGCAGTGTTTTTTATAGACATGGAAACTTTTAATGATAAGAACTTACAATTCATTATCCAGTAGACTATGGATCAACTATTTTACAATCTTTCTGAAGAGGAATTTACAAAAGGACGCAAGGTTCTTTTATGGATTTTTGCGTTCCTCTTCCTTATTGCCGGTCTGTATGTACTCACTGCAGCACCGATATTTGGACATCTAAGCATTCATCCTATACTTTCTGTTGCCCCTTTCGGTATCAGCTTTGTTGTACTTATAATTGCATTGCTTGCAACTATTAAAAGAAAAGACCTGTTTTTCCTTATTGATGAAGGCAAGATAGAATTCAGGTATGGCATTTTCAGACCAAAGAGGCATTCATTCAAATGGACCGAAATCAAGGAAATGGTATTTCCGAGCAAACAACGTAAGATCAAATTGATCCTGAATGATGGAACTTCCTATGTAATTGAACTCTCGTACATTCAAAGGAAAAAGTCAACAATTATCAGGCAACATATTTACCATGCTGCCCACCATAACGGGATCAAGACAATAAAGGTGATGACACTGAAATAGTTTATGGAAAGCACAATCGCAAAAAGAGAGAGGCTGACAATTGTCAGCCTCTCTCTTTTTGATAACCCTAAACCTAACCTATGAAAAAACCTCTATTGATTATATTTCAAATACCATGCCAAATATATTTCAAAGATATGACGAAAAACCATAGGAAAAAAATCTTTTTACCTGATAGCCTGAATCTTAACAATACTTTAATGTTATGTTAATATTTTTTATCTTCTGATGAAGCCATTTCATGTAAAAACCAGATAAAAAAAGGGCTGGTGTTAAATAAAGTTAAAGAATGTGAAATTTAATCAGATACCAGTACTTTTGCTAATGTATGAAGCGGAAAATCATTGTATTGCTGGCAATCTTCTTCTTCCTTGCTATTTCAGGTCTGATATTGATTCAGGTTTCCTGGATCAGGAATGCAATAGCCATTACTGACCAGCAATTCCGGTACATGGCAAATAAAGCTCTTGAATCCGTAGTTCTAGATCTGGAAGAAAAGGAATTAATTGAAAACATTGTAGAAGAAATAGAACCGGCATCTGCAGATTCTGTTACAGTCATCATCCCGGCAAACTCCCCGTTTGCAAGGAAGCTTCAGGGATACCATCCCAATGCAACCCTGGTTGAAAAATACGGTCTGAGCACAACAGATGAGACCGTTGCAATTACAAGTTCCGGCCATAAGATATTCATCTCATCAGGAAATGTATCACCATATTCCTCTGGCGAAATAAATGAGCCATCACCACAGATAATCCATTCGGAAATAAAAGGCAGAGTGAGCAATAAAATAATATTTCTGGAGAATCTGATGGAGAAAATTCTCAGAAATACCCCTGACATAAGGGACAGGGTTGATCCGGAGGACCTTCAGAAAAGACTTCGGGCAGCTCTTAATAATGTTGAAATATATCTTGACTTTGAATTCTCAATCCGGTCAGGGCGGCTTGGAACATTGTGGAAAACTCCCGGATTTACAGATAAGCCGGGAACTAACAAGTTCATAATACAGCTTTTCCCAAATGATCCGGTACCAAGCCAGAATCAGATAGTATTATACTGCCTTCAGGAAACACAGTACAAGTTTGAAAAAATCGGGAATCTCGGCTTCTTCTCACTTCTGTTTACATTGCTGATCATAATCCTCTCTACAGGTACATTTATTGTTATCTTCCGTCAAAAGAAAATTTCCGAAATAAGAAATGACTTTATTAATAATATGACCCATGAACTGAAAACACCTATATCAACAATTTCCCTTGCCTCACAGATGCTTGCAGATAAATCTATCCCCGAAAAGGAGAAAAACACCGAAGCACTTGCCAAAATAATCACTGACGAAAGCATGAGGCTTAAATTCCAGGTTGAGAAAGTACTCCAAATGGCAATACTTGAAAAAGTCAGGATGAAGCTGAACAGAGTTGAACTTGATATGCACTCACTGCTGAATAAAACAGCCGAAAATTTCAACCTCCAGATAAGAAACTGCCACGGAATTATTAAAAAAGACTTCCATGCAACTATAACCGAAGTAACCGGAGATGAAGTTCATATTAACAATGCTATTTCAAATCTTATCGATAATGCCATCAAATACTCAAAAGACAAACCAGAAATAGTGATATCAACCAGGAACAATTCAAAAGGTATTGAAATTACGGTTGCCGACAAAGGAATTGGCATAAGCAAAGAAGATCAGAACCGTATTTTTGAGAAATTTTTCAGGGTCCCCTCAGGCAATGTCCACAATGTAAAAGGATTCGGACTCGGGTTAAGTTATGTGCAAAAGGTAATAGCTGAACATAACGGAGAAATAAAAGTTGAGAGCACTGTTAACAAGGGAACAAAATTTAAAATTTTCTTTCCCCAGAATAAACTGAAATAATTATTGTTACAGACAAACCAGGGAAAGTCCAACTTGTAATGTTAAACATCTTTTCTAAAAAATGATAGCCATGAATAATATAAGAATTCTACTTGCGGAAGACGACATCAACCTCGGAATACTTTTAAAGAATTACCTGACTGCCAAAAATTACGATACAACTCTTGTAAGAACAGGTTCCCAGGCCCTTGATGAATTCTCTGCCTCAATTTTCAGCCTGTGCATTTTTGATATTATGATGCCGGAAATGGATGGGCTCACTCTGGCAAAAGAAATACGCCTGTCAAATCAGGAATTACCAATTATCTTTCTTACGGCCAGAAACCAGCAGGAGGATATAATAGAAGGATTTATTTCAGGTGCCGATGACTACATAACCAAGCCCTTCTCAATGGAGGAACTTCTTTACCGGATCGAAGCGATACTCAGAAGGAGAGTGACTACTGTTCCAGGTGTGAAAGATGGTCCCTACACTATCGGATCTTTCCTGTTCGATCCCCTGAAACAGATACTCGATCACAAAGGAAAGGCGATTAAGCTTACTACCAAGGAATCTGAACTCCTTGATCTGCTGTATCGCCATCATAATGAAATACTTGAAAGAAACTATGCATTAAAGACCATCTGGATAGATGATAACTATTTTAATGCACGCAGCATGGATGTTTATATCTCAAGACTCAGAAAATATCTAAGCAAAGATTCTTCCCTGAAGATACTGAATGTCCATGGTAAAGGTTATAAACTGATTTGTTAAAGAAAAACCCTGTCCATATTTAATACAGACAGGGTAAAGTGTTTTGGTTAGTGAAGGGATTAGTCGAGTTTCAGAACTGCCAGAAAAGCCTGCTGGGGAACCTCTACATTACCCACCTGCCTCATCCTCTTCTTACCCTTCTTTTGTTTCTCCAGAAGTTTCCTTTTCCTTGTGATATCTCCGCCGTAGCATTTGGCAGTAACATCTTTTCTTACAGCCTTGACAGTTTCTCGTGCGATAATCTTGGCGCCTATGGCTGCCTGTATGGCAATATCAAATTGCTGACGAGGGATCAGCTCCTTTAGTTTTTCACAGATCTTCCTGCCAAATTCATAGGAGTGCCCTCTGTAAATCAGAGTTGAAAGGGCATCTACCATTTCTCCGTTTAAAAGGATATCAAGCCGGACAAGATCAGCTTTCTGATAAGTAGTATAATAATAATCAAAAGAAGCATACCCTTTTGAAATACTCTTCAACTTATCATAAAAATCAAAGACAATTTCTGCAAGAGGCATTTCAAAAGTCAGCTCAACCCTGTCGCGTGTAAGATAAATCTGGTTCTTGAGAATTCCCCTCTTGTCAATGCAAAGAGTCATAATTGAACCAACATATTCAGACAATGTGATTATCTGTGCAACAATATAAGGCTCCTCAATGCGCTCCAGATGGTTGACCGGAGGCAATCCTGAAGGGTTATGGACATCAATTATTTCTCCTTTTGTTGTATAGGCTTTGAATGAGACGTTAGGAACAGTTGTAATAACATCCATATCAAACTCCCTGTCGAGCCTTTCCTGAATAATTTCCATGTGGAGCAATCCGAGGAAGCCGCATCTGAAACCAAATCCAAGGGCAGCTGATGATTCCGGTATAAAAGATAATGAAGCATCATTCAATTGTAATTTCTCAATTGCAACGCGGAGATCTTCATAGTCATCTGCATCAACGGGGTAAATTCCGGCAAATACCATTGGTTTAACATTCTCAAACCCCGATATTGCTACACTGCAGGGATTTTTTACATGAGTAATGGTATCACCCACCTTGACTTCAGCTGATACCTTAACTCCTGTAATAATGTACCCAACATCTCCTACACTCATTATATGACGTGGATCCTGTTTGAGCTTCAGGACACCTATCTCTTCAGCATTATATTCATGATCGGTATTTACAAACTTTACCTTATCCCCCTTTTTTATTGTCCCGTTTATAATCTTAATATAGGCTATAATCCCTCTGAATGAGTTGAAGATCGAATCAAAAATAAGAGCCTGTAAAGGAGCATCGGGGTCTCCTGAAGGATGCGGAATCCGTTTAATAATCTCACTCAGAATTTCTTCCACTCCCATTCCGGTCTTTGCACTTGCCTCAATAATATCTTCCCTTTTGCAGCCGACAAGGTCAACAATCTGATCTTTTACCTCTTCAGGCATTGCGGCAGGAGAATCCATCTTATTCAAAACCGGGATTATCTCGAGGTTATGATCAATTGCCATATACAGGTTTGAAATTGTCTGGGCCTGAATACCCTGTGTAGCATCTATTACAAGCAGCGCACCTTCACAGGCAGCAATCGAACGTGATACTTCATATGAAAAATCCACATGTCCCGGAGTATCAATAAGATTGAGTATATACTCTTTACCACCATGCGAATAACTCATCTGGATGGCATGGCTCTTGATTGTAATACCTCTCTCCCGCTCCAGATCCATATCGTCAAGTATCTGATCCTGATACTCCCGTTCTGAAATGGTATTTGTTATCTCGAGTAACCTGTCAGCCAGGGTACTTTTACCATGATCAATATGGGCTATTATGCAGAAATTACGGATATTGTCCATTTAATATGGCTGACTTTTAAATCAGGTGCAAATATATAAAAATATATAAACAGATAAGGACATGCCGTGGCATGTCCCTACTGTAATTAATATACCAGATGTTAATTCTGTTACATCATTCCGGGCATTCCTCCACCCATTCCCTGTGGCGGCATAGCCGGTTTATCCTCTTTTTCCTCAACTACTACTGCCTCGGTTGTAAGGAACATTCCTGCAACTGATGCGGCATTTTCGAGCGCCACCCTGACAACTTTTACGGGGTCAATTACACCTGCTCCGTATAATTTTTCATAATTATCGGTTTGCGCGTTGTATCCATAATCCCCTTTGCCTGATTTTACATTCTGGGCAACAACAGCACCTTCCTTACCTGAATTGATAGCAATCTGACGTAAAGGCTCCTCAATTGCACGTTTAACAATTTCAATACCGGTAGTCTGATCTTCATTATCCCCTTTTAGCCCTTCCAGGGCACTTATTGCACGAATATAAGCAACACCGCCACCAGGAACAATACCTTCTTCAATTGCTGCGCGTGTTGCATGTAATGAATCATCCACACGGTCTTTTTTCGCTTTCATTTCAACTTCTGAAGCTGCACCGATATAGAGTACTGCCACACCACCTGCCAGTTTAGCAAGCCGTTCCTGCAGTTTTTCCTTGTCGTAATCAGAAGTTGTAGTTGACATCTGCTGCCTGATCTGAGCAACGCGTGCCTTGATATTGTTTTTATCGCCGGCTCCGTCAACTATTGTCGTATTCTCTTTGCTTATTGTAACTTTTTCTGCTTTCCCAAGCATATCAAGAGTAGCATGCTCAAGTTTGAGGCCTTTCTCCTCTGATATTACTGTACCACCGGTAAGAATTGCTATATCTTCAAGCATCTCTTTCCTTCTGTCACCAAATCCCGGAGCTTTAACTGCACAAACCCTTAATGATCCGCGGAGACGGTTTACAACAAGAGTAGCAAGAGCTTCACCTTCAACATCTTCTGCGATGATCAGCAATGGACGTCCTGTCTGGGCTGTTGCCTCAAGTACAGGAAGCATATCCTTCATGGTAGAAACTTTCTTGTCATAGATAAGAATGTAAGGATTCTCCAGATCAGTTTCCATTTTCTCAGCATTGGTCACAAAATAGGCTGATATATAACCACGGTCAAACTGCATACCTTCAACAACTTCTACTGAGGTTGTGGTACCCTTTGACTCTTCAACTGTAATAACGCCTTCCTTATGTACTTTACTCATTGCTTCAGCAATAAGCTTACCAATTTCCTGATCATCATTTGCAGATATTCTTGCAACCTGCTCGATCTTATTAAGGTCATCACCAACAACTTTAGCCTGTCCGGCAAGATGCTTGACAACTTTTTCAACAGCTTTGTCGATGCCCCTTTTCACATCCATCGGGTTAGCACCTGCTGTGATATTCTTCAGTCCGACATTAATAATAGACTGTGCTAGTACTGTAGCGGTTGTGGTTCCGTCACCAGCGATTTCGCCTGTTTTGGAAGCTACTTCTTTAACCATCTGAGCTCCCATGTTCCTGTATGGGTCAGAAAGTTCTATATCTTTTGCAACAGTTACACCATCTTTAGTTATCTGAGGCGAACCAAATTTCTTCTCAAGAACCACATGACGACCTTTTGGTCCAAGAGTCACTTTTACTGCATCAGCAAGCTGGTCCACACCTTCTTTAAGGAGAGCGCGTGCCTCAATATTGAATTTAATCTCTTTTGCCATATTATTTGATTTTAATTAGTTTAGTATGGATTATGCGATAAAAAGAATATCTGACTGCGATATAAGAAGATAGTCTTCTCCATCTATAGTCAGTTCCTGTCCGGCGTATTTTCCATAAAGAACCTGATCGCCTTTCTTAACTTCCATTTCTTCATCTTTTTTTGCTGCTCCGGCAAGAATTACTTTACCCTGACGAGGTTTTTCCTTTGCTGAATCAGGAATAATTATTCCACTTGCAGTTTTTTCCTCAGCTTCATTAGGTTTTACCAGGACCTTACCTGCTAAGATTTTTCCTTTGATTTGTGCCATTTTATCTAGATTTAAAGTTAAACATTAATTCTGACTTCCTGTTTGATCACATTCCATGCCAAAACCTAAAAAATGTCATTTTGGACCATGATTACTTATTTTATTCAAATTATCCTGCCATTTTTATAAACCCGCTATTGATTCGTTAGTATAAAACACTATATAACAACATGTTATGCAAATATTAAAAAAGTGTCAGTATGTGACAAACTGACACTTTATTATATGACATAAAAGTTGTAATACTAATTTTCAGGCTTCTGCTGATCGCTTCCGGGAGTTGATGAGGGAGCAGGAATAGCAGTTGGCAACGTAGGAATTGCGTTAGGATCTACAGCATTCTGAATCTGGTTCTCAATTCTCGAACGGCCCGCTCCTGACCCACGGGGTATTGTAGCAGTTGCCACAACACACAGGATCAGAATTGCTCCTGCCAGAGTCCATGTCGACTTTTCAAGAAAATCTGCAGTTTTACGGATACCCATTGTCTGACCTGTTGAAGTAAAGTTGGCTGCCAGGCCTCCTCCTTTTGAATTCTGAACCAAAACAATCAGGATCTGAAAAAAACAGGCAACTAAGACCAGGACCGAAACAAAAATATAAATTCCCATCTGTTCACTTTTTTATGTAATCTTTTACCTTTTCAATTTGAGCTGCAAAGTAACTGCTTTTTTCCGGAAATTTCAAACTTAATTTTTCATATATCTCAATCGCCTTCGAATAATATCCCTGGTTTATATAAATCCGGGCCAGGGTTTCTGTCACAAAACCTTCCTTCTCCTCAATATGAGGTTTAGACAGATCTTCCACCGAATGGACGTTCTTGTCCCTTACGGGTTCAATTCTCGGATTTGTAATGATGAACTTATCGATAAGCTCAGCCTGCAGTTGTTTCTTAATAACAATCTTATCATCTTCTTTTTTATCATCTCCCCTTTCAAATTCACCAGTTAACTTCTCATTATCTGAATCTTCAGTATCGAGCTCAAGGAGATCAGCGTTTTCAGAAACTGAAAAACCGGGATCCATGTAAAATATTTTGTATTCTTCAGCCTGATCATTTTCCTCAATAAACAGAACCACCCCTTCAGAATCATCATTGTCTGAAGTGGCCGGCATCAATAAGGAATGACCCTGAGATAAGGCTTCGCTGTCAATATTATGATTTTCATCCTTTGGCTTCTCGCTGTCCATCTCAATCGCAGAGATCAGCAGCTCGCTGTTTCCGGCAGATTCAATAACCGTCTGCTGGGTTTCAGGAGAAGATTCACTCAAAGAATCAGATTCAGGTTCACTCTTTATTGCATTGCCGGCGGTTATGGCAGAAGTGTCATTTTTAAGAAGGTAGTAAAGCACTTCACGGTTGGCAATATGTATTGCCGAACTCCGAAGCTGTTTTTCAAATTTTACATCCTCATTGTCCCTTAGTCCTTTCAATAAAAGCATGTGGGCACTCTGGAAATATGGGAAAAGATCAACCAGTTCATATACCTCGCCCAGCATCGACCTGTTCATCCGGACTCTGCTGCCTATCATATTCAGAAAATCATTTCTGTTCATATACGATCACCAGTTTACAAATGCTTTATTGAAAATATCTTCTATAATCATCTCCACAATCTTCTCAACAAGGTCCTGCTCAACATCACTCAGGTTGAGGTTGCTGTCGTAATCTTCATAACGCGAAAAAGTCTGATCAAAGCTTAAATCTGTATCAACCGAATTTGTATATTTTACTCTTACTGTCACAGTGAATCTGTTCATAGCAGCGTAAGCATCGGCTGCAACGGTAAGAGGCGCTGTCCTGTATTCAGTGATTTCACCTTCAAAGTTCACGTCTCCCAGGTTACTTACAATTTCAAGATTGGTTTGTGATTTGCACTTGTCAGTGAGAGCATCTGTAAATTTCTGATCAAGACCCGGCTGTACAAGGGCTGCCCTGTTCTGGAAATACTGAACACTGAGGGACCTGATCATCGGTGAAATACTGGCTCCCGAAAAAGAATAAGATACTTTGCATCCAATTGCTAATGAGGTCACAACAAGAAATAAAAATATTATTTTATGAATTGAAAGGCAGTATATTCTTTTATGATTCAATTCCATATTCTTTAATTTTTCTGTAGAGAGTCCGTTCAGATATGCCCAGCTCCTGAGCTGCCAGCTTTCTCTTTCCCTTATATTTTTCAAGAGCTTTATTTATCATTTCAACCTCTTTGTCAGAAAGAGATAATGATTCTTCTGTTATCTCTTCCGTATCCTGGATATTCTTACGGACAGGTTGTAATTGAAAATCAGCCGGGTCAGTCTCCTGATCAATACCGCTAATATCTCTTTCCGTATCTCTGAAAAGATTCTTCAGCGACCCAGGGTTACCCTCCCGGAACTGTATATCTGTTTCACCCCTGCGTAACAGGTCATATACAAGTTTCTTGAGGTCATTCATATCACTTTTCATATCGAAAAGTATCTTGTAAAGGAGCTCCCTTTCGGATGCAAATGTTCTGTTATCATCCTTTCTTATAATTGCAGGCAACTTGACTCCACCATATTCCGGAAGGTAGTTGCTGAGAGTAGCTGCATTTATTTCCCTTTCACTTTCAATAATTGAGATCTGTTCTGTAATATTTTTCAGTTGCCTCACATTACCGGGCCATGAATAATTCAGAAGCAGGTTCTTCGCTTCACCATCGAGCCTTATTGCAGGCATCCTGTATTTTTCAGCAAAATCAACCGAGAACTTTCTGAAAAGAAGGAATATGTCCTCACCCCTGTCGCGTAATGCCGGTATCCTTATAGGCACTGTATTAAGCCTGTAGAAAAGATCTTCCCTGAATCTTCCTTCGTCAATAGCTCCTGGCACTTCCACATTGCTTGCAGCTATCACCCTCACGTTTGTCTTCTGGACTTTTGATGATCCTACCTTCATGAATTCTCCGGCTTCAAGAACTCTTAAAAGCCTCACCTGGGTAGAAAGCGGGAGTTCAGCAACTTCATCAAGAAATATTGTTCCGCCGTCAGCAACTTCGAAGTAGCCTTTCCGGCTATCGGTGGCTCCTGTAAATGATCCCTTTTCATGACCAAACAGCTCTGAGTCAATTGTTCCTTCGGGTATTGCACCGCAGTTTACTGCTATATACTGGCCGTGTTTCCTGGCGCTGTAATTATGTATAACCTGTGGAAATATCTCCTTCCCTGTTCCGCTTTCTCCTGAAATCAGCACAGAAAGATCTGTCGGGGCAACCTGTGCAGCAATGTCAATTGCCCTGTTAAGTCCTTCATAATTACCTATGATCCCAAAACGCTGCTTTATATTATGCAAATCTTTCATCCTTTATTATTCGAACTGCGAATTTAACTTTTTTTTAAATCATAGGGAAATCCATTTTTAGTAATTTAGCAGAATGAATGCACGTTCTGTTAGCCGTTTTGCCGCCATTATTCCTGCGCGGTATTCATCATCGAGGTTTCCCGGCAAACCTCTTGTCCGGATAGGAAATAAAACTATGATCCAGCGGGTATATGAACAGGCTCGCAAATCGCTTGAGCTTGTTTATGTTGCCACTGATGATGAAAGGATATTCAACGCTGTAAAAGGATTCGGAGGAAAAGCAGTAATGACTTCTCCTGATCACTTCAGCGGAACCGACAGATGTGCTGAAGCCATAGATAAAATTGTTGCAGAAACAGGTGTTCAGATTGATATTGTTGTTAATATGCAGGGCGATGAACCCTTTATCAGACCTGAACAGCTGGTGCTTCTTATGAACTGTTTTAATTCCGGGGGAGTGGAACTGGCTACTTTAATCAGAGAAGCAGTACCCGGTGAGGATATTTTCAATCCCAACCAACCGAAAGTAATTGTGAATGCTCTTGGTGATGCTATTTATTTCAGCCGTTCAGTGATCCCGTTTATAAGGGATGCCGATAAAAATGAGTGGACAATGAAGCATGTTTTTTATAAGCATATCGGCCTTTATGCATACCGTTCTGAAACATTGCAGAAAATAACGAGACTGACACGTAGTCCGCTTGAAATTGCTGAATCGCTTGAACAGAACAGGTGGATTGAGAATGGTTACCGGATCAGAACAGCTGTTACGGAATGGGAAAGTATTGGCATTGATACTCCGGAAGATCTGGAGAAAGCAAAACTCATTCTTGATCAGATTATTTAAAAAATTACTAATTTTAGCATAATTTTTGCTGTAATATATAAAGAAATAGCTGTATATGAAGAAAAGTTTACTCTTTATCTTCTTAATGACAACATCCTTATTCCTTTATTCTCAGAAGGATACAGCCAGTATTGACCAAAATCTTGTTGCCAGGGGCTCTTCAAGAGAGAATCCCAATATCAATGTAACCATCTATCCCGTTCCTGTGAGAGAGAATAATTTTACTCTCAGAACCGAAAAGGATATTGCTTTTGTAAAGATCACGAATATCATCGGACAGGATATTTTTAAGAGCCGTTACAGCAACCAGCAATCCATAAGGATTTTCCTTGATAACCCAAAAAGAGGCATGTATATTGTTACAATCCTTTTTGCCGACGGCACTAGGGTTGTGAAAAAAATAATGGTCGAGGAATCTGACTAGAAATTATAGGCGTTCCGGCCCTGATAAGCTGCTATCTCCAATACTCCCTCTCAGCCTGAGAACCATATTAATACCATTTTAAACAAACTCCTTTTTCATTTGTTAATCTTTTTGTAAGGATTGGTTATGCATTGTTTAATAATGACAGAATTATGGAAGAAGGCTTAAATGTATTTTCAATCAAAGACCTTGAAAATTTTTCAGGAATAAAAGCTCACACAATAAGGATCTGGGAGAAGAGGTACAGTATCCTTGAGCCTGACAGGACTGATTCAAATATCAGGACCTATAATGAAGCCGAATTAAAAAAGATACTGAATGTCTCCTTTCTTAACCGTAATGGGCTTAAGATATCGAAAATAGCCAGGCTCGATGAGGATGAACTCACGAGGGTGGTTATGACCGTGAGCAGCAAGAATGACCATAAGTCAAAGGATTTTCATCCAGGCAAGATTCTCACATCTGCAATAAGGTTTAATGAGAGCCTATTCAGGGAGGCTATAAAATCACTGATTGAAATCCATGGCTTCGAACTGGCATATTGCAGGTATATTTATCCATTGCTCGAGAAAGCAAGAATATTATGGCAGACAGGAAGTCTTTCCAGAGCTCAGGAACAGTTTGTCAGAAATACAGTCAAGCATCTGATAATAATTGAAGACAATCTCATCAACCTGAAAAATGGCACCCCTAAACCTGCCATTGCAATGATTAACACCTCTGACAATCTGACTGACAACAACTTCCTCTTCTATAAGTATGCCCTTAAGAAAAGAGGATTTGAAGTAATTTTTACCGGAGGTATTTTACCTGCGTCTGAAGTAGTGGAGATTTATAAAACAAAACCATTCGAATATCTTATAGTTAATTCAAGTTCGTTCGATTTTGCTGAAAAGAAGGTTTTATATTTCAGAAATATCGGAAAATCATTAATGTTAAAAAGGATAATATTTACAGATTCTCCCTCTTTCAACAATAAAAAAGTTGCTGAAAAAATGACATTTACTACCGATCCCGAAGACTTTATTAAAGTTGCCGACTCTGTTTTCACTGTCAATTAATCCTTACAACTACAGATTTCTTAAAATTCAATTATAATTCCTATGGTTGGCAGTACGGTGCCGCTTTCATTACTTAAATATTGTTCAGTCAGAAGTAAAAAAAATCAGTCCAGGTTAAGAAAATACTCTTTTTCAGCTGACAGATCAATAAAACTATTTCTGGCCTGAATCTCTGAGATCTGTTTCAGCATTTTTTGTGCAAAAGCCTTCTTTTTTGTAACAGAGCCGGTTAAGAAACGATGATTACAGGCATTGGTTATTTTCAATATCTCATTCTGTAAATTAACGGTTTCAATGTCAAAGTAGGCTCCTGAGAACTTTTCCCAGATATACTCTATGGCTGAAGATGATGGATGAAGCATATCATCGCTGTAGAACCTGTAATCGCGGAGATCATCAATTAAAAGTTCATATGCAGGAAAATATCCCGGACCGGATTGATGTTTCTGTAACTCTTCCACTGCAAGAAACAGGACAGACTTGCTAACCTGATTTCCGTGAGCACCGTCTTTCCAGTGTCGTACAGGACTGACTGTGAAAACAACTTTCAGATCAGGATTGAATTCCGGAAGTCTGTCAAGCAGCGATACCCACCGGTCAACAATATCATTAACTGCAAGGAGCTCCGTTTCAAACTGAGCGGCTGGTATTTTATGACAGTTGGAGACTATTGTACCTGTCTTCTTCCACCTGAAGACCCTTGCCGTACCGAATGTTATAAAAAAAAACCTGGAGTTGCTTAAAAATTCTCTCGCTTTTACAGAACGGTCATTTATTTTATCAATCAATGAATCATGATCCTCTGATGAAAAATCAGTATGGTGAAAAAAACTTAGCCATGTTCCTTCATAATTATACAGGTCATCCAGGGTAAAAATCTTCCCTGATATCAGATTTTCAAGTGTGTTTAAAACTGATACGGGGTTATATACTGTACCTGCAGGATTGATCATCGCCGGCATTTTGCGCATAAGCATCTGTTCGCCAATAGAAGCTGCAAAACACGATCCGGCGAACATAACATTATCACTGTAAGAAACTTTCCATGGTGACGGGCCGACATTTATGTTGGTCCTGAAATTCATTCCGGACATACTTTAATCAGGTTTTCATTGTTTCTTATCTATCCATTTAATGATATATTCAAATACATCATTCCGGAACAATTCATTATGCAACTCATGAAATCCGCCTTCAAATATCCTGAGATCAGTTACACTATTCTTTGAAGCAAACTCCCTGCTCCCTTCCGGAGAAGTGATCAGATCATCACTCCCATGAAGAATGAGTGTGGGTACTCTTAATTCACCGGAATGTTCAAGAGAATACTTTGCGCTACTCATTGCAGTGTGAAAAAGACTTACAGAACACTTGTCGTGAACCAGCGGATCAGACTTATAATTATCTGTTACTTCTTTATCGTGAGATATATGATCAACAATCAACCCTGTTGGCTGAGCAAGCTCCGGAAGTATACTTTTCATCACTGAAGCAAGAATTATTTTGATCCTGGGTGGTTCAAAAGAGAGACGAAGCCAAGGCGAGGTAACAATTGCACCGCTTATCCGCGGATTATTCCTTATGATGTAATCGAGTACGATTCCACCTCCAAGGCTGTGACCATATATGTATAAAGGTATACCCGGGAAAGTCTGCCTTGAACTGTTTATAAGGATATCTATCATTTCCTTTAATATATCATAATTCCTGATATGGCCTCTACGGCCAGGAGAAAGGCCATGACCCGGAAGATCAACTCCGATAAATGCCATCCCGGCATTTCTGAATTGTTCTGCCCAGTTCAGATACCTTCGCAGATGCTCTCCTATGCCATGCACCATTACAATTACAGCCCGGGTATTCTCTCCGGGACTCTCAAGCAGACCTTTAAGTACCTGTCCATTGCTGAGTTTTATACTGAAATCCATGTTGAATTTTTTTTAAATGTACGAAAGTTGAGCCAATATTATGCAAAGAAATGATAGGATGAGTTAACCTTTTTCACAAAAAAGCTATTTATAAATAATTTAGAAACATATAGTCTTTTTTAATATATACCACTGTATATCTTATAGTTATATTTTTTATTTATTTATATTAACTGCAGATCAAACAGATTATCGGATATTCAGAGTTGCATATCTTTTTTTATTTGTATAGATTTGCTTCAACAATTAATATTAAACACTCTTTAAATACAAATAGCTATGACACAATATGAGTTTAACAGCAGCCTCATCGAAATGAAAGGTAACCTGCAAAGGTTTGCGATGAGCCTCACATCAGATCGTGACACAGCACTTGATCTGGTTCAGGATACATATCTCAAGGCAATCACTTACAAAGATAAGTTTGTTGATTACACAAATCTCAAAGCCTGGGTATTTACTATCATGAAGAATACTTTCATTAACAACTACAGGCGTAATGTAAAAGAGAATACAATTATTGACGGAACCCAGGATCTCTATTATATCAATCAACCGGGTGACAAGGGTTTCATTTCACCAGAATCAAAATATTCTGAAGCTGAAATTGAGAAAGCCATTGATTCACTGAGTAATGAGTTCAGGATCCCCTTCCGGATGCACATTAACGGATATAAATACAAGGAGATTGCAGATGAGCTTGGACTAAAGATCGGTACTGTAAAAAGCAGGATTTTCTTTACCCGCCAGAAGCTGATGCTGATGCTAAAAGATTATGTAAGATAATGTTCAGGTTTAAGGTTTAAGGTTTAAGGTTGGTTTAAGAAGGCTGAGAGATCAGCCTTTCTTATTTCTCCTGATTAATACTCCTGTACCGACAAACAGAACAAATATTCCGGAAACGATCCATGCCCATATATTTGGTACCCTCGACTCTGCCCACATTACATAATCTTCTGCCAGAAAGTACTCATCAATTACCGGCCAGAGAAGTATATGACTGCTGTCTACAAAGCCATTTGAAGAAGTAAGTTTGCCCGGCATTGATATTCTTACTGAATACCCTGCAAAACTCTCAAAAAGTCTATCCTCAATAATATCCAGCGCACTGTCTGCTTCAGTTCTGTAATTCAAGGCATTTGATTCACCAATAAACTCCTTCAGAATATAACCCGATTGCCAGAGATTATCGAGATCCTGGTCATTAGTCTGAACTATTTTCACAATGCGGTCTTCCCCCTTTTTAAGGCTATCCAGCCACAATACGGCATCAGGTTCCCGGTCAATCTGCTCTGAGAATTCCCCTATCCATTCAGAAACAATTGATTTGAGAAGCCATTCATCTTTCCTTCTTTCTACTGAATCAGAAAGTGCTTTATATTTCAGACTATCCGGTCCTGCAAGTTTCGCCTGGTTACTATTGTAGGGACTATAAAACCACAGCTGCTCTTCATCGTTCAAATAATCCCGCACAGGATAACCATACCTGAATCTTTTTCCAACTGTTTCCGAAAAACTGTAAATGGTGTTAAACCAACGGAATTTTTTGCTGAACCAGGCATGCCTTGACAAATAACTATTGCACCCGGTATCGCTGGTATAAGCCAGATTCAACTCGTCAGCATTCTTAAAGATCTTTTCTGCTCTTTTGATCCAGGTTGTATCACCTTTAAGAGATATTTCAGAGGAATCTGAGATAATCCATGTACTGTCAAGCGGCACCTGGATATCGGTAATTTCGAATTTATTATCACTCTTCCTCATCTCAATCTTCCTTGTTATTGAACCATCCTGATGAATGATATTTGTGACAACTGTTTCAGGTTCGTCGCACGATACGATCATGACAAGCATGAAAGAGACAATAAATTTTAATGATTTTATCTTCATGACTTATAATTTTACTTTCCTCTGTTCTTTTTCATTGAGCTTCTTTTCAATAAGCTCTTTAAGGTCAGGATCATCCTGGATTATCTTCATCAGGTTATCAAAGTCAGTTTGCAGCTTATCAACTGACTCTATAAGTATCTCTATCTGATCTTCTGATATGGAACTGTTCATCATATTGTATCTGCCACCTGTTATTTTCAATAGTTTTAGTTGCCTTACAAATTCGGGTTGTGTGGCCCGGATTGGTCTTTCCTCATTAATGACTATTTGTCTGCTGATCCAGTTGAGCTGATTCACTATCACCGATTGCTGATAAACAAACAGTGCAACCAGCATGACTGATGTTGCAATCAGACCTCTCCTGATCCATACTATATTGGTCCAGCCAAACAACAGATCAAGCAATGAAAAAGAATCGGTTACCTGTTCAGCAGATGAAGAGATCCTCCTGATCACCTCTCTCTCAATATCCCCGGAAGAGTCCAGCAGAGGCTTCGACTTTCTCAGAAGATCAATAGTCTTTATATACTTACTATCATTCTTTTTCATTTTCATAAATATTTTTCAAGCATCTCAGAAATACTTTTTCTTGCATAATATAAGTTCGCTTTAATTGCCAGCTTGCTCATTCCTGTTATTCCGGCAATCTCATCGCTTGTCATCTCTTCCATCTCAGATAAAACAAATACTGCTTTCTGTTTAGGGCTGAGCTTGTTTGTCAGGGTAGATATTATCATTGCAGTTTCTTTATCCTCAAGTTCAGAAGATGGCCATTGGGAAACAGTATCTGATAACATTGTCCATGTTTTCTCAATTGCATTACACTCGATGCTTCTCTTTCGTTTTCTGAGGTTATCATAACATTTATTAATTACTATTCTGTAAACCCAGGTCTTATATACACTTGCAGACTTAATCCTCCTCAGTTGCTGCCAGATAGTTACCATAGTTTCCTGAACCGCATCCTTTGCCTGATCCTCATCTCCGAGCATTCTGAAAGCTACAGAGTATGCAAACGGAGATGTAACTTCCACCAGTTTCCTGAAATTATTTAAATTCCCTCCCCTGCACTCTTCTATAATTTTAATGTCAATCAAAATGATAAGGTTATCTGATTATAAGACGTAAAAACATAAGCAAGGTAAAAAACATCTTGTACTTTTGTACTAACCCCGGACTTCAGTCCAGAGATTAATGACTATGCAAAAGATAATCACACTCCGAACCGACCGCCGAAGCGGGCTTTATGATATAACAAATGCAGTTGTTACACTGATAAAGGCAAGTAAGGTAAAGACAGGCATTGCTTCGGTATATGCCAGGGGATCAACAGCTGCCATCATGATCCAGGAGAACTGGGACCAGTCGGTCCAAAATGATGTTGTTACGCTGATGAATAAACTTGTCCCGGCAGGGATCTGGGAACACGATCATCAGGACAATAACGGAGACTCCCATCTCAAGGCAGGAATAATCGGTCCATCAGAGACTATACCGATCGTTGATGGTAATCCCGGATTATCTACATGGCAAAATATTTTCTTCTGTGAATTTGACGGCCCAAGGGAAAAACGAGAGGTGGTAGTTACAATAATAGAGGGCCACTAGTTTACTTCAGATTCTTTGAGATAGCCTCAATATTCCTTTTGAACCTGTCGAATTTAACCCGTTCCACGGGAGTTCCTTTGAAAAGAGTGTCGAATTTAGCGTTGTCAAGAGAAAGCCACTCTTCTTTTGTCATATCCGCCAGCTCATCAACGATCATGAACTCAGCAACATTGTGAGGTTTTGCATTTTTGTTCCAGGGGCAGACATCCTGACAGATATCGCAGCTGTAGACCATTCTGCCCATATATGGTATAATCTCTTCCGGAACCGGACCTCTGTTCCCGATTGTAAGATTCGCAATGCATCGCCTTGCATCAATTGTCCTGTCAATGTTAATTGCACCTGTCGGACAACTATCAATACACGCCCTGCAGTTTCCGCATTTATCACCTTCTACATGTTTATCATAATCAAGTTCAATGTTCAGGATAAGCACTCCTATAAAAAAGAATGATCCTATAGTATCATTAATCACGATCGAATGTTTCCCCCTCCACCCAAGACCAGCTTCGACAGCCCATGGTTTCTCGAGTACAGGAGCATCGTCACAGAATGCCCTGCCTTCGGCATCAGGGACAAATGATTTGACATAGGTTAAAAGTTTCTCCAGCCTTGCTGTGATCAGATCATGATAATCCTTACCCAGAGCATAAATTGAAATAAGAGGAACATAGAGGTGCTTCTGACGCTTATCGGTGTAATAATTCAATCCTGTAACTATCATCGATTTTGCACCAGGAAAAAGAATTCCGGGATCAGCTCTTTTATCAGGATCGCGTATAAGATAAGTCATCTTATCATTCAACCCTTCAGCACACCACTTTGTGAGCACCTCTTTACATTCTGAAAGCTTCCTTACCCTGGCTATACCACACAGATCAAAACCAAGCTCCGTTGCTTTGTCCCTGATCAGTGCCGATAATCTGATATCCGCTGAAGCGGTCATGGCAGTAAATTTTAAAGGAAACCCAGTTCCAGTTTTGCCTCCTCACTGAGCATGCTTTTATCCCATGGAGGAGAAAATGTAAGCTTCAGGTTGCACTCCTTAACTCCCCTGCATCCTCCGATCTTATATTTTACTTCCTCGATAAGTTCTTCGGCCATCGGGCAGTTGGGCGCTGTGAGCGTCATTGTGATATGGGCAATACTGTCATCATCAAGATTTATATCATAGATAAGGCCCAGATCATAAATATTCACCGGTATTTCAGGATCGTGGATGGTTCTGAGCACCTCTCCAATCCTTGTTTCTATTTCGAGTTTTTCTGCAGGTTCCATAATTAAATCTGTTTTTGTTTTGCATCATAAGCCATCGCAAAAAGTTTCATCTGGCGAACCATAGACAGAAGTCCGTTAGATCTTGTCGGTGAAAGATTCTGCCTCAACCCTATCCTGTCGATAAAATAGAGTTCTGCTGTAATGATCTCTTCCGGTGTTCTGCCTGAAAGAACTTTAATAAGCAGGGCAACGATTCCCCTTGTTATTATTGCATCGCTGTCGGCTGTAAAAGTTATCAGATGTCCATCAAACTCAGGATGAAGCCACACTTTCGACTGGCAGCCTTCAATGAGAAAATCCTTTACCTTGAATTTCGGATCGACCGGAGATACATCCTTCCCCATATCAATGAGAAGATTGTACTTGTCCATCCAGTCATCAAACAGGGAGAACTCATCAATAATATTGTCCTGTATTTCGTTGATAGTCATTATATTCAATTATGCAAACATACTTTTTACCTTCTCAATTCCCGCAACCAGCGAATCGATCTCTTCCGAAGTATTATAAAAACAGACCGATGCCCTCACTGTGCCGTCTATTCCAAAATAATCCATCACAGGCTGGGCGCAGTGTGTTCCTGTTCTTACTGCTATTCCCATTTTATCGAGGATCATCCCGGTATCGTACTGGTGAATCCCTTTAAGAAGGAAAGAGATGGTAGGTATTTTATTGGCTGAAGTGCCATAAATTTTTAATCCATCAATTGCAGACATCTTTTCTGTAGCATATTGAAGGAGTTCTTTTTCCCTCAATGAAATATTCTCCCGGCCAATAGCTGTAACATAATCGAGTGCAGCAGCCAGTCCGATAGCTCCGGGATAATTCATTGTTCCGGCTTCAAATTTGAAAGGAAGCTGATTATAGGTTGTCTTTTCAAAAGTAACTTTATCGACCATATCTCCACCGCCCTGGTAAGGAGGCAATTCACTTAACCATTTCTCTTTCCCGTATAGTATCCCTATTCCGGTTGGGCCATATACCTTATGTCCTGAAAAGGTATAAAAATCACAATCCATTGCGCCAACATCAACAATCCCATGCTGGATCCCCTGTGCGCCATCAACCAGTACAGGTATGTTCATTGAGTGAGCAGCTCTTATAATTTCGGATACCGGGAGGATAGTACCGAGGGAATTGGATACCTGTGTCACAGAGACCAGTTTGGTCCTTGACGACAATAGTTTGTGGTATTCTTCAATGATTATCCCTCCGTTTTCATTCATCGGGATCACTTTCAGAACTGCTCCTTTTCTCTCGCAGAGCATCTGCCACGGCACTATGTTGGCATGATGCTCAAGATAACTTATAATTATTTCATCGCCGGGTTTAATATAGCGCTCACCGTAGGAAAATGCAATAGTGTTGATTGAGCCGGTTGTCCCTGAAGTGAAGATTACCTCTTCCTTTTTCCCAGCATTTATAAATGATGCCACTTTTTGCCTGGCATTCTCATACGCCTCCGAAGACATGTCGCTGAGATAATGAACCCCTCTGTGTATATTGCTGTTATAAGATGTGAGTACTTCATTGACTGAATCGATAACTGATTGGGGCTTCTGAGTTGTAGCTCCATTATCGAAATAAACAAGAGGCTTTCCGTAAACCTCCTTGTTAAGGATAGGAAAATCCGATCGTATTTCTTTTATATTTTTCACCTTGCACTCAGGTTATCCGCACTTAACAACACAGCTTGCACATCGCGATAATTCACCTCTGAGCCTCTGCATAACCAGGTTGTCCATCCTCTCCCTTAAAGGCTCGACCTTTATATTCTGTATCACTTCATGTGCAAATCCGAACATAAGCATCAGCTTTGCCTCATGTTTATCGATCCCTCGCGACTGAAGATAAAACAAGGCATCGCCATCAAGCTGTCCCACCGTTGCACCGTGACTGCATTTCACATCATCGGCGTGGATCTCAAGCTGAGGCTTGGTATCCATCTTGGCATCATCAGTGAGGAGTATATTGTTGTTTTTCTGGTAAGCAAGAGTTTTCTGAGCATCAGGCCTCACAAGAATGCGTCCGTTAAACGCTCCTGTTGACATATCATCCAGAACACCTTTAAACAGCTGGTTGCTGGTGCAGTTTGGGAAGGCATGATCGACATTGACAAAATTATCAACATGCTGCCACTTGTCTGTCAGATATAATCCGCATGAATTTGTCTCCGCATTCTCGCCTCCAAGGAAATGATAAGTGCTGTTGCGGATAAGTCCGCCATGAAGTGTCATGTTAATTGATGACGTAATACTGTTCTTCTCCTGATGTATGAAAGTATGAGTTACCTTGCATGCAGCATTATGTTCATTCTGTACCCTTACAAGATCAAAATGTGCACTCTCACCAACATAAACTTCTGTTACGGCATTGGTAAGAAACTTTTTGGGTGATAAAGCATGATCACATATAATGATTGAAAATTCAGCATCTTTCTCTACAATAATCAGATTCCTGTGCTGGTTGAACATATCCTCCTCAGATTGAACAAGGTTAACAATCTGAACCGGCTTATTGAACCGGACACCTTTTGGAACATAAACGAATACCCCATCTGAGGCCATAGCCGTATTGAGATGCACGAGGCCGTCAGTATCGCTGTCAGCATACTTTCCATAATGTTTTTCAATAAGATCCGGAAATCTCAAAGCAGCTTCATTAATGCTTCCTATCCAGACTCCGCTGGGTAACTGACGAAGCTTATCATTTATGGTAGGATAGAATCCGTTTAACAGTACAATTCCATGAGCGTCGAGGTCAGCCACATCACAACGGAACTCCTCTGCCTTTATAAAATCGGAGGCTACAGGAAGAAAATAACTCCTGTAATCATGATCGAAAAAGATGTTGAGATTTGTGTATTTATATGCCTCATCCTTTTTAGAGGGGATCCCCAGCTTGCTAAACCTTTCGAATGCAGAACTTCTGAACGAGTTTATATAAGGGGCTGATATAGATGAAATCTTGTCTATATTCTCCCTGTACAGGTTCAGATATTTTTCTGAAACTTCTGAATTACCGCTCATGCTATTACATTATTTTCAACCTCTTTCTTGATCCAGTCGTAACCCTTGGCTTCAAGTTCAAGAGCCAGTTCTTTTCCTGCTGTTTTTACTATGCGTCCGTCATACAGAACATGCACAACATCTGGTATAATATGATCAAGAAGCCTCTGGTAATGCGTAATGACAATAAATGAGTTATCAGCTTTTTTCAATTTATTGACCCCGTTTGCCACAATACGCAGGGCATCTATATCAAGACCTGAATCGGTTTCATCAAGTATTGCCAGTTTAGGCTCAAGCATTGCCATCTGGAATATCTCATTCTTTTTCTTTTCACCACCCGAGAATCCTTCGTTTACCGACCTGTTTGCAAGTTTGGAGTCAATTTCAACAAGCTCCTTCTTTTCACGCATCATCTTAAGAAAGTCCGATGCCGACAAAGGATCGAGCCCATGATGCTTTCGTTTCTCGTTCACTGCAGTCTTCATGAAGTTAACCATGCTTACTCCGGGGATCTCTATCGGATATTGGAAACCGAGAAATATTCCCTCCTTCGCACGGTCCTCAGGTGACATTTCAAGCAGGTTATTTCCCATATATGTTACAGTTCCTTCGGTTACCTCTGCGAATTCGCGGCCTGTAAGAACTGAAGCAAGTGTACTTTTACCCGAACCATTCGGACCCATTATTGCATGTATCTCTCCGGGTTTAACGTGAAGGCTAACTCCTTTTAATATGCTCTTTCCTGCAATTGAGACCTTTAAATTATTAATATCCAACATGATAATTATTCTTACTATTATCTTTTTTTTGATCTTTAACATCCCCCTGGCCCCTCTTCAAAGGGGAAACCTGCCTGAGTACTTTTGTCTTTTGTCTTATCTAGCCAACGCTTCCCTCAAGGCTTATCTGCAGAAGCTTCTGAGCCTCTACAGCAAATTCCATAGGCAGTTTATTAATAACTTCGCGGGCATACCCGTTTACTATCATGCCAATAGCATCCTCAGTTGATATCCCTCTCTGATTACAATAAAATATCTGATCTTCTCCTATCTTGGATGTTGTAGCTTCATGTTCCACAATAGCTGTCTGATTATCCACTTCGAGGTACGGGAAAGTATGGGCACCACATTTATCACCAAGGAGAAGTGAATCACACTGTGAGAAATTCCGGGCATTTGAAGCATTTTTCAGAATCTTAACCAGCCCCCTGTAGCTGTTTTGCCCTTTCCCTGCAGATATTCCTTTTGAGACGATAGTGCTTTTGGTGTTTTTGCCGATATGAATCATCTTGGTGCCGGTATCGGCCTGCTGGTGATTGTTGGTTACAGCCACTGAATAGAATTCACCTGTTGAGTTATCTCCCCTGAGTATACATGAAGGGTATTTCCATGTTATGGCTGAACCTGTTTCAATCTGGGTCCATGAGATCTTTGAATTCTCTCCCCGGCACATCCCTCTTTTAGTTACAAAATTGAATATCCCTCCTTTTCCGTCTTTATCCCCTGGATACCAGTTCTGAACGGTTGAATACTTGACTTCAGAATTTTTTTCGGCTATTATCTCAACGATCGCGGCATGCAGCTGGTTTTCATCGCGCGATGGTGCCGTGCAACCCTCAAGATAGCTGACATAACTTTCCTCATCTGCTACCAGGAGAGTCCTTTCAAACTGCCCGGTATTTGCTGCATTGATCCGGAAATAAGTAGAGAGCTCCATAGGGCATCTGACACCTTTGGGTATGTAGCAGAACGATCCATCGCTGAAGACTGCAGAGTTAAGGGATGCGAAAAAATTATCAGTATAAGGTACAACAGTACCCATATATCTTTTTACAAGGTCGGGATATTCATGTACAGCATCGCTGAATGAACAGAAGATAATGCCCATTTCAGCGAGTGCTTCCCTGAAAGTGGTCTTTACAGAAACACTGTCCATTACAGCATCGACAGCAACACCTGCCAGATGTTTCTGCTCTTCAAGGGGAATTCCCAGTTTATCAAAAGTCCTTTTCAGTTCAGGATCAATTTCATCCAGACTGTTAAGCTTTGGTTTCTGCTTAGGCGCAGAATAAAAGATTATGTCCTGATAATTAATAACAGGTATTTTCAGGTTTGGCCATGCAGGCATTTTCATCGTCAGCCAGTGGCGGTATGCTTTCAGCCGGAACTCGAGAAGCCAATCCGGCTCGTTCTTCTTTGCTGAAATTATTCTGACTACATCCTCACTCAGACCTTTCTGTATCTGTTCTGATTCAATATCCGAATGGAAACCATATTTGTATTCACCTGTGGTTACTTCGTCTAATATCTTATCCTGGTCTTTATCCATCTGAGTATTTAGCAAGAGTATCGTTCTGATGTAGTAACAATGATAAAATCGATTTGTTATTACCTTACTTATATTTAATCTAAATAAAAATGCAAAAATAACAAAAATAGATGACTTGCGGATAAAAGAAGAGGTAAAATAGACTAAAGACAGGGCAAAAAAAATATGAAATGAAGGAAATTATCAGGAAAGGAATACAAAATTAGTTTTAAATTGCCGTCCGGTTTTTCTAAAAGACCCTTAATAAACTGACAAATATGAGAACTCTATTCAGATCGCGTCCATTATTTAACATCAGGAGACTATTCATTCTCTCATTAGTATTATTTACTCCATTATCCCTTTTTGCATCAGGCGGAGATGTCCTGTCAATAGGTCCTGTCAGGATTGAATTCATCATCTTCGGACTTATTCTTATGGGAGTGGCGCTGTTTCATCATCAGACTTTCCGGGTTGCATTGATCGGACTTACTGTATTATTGACTTTCAAATTAATCTTTGACCCGGGCTTCCATCTGGTTGAACATATATTTGGTGATACATCGATGACAGATCAGCTTATGGACAAGCATCTTCGCCAGGGAGAATGGGGAATTATACTTAATCTTGGCGGGCTGTTGCTCGGATTTGCAATACTTTCCAAAATATTTGAAGAATCTGGTGTTCCTGAAATACTCCCTAAATACCTGCCTGATGACTGGAAAGGTCCTTTCATGCTTCTCGTATTTGTATTCATTATGTCGGCATTTCTCGATAATATAGCCGCAGCATTAATTGGCGGAACAATTGCACTGGTTGTTTTCAGTAAAAGAGTGCATATCGGTTATATTGCAGCTATTGTTGCCGCAAGTAATGCAGGAGGTGCGGGTAGCGTTGTCGGTGATACAACTACAACCATGATGTGGATCGATGGTGTTGGGGCACTTAATGTATTACATGCATATGTTGCCTCCGTTGCAGCTTTTTTCATCTTTGCATGGTTTGGGTCGCACCAGCAGGACAAATACCAGAAGATCCAGAAGGATGCTTTAATGTCTGCAAAAGTTGACTGGCTGAAGATATTTAATGTTGGCCTGATACTGGTCGGAGCAGTTACTTCAAACATTTTATATGATATGCCTGCACTGGGAGTCTGGATCGCTATATTAATCGGAACTGCCATTCGTCCCGTTCCATGGAAAGAAATCCACGGGGCTATAAAAGGAACCATATTCCTTCTCTGTCTGGTATTGTGCGCTTCAATGATGCCTGTTGAAGAGCTCCCCGATGCATCGTGGTTCACTGCCCTTGCTCTCGGAGCATTGTCCGCAGTTTTTGATAATATTCCGCTGACCAAACTCTGTCTGGACCAGGGTCACTATGACTGGGGTATGCTGGCATATGCAGTTGGATTCGGAGGATCAATGGTATGGTTCGGATCTTCAGCCGGTGTGGCAATTACCAATAAGTTTCCTGAAGGACGCAATGTAGTTCTCTGGATTAAAAGCGGATGGCATGTAGCTGTGGCCTATGTTATAGGGTTTTTTGCACTATATCTGACCATGGGCTGGGAGCCTGCTGATAATAAAGAACATAAGATAAAAGACTGCACGGTTCCAGGCTGTCCGATGGCACATAAAGCAGAAACCGGAGAAATTCCCGGATCAGTAAGCTATATGGAGCTGATTAAATAAAGCGCTGGAAATAATCTATTTGCTCTCTTTGTATTCTTTTATCAGAGATTGAAATACTTCTTTTACGGAAGAAATATTTGTTGCCCTGAATGCATTTGCTCCGGCAAAAGCATAGCCGCTGTCAAAATTTCCTTTAAGAGCATTTATCAGTGCAATAATAATACAATAAGGACTACTGGAAATATCACAGGTTTTTATGCACTTGAACGGACATACCTTAGGTTGCTTCTTTCCGTCTCTTACTTTTGCAATAAAATTACTCATGATAGCTCTGCCGGGCATGCCTACAGGACTCTTTATTATCTCTATGTCTTTGCTTTCAGCATTTATATAAGCCTGTTTGAATTCTGGTGATGCATCACACTCCTGTGTGGTTACAAAACGGGTTCCCATCTGAACACCCGAAGCGCCAAGTTTAAGTATATCATGAATATCATTACCTGTATATATTCCGCCTGCAGCTATAAGAGGGATTTTTGTATTATACTTTTCCTCAAATACCTTCAGTTCATTCACAATCGCCGGCACCAGCTTTTCAAGTGAATAGTCGGCATCATCTATCTGATCCACCTTGAATCCAAGATGTCCTCCGGCTTTCGGGCCTTCAACGATAACCGCATCAGGAAGATAATCATAATTGGTCTTCCATTTCTCGCAAATTATTTTTGCAGCCCGTGCTGATGAAACAATGGGAACAAGCTTTGTTACACTGTCTTTTTTCAGAAATGATGGCAGATCGAGAGGTAACCCTGCTCCTGCTGTTATCAGATCAACTTTTTCTGAGATAGCTGTGCTGATCATATCAGTAAAGTTGGTCATTGCAACCATAACATTCACCCCTATAACGCCAAGAGTCTTTTCCCGTGTCTTGCGAATTTCTTCTTTAAGGCCATGAATACTGGCCTCCAGAAAATCAGATGAAAATTCCTTATACAGCAATCCGAGCCCGGCGCTTGAGATTATTCCTGCACCTCCTTCATTTGCCACAGCTGAGGCAAGACCCGACAGTGAAATTCCTACTCCCATCCCCCCCTGAATAACCGGAACCGCAAGTGTGAGGTTCCCTATCCTTAATCCCTTCATTTTGAATTTTATAATTATCAGACAAATGTATACTATTAAACCGGTTAAGAACTATAAAAGAGATAATTAACATAAAATATTGATAATCATTTGATTTTTATCAGTCCAAACAGGAATCAACAAAGTATAAATTATGTTTAAGAAAAACCTTAACTTTAGAGTCCATTTATAATCACTGATATGAAAAAAATAATTATCTCATCTATATCTGTCATATTTTCTGCTTTTTACCTTTTAGCTCAACCGGAAAAGGAGATTAAGGCTGAAATGAAGCAGGTAACTGTTTTTCCTGACAGAGCCCAGATCAATCATGAATCATCCGTCTCACTGCCCACTGGGAAAACAGTTCTTAAACTATCCTCACTTTCACCTTATATCGATCCGCAAAGCGTTCAGGTAAAGGGATTTGGTGATTTCACCATCCTTTCGGTAACACACCAGAATAACTACCTGCAGAATCTGGAAGAATCATCTGAAATAAAAAACTTAAGGAGCCAGCTTGAGGCTCTTCTGATCAAAGTAGAGGATGAAAAGGCCGCAATCGCCGTACTTAAGGAAAAAGAGGCTTTTCTCGTTGCAAACAGAGCCATACTGGCAAAGGAAATAACATTTTCCGTTGAACAGCTGAAAAGTGTTATGGAACTGTATACCAGCAATATGGAACAGGTTACAATGACCATCCTGAAAAAAGGACGGCTGATAAAAGATTATGAAAAACAGATAGCAGCTCTTCAGCAGCAGATATCCGACAGACTTGGAAAACAAAACCTGCCTTCGGGTGAAATATATGTTACAGCCAATGCTGATAAACAGGTTTCAGGAAGGCTCTATTTCAGCTATGTGGTTATGAATGCCGGATGGTACCCCTCCTACGACATAAGGGTTGATGATATAAAAAATCCTGTGTCTATCTTTTACAAAGCCAATGTATATCAGAACTCAGGCGTTCCATGGAAAGATGTAAAGCTGAGTTTCTCAAATGCCACTCCCTGGATTTCCGGAGATGTACCGGTCCTCTATCCTTGGTTCATTGATTACTATGTTCCCATTCCCATGCTTCGAAAAGGAAGAGCTGCCGGAGTTAACCGTGATGAAGCTCCGGCTATGATGGAAGTCGCTGCCAGCGACCTTAAGATGGAAGCCAAAGAGATGGAAGCTGCTCCTATACCCGTGCAAAAACAGACAGGCGAGACAACCATAACATTTGATATTTCAATCCCCTACTCCATACCTTCAGATGGCAAGATACAGACAGTTGAGATCCAGAGGCTGACCGCTCCTGCAGATTATAAATATGTCACACTCCCCAAGGTTGCCCAACATGCATATCTTACAGCGAATATAACCGACTGGGCGAAACTGAGCCTTCAGGCCGGAGAGGCAACGCTTTATTTTGAAAACGCTTATGTCGGTAAATCAAACCTGGATGTGAATCAGTTAACTGATACTCTTACTCTCTCGCTTGGAACTGATAACAGTATACTGGTAAAAAGAGAAAAAAGGCAGGATTTCACAAGCAAAAGAGTGATCGGATCCAATAAAACTGAGAATTTCTCCTTCCTGCTTACAATACGAAATAATAAATCAACGGGGATCAGAATCACGCTTCAGGATCAGATCCCTGTTTCCTCAAACAGCGGTATAACTGTAGAAGCAGTTGAATTATCCGGAGGGCGTCACAATATTCAGACAGGTGAGATAAAATGGGATATTGAAATGATGCCACAGGAAACAAAGCAGATAGTCCTGACATATTCTGTAAAATATCCCAAAGACAAAACCGTAATCCTTGAATAACCAGTTAATTTAATATAAATGAAGGTAATTGGAAATCTTGTATGGCTCATTTTCGGGGGCATTATTATTGCCATTGAATACTTTGCAGGAAGTATTGTACTTATATTAACTATTGTCGGAATACCTTTCGGGCTGCAGACACTGAAAATGGCTTCACTGGCACTATGGCCTTTTGGCAGGGATACCAGAGTTGAATCGGGAGCTTCAGGTTGCCTCTATATTATCATGAATATTATCTGGCTTATCTGTGGTGGCTTATGTATCGCAATAACACATGCATTGTTCGGTGCAATTCTTTGCATAACCATAATAGGAATCCCCTTCGGAATGCAACATTTCAAGATGACAGCAATAGCCTTAAGTCCCTTCGGCAGAGACATTATTAATATTTAACATCTAATCAAATCTGCGCTATCTGCGGGAAATTTTATATTTTGTTTCCCGCTGATCTCGCTGATCTTCGCAGATTAAGCTGAAAAAGCAATACCATGAGTAACTCAGATAACAATACCCCGATAAGCGAGTTTGGAAAATACGGATTGATAAATCATATTACAGGAGGTATCAGGCCAGGGAATAAGTCAACAGTTACAGGAATCGGGGATGATGCTGCCGTTATTGACTCCGGCAGAAATCTTACGCTGGTTTCCACTGATCTTTTCCTTGAAGGCATTCACTTTAACCTGATTTATACTCCGATGAAGCATCTGGGATATAAGGCTGTTATCAGGGCAATATCAGATATATATGCAATGAACGGCACTCCGGGCCAGGTATTAATTTCACTGGGCATCAGTTCAAGGTTCTCAGTGGAACAGATTGAAGAGCTGTATGAAGGTATCGGACTGGCATGCGGGAAATACAAAGTTGACCTTGCCGGGGGAGACACAACAAGTTCCCTTACCGGTCTGACTATAGGAGTTACAGCTGTCGGTTTTGCTGAAAAGAATAAAATAATAAAAAGAGACGGTGCAAAGCCTAATGACCTTATATGTGTGACAGGCGATTTCGGAGCTGCTTTTATGGGATTACAGCTGCTGGAGAGGGAAAGGAAGCTTTTTCAGAAAGAAAAAATAACTCAGCCGGATCTGTCCGGTTATGAATATGTTATAGGAAGACAACTAAAGCCTGATTTTCCTGCAGCTGTTCTGAATGAACTCGGGAGTGAAGGAATAATTCCAAATTCGATGACGGATGTTACAGAAGGACTCGCTTCCGACCTGCTTCAGATATGTAAACTATCCGGTACAGGTTGCAGGATCTATTACAGCAAAATACCAATTGATTATGAGACATCAAAGCTTGCGGAGGAGTTCAATGTTGATCCTATGACTCCTGCCCTGAACGGAGGTGAAGATTATGAGTTACTGTTCACAATACCCCTCGAAGATATTGACAGGATAAAAAGTCTTCAGTCCGTTAAAGTGATCGGGCATATGACTTCAGAAATCTCAGAGAATTATATAGTCGGAGATGACGGTTCCGTGGTAGAAATATCTGCTCAGGGTTGGAAAGGAAAGACATAGGCTCATAGCTTGTAGCTCATAGAAAACCCTATCAGCTATCAGCCATCATCTATACTACCTGGACCTAATTATTCCACGTTCCGATTTTCTGATAAATTGAATAATGTAATCGCGGTCCTCAGAAGGTTTGAAATCCTGTTCTATTTTTTCCAGGGCCTGGGAGTTATTCAAACCGCTCTGGAAGAGCACCCTGTAGATATTATGAATCTCATCTATTCTTTCTTTCTCGAATCCTCTTCTTGTCAGTCCTACAGAGTTCAATCCCATATATGAAAGAGGTTCGCGGTCAGCTTTGATATAGGGAGGGACGTCAATCCGCACTCTTGATCCGCCTCCGATCATTACATGAGCACCTATGTGTACAAACTGATGCACCAGGGTTCCTCCGCTGAGGATTGCCCAGTCATCAACCTTAACCTCGCCTGCAAGACCGGATGAATTGCCTATAATACAGAAGTTACCGACAGCAGAGTCATGGCCGATATGAGAATATGCCATAAGCAGGCAATTGCTTCCAACAACGGTTCTTCCGACAGCAGCTGTTCCCCTGTTCACCGTAACTCCTTCCCTTATTGTTGTGTTATCGCCTATTTCAGCAGTGGACTCCTCCCCCTTGAATTTAAGGTCCTGCGGTATTCCTGATACAACTGATGAAGGGAATATCTTACAATTTTTACCAATTCTTGCTCCATAGAGAACTGTTGCATTGGGACCGATCCAGGTTCCGTCTCCTATTTCAACGTTTCTGTCGATATATGCAAATGGTTCAACTGTAACATCTTTTCCTAACCGGGCTTCCGGGTGAACAAAAGCTAAATCTGAAATCATTATTTTAAATTTTGTTTTTCACTACCTGTGCTGTAAGTTCTCCCTCAAGAACGAGTTTGTTGCCGACAAAAGCCTGTCCGAACATTGTAACAATACCTCTTCTTATAATATCTGTAAGTTCCATTTTCAGAATAATAGTATCACCCGGGACTACCTTACTTTTGAATTTAACCTTGTCGATCTTAAGGAAATAAGTTGAATATTTCTCAGGTTCATCAACACTGCTCAGGATCAGGAGACCACCAGTTTGTGCCAGAGCTTCAACAAGAAGTACACCTGGCATTACAGGCTCATCAGGGAAATGGCCCTGGAAAAAGGATTCATTGAAAGTAACATTTTTTATACCTACAATTGAACTCTCTTCCAGTGTTATGATCTTATCAACAAGGAGGAAAGGGTAGCGATGAGGAAGCCTTTTCTTAATATCCTCAAGAGTAAATACAGGAGGCTGTGATGGATCATAGACCGGGACATCTTTTTTTGACAGGGCTTTCTTCATCTCCTGCCTCATAATCTTTGCCAGCCTTGTATTAGCCAGATGACCAGGTCTTGTTGCAACAACTTTACCCTTAATGGGATGTCCTACAAGCGCAAGATCGCCCATGATATCCAGAAGTTTATGCCTTGCGGGTTCATTCGGATAATGCAGATCGGTATTATTCAGAATTCCTGCTGTATGAGTGTTGATTCCCGGACGATTAAAAAGCTTTGCAATCCTGTCAATTTCAGCCTGTTCCACTTCCTTTTCAAGAATAACGATGGCATTGTCGAGGTCGCCACCCCTGATAAGACCCATCTTGAACAGCGGTTCAAGTTCATGGAAGAAGACGAATGTCCTGCTCTTTGATATCTCCTTCTCAAAATCATCAATAGTATCAAGAATTGCATACTGGTTACCGAGGATCTTCGAATTATAGTCAATCAGTACATTTATGCTTAAATGATCGTCGGGATAAACGATAAGGTCAACGCCATGTTCTTCATCTGAATATGTGAGCTTCTGTTTAACAACAAAGTAATTCCTGTCTTCCTTCAGATCAACAATTCCTGCCTCCTTTATAGCTTCCACGAATTTCCAGGAAGCTCCCCCCATGATAGGGGCCTCAGTACCATTCATCTCTATCAGTGCATTATCAACACGCAATCCATGGAAAGCTGCAAGCACATGCTCAATAGTCTGAACAGAAGCATTGTTTTGTACAAGAGTGGTCCCTCTGGAGGTATCGGTTACATGCTCGGCAAGTGCATCGATTATGGGTTTTCCTGGTAAATCAACCCTGCAGAACTTATATCCGTGATTAGCAGGAGCAGGTTTAAATGTTATAGTGACATTGATCCCGGTATGTAATCCTTTTCCGGTTAGGCTTATTTCGCTGGCAAGAGTTCTTTGTTTTTCACTCATGAGTAATACTTGTTGATTCAAGATTTCGGGTACAAAAAAAATAAAAATATTTCGTACTATCCATAATAAGAGTCTTTAATTATACTAAAACAACATTTTCTGTCCCGAATGTAAATTGAATTACTTCTTTTTCAGTGCTTCAACCTCTTTTTCCAGACGATCAATCTTAACCTTCATGTCGGGTAATCGTTTAAAAATAACAGTGGATTTCATGAACTGTTTAATATCAAAAGCCGGGGATCCGATAAGTGCAGTATTTTCTTCCCTGATCTCTCCCAATATTCCGGCCTGTGCCCCGATTTTGGTCCCGTTTGCGATTTTAATATGCCCCGCAAAGCCTACCTGGCCTCCAATCATACAGTTCTTTCCAAGTTTTGTTGAACCTGATATTCCGCTCAGAGCAGCCATAACGGTATTTTCCCCGATTTCAACATTATGTCCTACCTGAATCAGGTTATCAAGCTTAACTCCTTTTCTTATAATTGTCGATCCCATTGTGGCTCTGTCAATTGTAACATTCGCTCCGATCTCAACATTATCCTCGAACAAAACATTTCCAAGCTGTGGTATTTTCATAAATTCATTCTCAGACTGAGGTGCAAAACCGAAACCGTCGCTCCCGATCACTGATCCTGCATGTATAATGCAACTCTTGCCCAATACACACTCATGGTAAACCGTTACTCCCGGATAAAGAGTACAATTGTTTCCCACCTTTGTATTATCACCAATATAAACATGAGGATAAACTGAACAGCCATCTCCGATTACTGCATTATCACCTATGTATGAATAGGGACCGATATATACATCTGAACCGATTTTTGCAGAAGATTCAATCACAGCCGTGGGATGAATTCCTGTCTTCCTGGACCTTGACTGGTCAACCAGCCTGAGAAGGGATGCGAATGATTCATAGGCATTTTCAACCCTGATAAGCGTAGCCTTAATCTTCGAGGATGGCACAAATGTTTTATTAACAAGGACAACAGATGAATCAGTCGAATAGATATAATGTTCATATTTTGGATTTGCAAGAAATGAAAGGGCTCCTTCATGACCCTCTTCGATCTTTGCAATTGTATTGACTTTAACCTCAGGATTACCTTCGATCTCACCTTTCAGAAATCCTGCTATAACTGCAGCTGTAAATTCCATTTCTTTAAATTTAAGTTATCTACATTCTTTTGGATAACAAAGGAAGTACTTTGTAATTCTTTCTGATATAAATCTTTGTTCAAACATATCTGATACTGTTGAAATATCTTCTGTCTTGCCGTTTTTCAGGAGGATCTTTACTTCAGGGGCATCTGGTGTAAATGCCAGGTTCGATATAGTACCTGAAAATACATAATAATCCGAATGTTCCGGGCTTACATGCAGCAAATCTCCTGCCACCTTTTTCAGCTGCCTCAGTTTTTCTTTCTTAAACGGCTCATTCTGAAGCTCTATGGCAAAAAGATCTCGTCTCATAAGCCTTGCAGCCAGGTCTGAAAGTACAGAGTCAGAATCATCTGCCCAGTATTTGGCTGCAGTAAAGATATCTGTATCATCGAGGCGGACAAAGGTGGAAGCAATTATACCGGGAGTAAAATCCCCGTCGTTTAAAAGATCTTTCTTCTCAAACTGGTTATAGAGGAAAAAACGAAGTGCCGGAGTTGTAAATAGATCTGCTCCTCTGATGGCCAGTTCCCTTGCCCGTTGAAGGACTTTAACTAGCAGGCTTTCAGATGACAGAACCGTTTTGTGCATATAAACCTGCCAGTACATTAACCTGCGGGCAATAAGGAATTTCTCGAGTGAATAAATCCCTTTCTCCTCGATGACCAGACTCTCATCAGCTACATTCAGCATTCTTATAATTCTCTCTGAACCAACAGATCCCTCAATCACTCCTGTAAAAAAACAATCTCTCCGCAGGTAATCGAGTCTGTCCATATCTATCTGTCCCGAAACCAGCTCATGAAGAAATTTCCTGTGGTATCTTCCCAGGAATATTTCGATAGCCAGGTCAAGCTTTCCATGATATTCATCATTAAGCCTGCGCATAAGAAGGAGCGACAGATCTTCATGTGCAATTCCTTCAATAATTGAGTTTTCGAGTGCGTGAGAAAATGGTCCATGCCCAATATCATGAAGGAGAATTGCAAGATAAGTCGCCTCCTCTTCTTCCTGAGTTATCTCAACTCCCTTGCTCCTGAGTGTGCTCACTGCCATCTCCATCAAATGAAGTGCACCCAGACCATGCTGGAACCTGCTGTGATTTGCTCCAGGGTAAACAAAACTGGTCAGCCCTAGCTGCTTTATGTTCCTCAGCCGCTGAAACCATGAATGTTCAATTATATCAAAGACAAAGTCCCCCGGAATACTAATAAAACCATATACAGGGTCATTTATGATCTTTCTCTTGTTTGTCAGATAAGCCAACTGGTAATATTTTGTTTACAAAAATAGGAATAACTTTTATTATGCAATAAACCCCTATCTCCATCATTCCCTTTAGAGTAACTTGAGTACATTTGTTAAAGGGAGAAAATTATTCAAAAGAATGAATAGTGTTTTACTCATTAATATTGTTTACATGAACTCACCCCCCTACCCCCTCTCTGCTCCGCAAAGAGGGGGAAACAGGGGGTGAGTTCGTGAATCACCAGATGAAATTTGATACAATTAGCTTATTTTTCAGAGCTATTTTACAGTTTTATTGTCACATCCGGAATATTTACCGTCTTTATAAGGTCAGATAGAAATGAATGATTAATACCACCGGAATTTAGATATTTTTATGAAAATTGAGATAAAAGATCTGAACCAGATATACCCTAATGGTAATCATGCTCTTAAAGATATTAATCTCGAAATAGGAACGGGAATGTTCGGCTTGCTGGGTCCTAACGGAGCAGGCAAATCAAGCCTGATGAGAATTATTGTCACCCTGATGAAACCAACTTCCGGATCAGTGCTTATTGACGGCATGGACATTCAGAAGCACAGGGAAAAACTGAGAAGCATGCTTGGTTATCTTCCCCAGGATTTCAGGTTCTTCACCTCGCTTAAGACATGGGAATTCCTCGATTACTCAGGTTCGCTTGCCGGGATGAAGAACCGAAAGGCGAGAATAGCTGAAGTCGACAGGCTCCTTGATCAGGTTGGGTTGCTTGAGGTGCGCGACAGGCAGGCTAACAGACTATCCGGCGGCATGAAACGACGATTAGGAATTGCTCAGGCACTAATCGGAAATCCGAAGCTTATAGTTGTTGACGAACCTACTACAGGGCTTGACCCTGATGAAAGGATCAGATTCAGGAATATTCTTTCGCAGCTCAGCAGAAATGATGTAATAATTTTACTCTCAACTCATATTGTAGGAGATATCTCATCCACATGTCATGGTATGGCTCTGCTGAATAAAGGGGAACTGGTATTTGAAGGATCTCCCGAAAATCTCGTCAGACATGCCGAGGGTCATGTGTTCCGACTTTTACTAAGTCCGCATGAGTATGACGCTGTTAAAGAAAAATATAATGTTATCTCTACACTTCCGGTGGAGTCGGGATGGGATGTACAGATTGTTTCGGACAATCCTCCGGAATTCATTTCAACTCAGGTTTTTCCAAATATTGAAGACGCATATGTTTATTTCATGGAACATAAGCTGCAAACATATATTATTGACTAGCAATACAATAATCTGATGTCTTTTTTGCACAATGCAGGTACAGTTGCCAGATATGAGGCAAAAACTCTCAGGAGAAGCTGGTTTTTCAGACTCTTTTCCCTCGGAGCCCTGGTAATCTTTACCTTCATGAATATAGGGGTATTTATCGCTGATGAATCATGGGAACTGGTTTCTATTTCATCTTCGGTTCCGCTTGTGAATCTTTACCTCCTGAATATCGGACAGGCAATAGTTGTAATATTCCTTGCAGCAGATTTTCTTAAAAGAGATAAAAAGCTTGATACAAATGAAGTACTCTATACCCGTTCAATTTCAAACTTCGAGTATGTACTTGGTAAAACCTGGGGAATAATAAGGCTGTTCCTCGGACTGAATCTGATAATCCTCGGGATTGGGCTTATAATAAATATTATATCAAAAAAAATGAGTGTTGATATAATGGCATACTTTGAATACCTGCTTATAATAACCCTGCCAACAATAATATTCAGCCTGGGGCTGGCATTCCTGCTTATGTCACTAATAAAAAACCAGGCGGTAACATTCCTTATCCTGCTCGGAATAGCAGCGCTTGATATGTTCTGGTTGTGGTTCAGGGTTGGTTCCATATTTGATTATATGGCATTCGGCTTACCAATTTTTAAGTCTGGAATTATCGGTTTTGACAATCCTGAAGTAATTATTAATCAAAGACTTCTCTACTTCTTCTCAGGAATGGCTCTCGTAATGGGAACAGTATTATTGTTCAAAAGACTACCGCAGTCAAGCCTGCATACTATCCTGGCAATTGTATTTTTAGCAGTTTCGCTGGCAGCTGCAGTTTTTTTTGGGTTAAATACATATTCAATTCACAGGGATAAATCAGATGCCAAAAAAGCTGTTACAGAGGCAAACAGGATTTTTGAAGACAGGAGATTCCCGGTTGTGAAGGAGGCTTCCATCGAGTTGATTCATAGAGGAGAATCAATTGAAGCCTCGGCAAATCTTAAAATAACAAATGACAACGGAGAGCCTCTCGACTATTATCTTTTTTCGCTTAACCCATCGCTTACTGTTAATAAAATAACAGCAGGGAACATAAGCCTGCAATACTCCAGAACCAATCATATAATAGAGATAGTACCTTCCTCAAAACTTCTCTCCGGTGAATCTGACAGTCTGACAATAACTTACGCAGGCAGCATCAATGAATCATTCTGCTCTCCCAATTACAGTGACAACATTAAAGAGAACAGATACAGGATTGCAATGCTTAATGTAAATAAAAGGCAGTCATTCCTCAATGACAAATATCTTCTGCTAACACCTGAAACCCACTGGTATCCCGTAGCGTCTCTTAACTATTATCCTTCAAATCCTGCGCGAATCAAGATAGATTTCACAAAATACTCCCTGAGGGTAAAAACAAAAGAAAATCTGACTCCTGTTTCCCAGGGCAGACAAACATCTGACACCAACTGGTATTCATTTCTTCCGGAAAATCCGCTGACAGGCCTTACCCTTGCTATTGGTAACTACCGGTCAGATACTCTTACGGTTGATTCCGTGGTTTACATCACCCACTATTTCCCGGGAAATGATTACTACAAAAAGGATCTGTCAGAATTAAAGGACACGTTACCCTTCCTGGTTTCAGGGATCATGAGAGACCTTGAAACTTCATTTTCGACAAGGTATCCTTTCAGAACCTTAACGCTTCTGGAAGTTCCGGTTCAGTTCTATTCATACCCTAAAAACAGCACCCAGACAAGAGCAGAAGTTCAACCTGGAATGATCCTTTTACCCGAAAAACTATCAACTCTCGATAATTCAGGCTTCAGCAGAAGATTTGAGAGCCAGAAAAAAAGGATGGCCCGCAATAACCAGGTAATAACCGACAAAGAGCTTCAGGTAAGGCTTTTCAACGATTTTATCCGGAATACGTTCATCAGTGGCGTAAATTCCTTATTTACAAGAAACGGAGTGTACAATGAACCTTCCAGATACCTGCTGGGCCCAAGCTTCTATTTCTATAAGAATAATTTCCATTCTGCAGAGTATCCTGTAATCAATGCAGTATTTGAATCGCATCTCCAGCAGCTTGTGCAACAGGGGCCCCCTGACAGGTATTCGTCAATGATGGGCAATCTTACTGATAATGACAAAGCAAATCTGGTATTGAAGGAGCACAGCCTGAAGGATCTGCTTGCAGATAATCCCTCCGGAGATACTATAAGAGTTGTAATTGCAGTTAAAGGTGACTGGCTCTTCAATCTCCTGAGATCAAAAGCAGGTATAGAGGAATTCAATACCTGGTTCTCAAAATATTGTGATGATCACCGTTTTGAAAGAATTGATATGCTTCAATTCAGAGATGACATTATGAATATGTTCCATTTCGACTTTTATCCATATCTCGCTGACTGGTTCAATGGAAAGGAACAACCGGGATTTATCTTTTCGGATCTGAAGGCAAATGAGATAATCCTGGAAGAGAGATCAAGGTACCTGGTTTCATTTATTGCAGCAAATCATGAAAAGGTACCCGGGTTATTCAATATAGCCTTCAGGAGCGAAGGACAGGGTGCGCCGGGACGCAGGGGACAGCAGATGTCCGGAGCATTTCAGCCGTCAGGAGGAGGACCCGGAGGCAGAACAATGCAGGGCCGGGGAATGGAAACTTCCGATATATTGAGGATTGTATTTCTCGATTCCGGGGAGACAAAAAAAATATCTCTCTTAACGGATGTTCAGCCCAGGGGCATGATGATAAATACTCTCTTTGCCAAAAACATCCCCGGTGAAATAAATATGCCTTTAAATGAAATATTAAAAGCAAAGATAAACACCGGGAAGATAAGCGAAGAGGTAGAAATAACAGCAGAACCTCTGCAATTTTCAGCCCCTTCGGAAATTATAACTGACAATGAGGATGAAGGATTCAAATCAGGCAACCAGATTACGGCAAGTCCCCTTAAAAGGCTTTTTGGCATAACCAACAGAAGAAGTAATACGTATATGCAGATCAGTCAGTGGAATGTGCCTGAATACTGGCAGCCTGTAGTACTTACCTCATACTTTGGAAAATATATCAGGTCAGCAGTATACACCAGGGCAGGTACAGGAGATAAGGCAATCGAATGGAACACTTTGATTAAGGATCAGGGATACTATGATGTATATTGTTTTGTCGGAAAGAATGCTGAAAGGATGACAATCAGGGATGAGAGAGGCGGCGGGCAGGGAGGAGCTCCCGGACCCGATAGAGAGCGACAGGAGGATAGCCGCTTTAAAGATTTCCATTATAAAGTTTTTCATGACGAGGGAAGTGATGAAATAACTCTTGATTATGAAAACGCAGATGCCGGATGGAATAACATTGGACGTTATTACTTTTCACCTGATACTGCCAGAGTCGTTCTGACCAACCAGTCAGCCGGAAGGCTTGTAATCGGTGATGCAATTAAGTGGGTGAAGGTGGAGTGAGGAGTGAGGGGTGAGGTGTGAGGAAAGACGAGGAGATATAAAGACAAAAATAAAAGATAATCGAATGAATATGAAACGCTTAGTAATGATAATCAGACTGCAACTAATATACATCGTGTTGCTATCTGTACTTAACATATCAGTTTTTTCGCAACAGGGGTTTACACTCGAACAGGCATTAAACACTGCCGAGATAAACAGTCCTTCAATGAAAAAAACCAGGCTGAACCTTATCAGAAGTCAGGAGAACCTGAATGCTCAGAATGCCGCTCTGAAGTCGCAGTTCGCATTGACTCTGAATCCTTTCAGCTACACTCAGAGCCGTGAGTTCAACAACCTTATATCTGACTATAATACCTACCAGGCAACTGAAAGTAATGCCAGTTTTTCCATTATGCAACCTATAAAGCTAACAGATGCAAGGATCTCTCTCACTAACAAGTTTGGTTATACAGACTCCTACAGTGAGTACTCCGGCACTACAACCAAAGGATTCAACAACAACCTGTCAGTCCGCCTCGAACAGCCATTGTTCACCTATAACAGAACAAAGCTTACACTTAAAGAACTGGAGCTTGCCCTTGAAACCTCTCAGTTAAATTATGCCATTCAGCTTCTTGCCCTCGAACGACAGGTGGCCCAGGCTTTCTATTATGTATATCAGCAGCAGCAGAGTCTCGACATTGCCTCACAGGCATATCAGAATATGCAGAGGAGCCATGAGGTATCAAAGAATAAGGTCGATGCCGGTATCTCAGCCAGGGAGGAGATGTTCCAGGCTGAACTGAACCTTGCAACAACGAAATCGGATTATGAGAATGCACTTGTTTCACTTGAAAATGCAAAGGACGATTTCAAACTCCTTGTTGGAATAAGCCTCTTTGATGACATCATTGTTTTGCCAAATATCGCAGTAGATACTGTTGCAGTTGATATATCCTTCGCCATTGACCAGGGACTAGCCAACAGGATGGAACTGCGTCAGCGCGAAATAGATATTGAGTTTACACAATTCGATCTTATACAGACCAAGGCTCTCAACGAGTTTAAGGGAAATCTGGGACTTACTTTCGGTATATTCGGAGACAATGAAAATCTTGAAAACCTTTATGAAAATCCCACAGATAATGAATCTGTAGCACTTTCCCTGTCAATACCTCTCTGGGACTGGGGTGAAAGGAAAGCCAGGATAAAGGCAACGCAGGCATCTATAGAATCGGCTAATATTTCATTTGAGGAGGAACAGAACAATATAATTCTCGGTATCAGGAAAATTTACAGGAACCTTCTTAATCTTCAGAATCAGATTGAAATCGCCCGTCAGTCCGTTACGAATGCCCAGCTTACATACGATCTTAATCTGGAAAAATATAAAAACGGAGATCTTACTGGCATGGACCTTAACATCTTCCAGAACCAACTCTCTGAGAAACAGTTATCATATACCAATTCACTTATTTCATATAAACTTGAGCTCCTTAATCTTAAAATTCAGACACTATATGATTTTGAGAAGAAAGCGCCGGTATCCCCTGTAATGACATTAAAAGGAAAAAATTAAAATTTAAACACATGAAAAAAGGATTTTTCATCTTAACCCTGTTCTTAGCAGTATTTTACTCCTGCAGAAACAATGAACAGAATCTGAATGCCGATGTTGAAATACCGGTATCTGTTGAGGATATAAAACTAAAACATATAGGCGAATATGTCAGCACAACCGGTACTGTTTACCCAAAGGGCGATATTGTACTCAAATCTAAAATAACCGCTTCATATTATCTTGAGAAAAATCCCGCAACAGGCAGAAACTGGCAGCTGGGCGATAAAGTCAGAGCAGGGTCTCTCATAGCAAGGCTGGAAGACAAGGAGTATGTAAATTCAATTCAGCTCGAGACCAATGAGCTCAATATGGAGCTCATGGAGAGTGAACTCAGAAAACAGGAATCTCTATACGAAAAAGGCGGGGTTACACTCAGGGAACTCAAAACTGCCAGTATCAACTACAGCAATGCCAAAACCACAGCAGAAAATTCGAGGCTCCAGCTTGAGAAAACAAGAATAACATCACCAATTGACGGAGTAATAGTAGACCTTAATTATTATACTCAGGGCAGCCAGGTAGAAACCGGTTCATCAATTGTTAAAATAATGGATTACAATATTATGTATCTCGATGTTCAGTTACCGGAGAAATATATTTCTGCCATCAGGCCTGGACAGAAAGTGCAGCTGACAAACTATACAATTCCCGACGATACTATCAATGGAAGCATAACTCAGCTCTCCCCTGCCATCAATCCTGATACCCGCACATTCAGGGGCAATATACAAGTTAATAATCCCGGCCTGCTTCTCAGACCTGGCATGTTTGTACGGGTGGATATTCTGGTTAACCGGAAGGATTCTGTAATTGTGATCCCGAAAAACATTATCCTGTCCCGCCAGAGAGGAAAAACCGTATTTGTTGTCGACAGAGGGATTGCTTCAGAGAGAATTATTGAGACCGGTCTGGAGAATATCACTGAAGTAGAAGTTACAAGGGGAGTGACCCGGAATGAACGAATTGTAACAAGCGGCTTTGAAACGCTCAGCAACAAATCGAAGGTAAAAATAATTAAGTAACAGAAATGAACCGTATTGCACAATTTGCTGTAAAATATCCGGTCACGGTACTGATGCTGGTACTGGGGGTTGTACTGCTTGGTTATATCTCTTTTGGCAAACTTGGTACCGACCTGTTCCCTGATCTTAACAATCCGAAAATTTACATCGAACTCAAGGCAGGGGAGCGACCTCCTGAAGAGATTGAGAAGAACTATGTAGATCAGATAGAGTCACTGGCAATGAGGCAAAGTGATGTTATTGAGGTCTCCTCTGTATCACAGGCAGGACTTGCTACCATAACTGTTGAGTACGACTGGAACAAGGATATGGATGAAGCATTCCTTGATCTTCAGAAAGAGCTTAACTCATTCAGCCAGAATTCGGATATCGAGGATTTTACTATTTCACAGTATGACCCGAATGCCGTTCCTGTTATGACCATTGCTCTGAAAAATGAGAACATAATCAATATGGATGATCTCAGGAAAACAGCAGAAAACTATATCAGGAATGAGCTTGTAAGGATTGAGGGTGTTGCCGATGTGAAACTAACAGGAACAGATGAAAGTGAAGTTGTAATCGAAACAAACAGATACCTGCTGGAATCATTTGGTCTGACAACAGAAGGAATTGCTGCACAGATCAGCAATTATAACAGGAACGTTTCCGGGGGATCAATAGTAGACATGGGACTCAAATATATTGTAAAGGGCGTAAGTGTCCTTGAAGATATTGAAGACCTCGGAAACATAATAGTAGGATTCAAAGAGACTTCAACAACCGGTTCATTATCAGGGATAAGTTCATCCCAACCGGCCCTTTCTTCAAGGGTGCCCGTATACCTGAAAGATATTGCAACTATCGGATTTGCCAATAAGGATCCTGAAAACATAGTTACTCTTAATGGCGAACGCTGCATAGGGCTTTCGATATACAAAGAGCCCAAATTCATCACTGTAGATGTTGTGAAGAGCCTCGATAAAGCAATTACAGATCTTGAAAAAGTGCTGCCGGGATACAAATTTGTTAAAGTCCACGACCAGGGGAACTATATTAACAAGGCCATAGGTGAGGTGAAGAACACACTTATTATCGGTATACTTCTGGCTGTTGTCATTCTATATGTATTTCTGAGAAGGATAGGAGCAACACTGGTTATCAGTATAGCTATCCCTATCTCAATAATTGCCACCTTCAACCTGATGTACTTCAACCATCTCACATTAAATATAATGACTCTCGGAGGACTTGCCCTGGGAGCCGGCATGCTTGTTGACAATGCAATAGTTGTGCTGGAAAACATTTCCAGGCTTCGGGAGGAAGGTGTGCCTTTTGTTGAATCAGTTACACGGGGTACAGGAGAGGTAGGAGCAGCAATAACCTCATCGACAATCACAACGATTGTTGTATTTCTTCCTATAGTTTACCTTCATGGAGCATCGGGTGAAATGTTCAAGGACCAGGCCTGGACCGTTGCATTTTCGCTTCTTTCCTCCCTGGTGGTCGCCATGCTTGTGATCCCGATGCTCGTTTCTGTGCTATTTCCCGATAAAAATAAAAACACTAAAACTCCGCCTGTATTCAAATTCAACTGGTACGGCAGGTTTCTTGAAGCAGTTATTGTGAAAAGAATAACAGTAATTATAGTTTCTGTAATTATAATGACCGGTTCCGCTTTGCTGATCCCCCATCTCGGAAGCGAATTCATGCCAAGGTCAGAATCACCTGAATTTACCGTTAATATTAAGCTTCCTGAAGGAACCGGCCTTCAACTCACAGAACGGACAACAGCCAGCACTGAAAATATAATAAAAGAGATGCTGGGAGATAAGGTCAGAATGATATACAGCCAGGCAGGCAGTGATAAAAACTCTTCATTCAGCCAGGCAGGACAATCAAGAGGAGAAAATACATCATCAATAAAAGTAATTATGGGTGATGAGTCTGCTTCAATCACCGGTGAGGCTATATCCTCTATTGAAAAATGGCTTAAAACCATTCCTGATATGGAAGCAGGATTTACCAGGGAAGAAACGGCCCTGCAGTCATCACTGGGGACCAGTAAAGCCCCGTTTGTACTGGAAATTTCCGGAGATGATTATTCCGAACTTGAAAGAATTATTAATGAATGTAGAGTTATTCTCGAAACCAATACCGGCCTTTATAACATTACTACCTCCATTGATGAGGGAACTCCGGAGGTTGAAGTATCCGTTGACAGGTTTAAAACGAGCTATTATGGTGTAACTGTTGAAAGCATCATAAATCAGGTAAAAGGTTATTTATCAGGATCATCTGCAGGTAGTTTCGAAAAGGAGGGCGAGATGAAGGACATAACCATCAGGCTTGGAGATCTCTCTATTCTGAGCCTGAGTGATATGATGATCAATGCAGGTGCAATAAAGGTGCCACTGAGTGATATTGCAGACATCAGAACTGTAATAAGTCCGAGGGAGATAACAAGAAGGAACCAGGCAAGAACATGTTATATCTATGCCATGGTAAAAAGCGGATCGCCGCTTGACAAGGTAGTAAGTGAAGCAGAATCATCGCTTAAATCTATATCTCTTCCTGTTGACTATAAAATAGAATTTACCGGTGAGGAGCTTAAAAGAAAAGAGTCAGTTTCAGATCTTTCGTTCGCCCTGATGCTCTCCCTTATCCTCGTCTTTATGGTACTGGCTGCACAGTTTGAGTCTGTTATACAGCCATTTGTGATAATGCTTACAATACCCCTTGCAGGGGCAGGATCTGTTCTGATATTCTTCCTGCTGGGAAAACCTATGAATATGATGGCATATATAGGAATAATAATGCTTGGAGGAATAGCGGTCAATAATTCAATCCTTCTGATCGACAGGATCAACCGCCTGAGAGAAAGCGGGATACCAAAGAAGGATGCAATCATCCTTGCAGGCACACAGAGGATCAGACCCATACTGATGACAAGTCTTACTACAATACTTGCTCTTCTACCCCTTACAATCGGGTTAGGAGAAAGTGCTTCACTCAGATCGCCTATGGCCCTTGCTGTCATAGGAGGTCTGGTCTCCTCCACTTTACTAACACTGATTTTGATCCCATGCGTATACTGGGTATTCGATAGCTTCAGCAAATGGTTCACGGGCACAGGAAATTTCAAAGAAGATGCCGGCAGGGTTTCATAAAGCATAAAGAATGGATTTTTTAATTAAAAGAAGGATTCTTATCATAATGCTCTTTGCAGGGCTGACGATGCTTGGCTATGTATCATACAGGAAACTGTCGGTCGAACTTTTTCCAAATGCAGAACTGCCTGCCCTGATAGTGCAGGTCGCCACCCCTCTTGAAATGGATCCTTCCTATATTGAATCCCAGGCAATTATACCAATTGAAGGGGCAATTGGAACACTTGAGGGTATTGAAAAGATCGAATCAAACATCTCCTCCAGATACGGTACTGTTGTAATTTACTATAATCAGAATGCCGATCTCAAGTATGCCAATCTTAAGCTCCGTGAGAAAATAGATATTGTCAAAAATTCAATCCCGGAAGATTTCATTATCAATGTAATAAAAATCGATCTTAAGCAGCTTACAAACCAGTTCATGGAGCTGCAGGTAAGAGGCGAGGGCGGTATCGACCGCATAAGAAACATTGCCGACCGTGAAATAAAACCTGAGTTTGAGAATATTGACGGCATTGCCGGAGTGCAGGTTTACGGGGGAAAGGAGAACTCGATAGAAGTAAGGCTTAACGAGAAGGCATGCAAGGCAATAGGGATTTCAATAGGACAGGTACGAAGCCTTCTTAACAATAACGGAGCCGATAAGACATTTGCTGGTAAAGTTGTTGACGGAGACAGAGAATTGTTTGTAAATATAATATCCGAGTACACTGATGTAAAAGATATAGGTAAAATTATTGTTAAAAATGAGGGGCCTGTTCTTCTTGGTGATGTAGCAGAAATAATTTTCGGAGCCAAGGAACGAACATCATTCAGCAGGGTTAACGGACTTGATGCCGTAACAATAACCCTTGTGAATGACAACCAGGCCAATCTGATTGATCTTTCACATGAAGCGCTGAAACAGGTGGATAAACTGAACAGCAAACTGGCCCCTGAAGGGGTAATGATTGTTGTGCAGAATAACACTGCCGGGATAATGGAGAAAAATATTGCCCAGATCATCAACCTTGCCATATCAGGAGGGTTAATGGCAGTATTGATATTGTGGCTGTTCCTTAGAAATATAAGGCTTGTCACCATTATTGCAATTGCCATTCCTGTTTCGGTTTATTCTGCCTTTAACTTCTTCTATGCTTACGGTATCACAATAAACAGTCTCACCCTTATCGGAATGGCACTTGCCATTGGGATGCTGGTTGATAATTCAGTGGTGGTACTCGAAAATATTTATCGTCTTGCAGGCAAGGATTATACTCCTGAAACTGCTGTAAAACAAGGAACAACAGAGGTCTGGAGATCAGTCTTTGCAGCAACGGTCACAACGCTGATTGTTTTCTTCCCCTTCATCTTCTCTGATAATTTCATGGTAAAGATTATAGGAAAGAATATTGGCGTTTCAATTATTTCTACCCTTACCATTTCCCTTGCCATTGCCATGTTCTTTATTCCGATGGCAACATTTTATCTTCTGAAAAGATCATCAGGGCAAAAATCTGAGATATTTAAAAAACTTACAATAAACGACCGGCTGATACAGGGCTATTATCTTATACTGAAAGCCGGCATGAGAAACCCTGCATCAACAATAATAGGAACCCTTGTCCTGTTTTTTACAGCGCTTCTTATAAGCCTTACTTTAAGCCTCAGCTCAACACAGGAGGTTGAAGCACCTACCTTCAGGCTTTCAGTGACAATGCCTGGCGGATCAACACTTGAAAAGAGTGATGCGGTTGTTGCTGAAATTGAATCGCGACTGGCAAGTATCCCTGAAAAGGAGGATATTGTTTGCCGTATAGAAGAAAACCAGGCAACAGTTACTATCAACCTCCTGAAAGAGTGGGATAAATCAAGCAAAAGAACACTGCCGGAAATAAAAAATGATATAGAACAAAAGGTTAAAAATATCTCTTCAGCTGAAATCAGCATGAATGAGCTTTCAACCGGAGGCGGTTTCACCGGAGGTGGTGGTGGTGAAAATTATAATCCGGGAGCGGATTTTATGAATCTCCTTGGTATCGGTTCAGAAAAAGAGAGTGTTATAATTAAAGGTCAGAATTTCAACCAGATGAAGAACCTGGCAGACGATATTAAATCTTATCTGGAAGGTCTTTCGACAATAAGCAGCTCCAGTGTCAATGTTCAGGATAACAAGCCTGAGGTAAGGCTGATCTTCGATATGGATTACATGGGCAGGAACAACTTCACACTCATGAATCTTTCCGCCGCACTGGCAACATTCAGCCGGGAATACTCCTCCGGAGCCACGTTCCGTCAGGGATCAGAAAGCTATGACATTATGATTAAGTACCCGGATAAGGAAAATCTTTCTGACAGGGCGGTGGAAAAGAGTATTGATGACTTGAAGCGGATGGAAGTCACCGGGAACAATGGCTCGGTTATGGAAATGGAAGAACTTGCCAGCATTGTTTTTTCCTCAGGCATGGGTAACATACACAGGGAAAACCAGGAAAAAAGAGTCACAGTCACCTACACATTTAACGATGAGATCAGGAATTCAAAGGACCTGCTTGCGGGAGCCCGCAGTGATATAGAATCAATAGTCTCCGGGTTGAATATTCCTGCCGGAATTGCCGTTGAAATAGTTCATGAGGAAAATCAGCTCAAAGATTTCTATTACCTGATCGGAGTGTCTTTTCTTCTGATATATATGGTTCTGGCTGCAGTTTTTGAGTCTGTTGTAACTCCTGTGGTCCTTATGTTCAGTATCCCTCTTGCAGCTCTGGGATCGCTGATAGCGCTCATCCTGACTCAAAACTCACTCCTCAATGCTAATACTCTTACCGGATTTCTTATTCTGCTGGGGGTTGTTGTAAATAATGGCATAATTCTTATAGATTATACCAATATCCTCCGCAAACGAGGCTACCGTTCCCACAGGGCGCTTATGATGGCAGGAATGGCAAGGCTCAGGCCGGTACTGATAACTGCAGCGACAACGGTCGTTGCTCTTATCCCTCTTGCTATGGGACAGGCAGAATTTGTTTCAGTAATCGGTGCTTCATTCGCCATCACTGTAATAGGAGGCCTTACACTCAGCACTCTTCTTACACTCGTTTTCATCCCAACGTTTTATACGGGTCTGGAAAATGCTTTAAAATGGATCCTTTCGCTCAACTGGAAAATCAAGGTTCTGCAAATAATTATACTTTCAATATCTATTTATCTTATCTACAGCAATATAGATAAGTTTATCTGGAAAATTATCTTGACATTGCTTGTTGTGATCTTAATACCGGCTGCAACCTGGTTCATATTGAAAAGTCTTAAAAAAGCAAGGGAAACTGTCATCCCTGCTGATGAAAACATAAATATTTATGTTCAGAGCCTTGTGAAAATCTATGACAGGGAAAACAGGTGGACAAGGGAATGGAAAGCCGGAGCAAGGATAAGAAAAAAGCTGGGACTTGAGAAAGAATATAAATCATCCGGTGATCTAAAAGAATTCCTTTGGCAGATACCGCTACTCGGTTTTATGATATACTTCACCTATTTTTTTCTCAGTAAAGGATTCTGGATATTCATCTTTACCATAATCACCTGGTTTTTCCTTTCTGCGATATGGACCTCCCTGAGAAAACTATTGGCATATAAAAGCATGAACGGAGAAAAGATCTGGATAAAACGGATTTCCGGTATAATTGAAATTCTTATATTCTGGATGATCCCGCTGGCTGATCTGGCATGGTTCCAGCTCCGATGGGATAACCTTGCTGTTGTTCTCATCCTCGGATTCATATGGTTTATGTCACTCTTCATTTATAAAACCGGACAGAAACTCACAAAGGAAAATATTGATATTTACCGGCTTGAAGGAAGGTTCAGGAATATCAGGAAAACCATCTACAAAATTGTTGCTGCAGTACCTCTGATCGGCAGGAAGAAAAAACCATTTAAGGCATTAAGCTGCGTCTCGATGAATATCGGCAACGGCATGTTTGGACTTCTGGGACCAAACGGAGCCGGAAAAACAACTCTGATGAGAATAATCTGCGGAATTCTTGAACAAAGTTACGGTAAGGTGTGGATAAACGGACTCGATACGCAGAAAATGAGGGAAGAGCTCCAGGGACTTATCGGATATCTGCCCCAGGAATTCGGGAGTTACGAGAATATGACTGCGCACGAATATCTTCATTACCAGGCCATGCTGAAGAACATAACAGATGTAAAAACCAGGGAAGAACGCGTAACTTATGTTCTTCAGGCTGTGCATATGGAAGAGAGACGCCATGAAAAAATAGGCTCCTATTCAGGAGGCATGAAACAAAGAATGGGCATTGCACTTATTCTGCTTCACCTTCCGAGGATCCTTGTTGTGGATGAGCCTACAGCAGGGCTTGACCCGCGTGAAAGGATAAGGTTCAGAAATCTTCTTGTGGAACTGAGTCGCGAACGGGTTGTGATATTTTCAACTCACATAATTGAAGACATCTCAAGTTCCTGTAACCAGGTTGCTGTACTGAATAAAGGCAAACTAAGATATCTTGGAAAACCTATTGAGATGACCAGAAAAGCTGAAGGGCATGTGTGGCAACATGTAATCCCAGCCGCAGAATTCTCAGAATTTGTTGATAGTCATCTTGTTGTAAACCATATGTCGGACGGAGATAATGTAAGAGTCAGGGTCATATCCGGGTCATCACCCGGAAAAGGAGCCAGACCGGTAACACCCAGCCTTGAGGACGCCTACCTGTGGCTGCTCAGAGGTCATGAAAGCCAGAATAATATAAAAAATCACATTGCAGGATGAAAACGAACAATATTACAAATTTCATCAATCTCATTTACAAAATGATAGTTTACAACCTGCGGATAATATTTGCAAACAAATTCATATGGTTTCTTGCCGGATCTGTAATATTCTATCTTGGCCTGTCAGTAATTTATGTCTTTGAAAGTGATGTTTCGAACATGGACGATCTTTACGGGGTTTTCCTCTTCTCAGGATTATTACTGGTTTTTTATCCGTCTGTATTCGGCATTCAGAATGACATGGATGCCAGGACGATTGAGATCCTCTTTGGAATTCCCGATTACAGGTATAAAGTATGGCTTGTCAGGATCATTCTGATATTTGTTGTAGCATTTGTCATCATGCTTCTTTTCACATTTCTCTCCTCCGTACTGATTGTGAAATTCCGGATTTTTAAAGTTACTCTTCAGGTGATGGTCCCGGTTCTTTTCATGGGGATGCTTGCATTTATGCTTTCGACTGTTGTCAGAAATGGCAACGGTACTGCAGTCATTATGATAATAATAGGGCTAATATTTATGATTTTGTTTGATTCATCCCTTGGAAGAAGTCAGTGGAATATTTTTCTCAATCCTTTTGATATTCCTTATGGTATTAATGAAACATCGTGGGCATTAATAACATTCAAGAACCGGATAATACTTATTACCGGATCTGTCATATTCCTGCTGGCTGCGTTGCTTAATCTTCAGAAAAGGGAGAAATTTATGTGAACACTTTTCAGACAATATGCAGGTCTGCTCCTTATAAAAGAATTGTCCGGTAGCTGGCCGGACAATTCACTATCAAATACTTAATATTTCAATTACTTACTTGTATCAGTTGGTTTTTCATACCGGTCACAGACTCCATTTTTGTTCTCATCAAAATATTGGCTCCCCGGGCCCCGTCCCTGGCCTCTGCCCAGACCTGATGCCTGGCCTCCTCCAAATCCTCCTCCCCGTCTGTAACCCTTGCCATAACCTCCACCATATGCATACCCCCGACCGGCTCCATATGCCGGGCCATATCCGGCGCGGTTTCCTCTTCCATAGCCTCTGCCGTAAGCCATTCCTCTTCCGGGAGGAACATTATTCGGGCGGGTTTCAAAATAATCGCAAACGCCATCTTTATTTTCATCCACATAAACACCTCTCGCAGGTGGTGTATTTGGTTGTTTAACCTTGTTGTCAGTTTGCTGACCACTTGCAATGAAAGTAACAATCATAAGCGCAAGTCCTGTAAGTAACAATTTTGTTTTCATAATCAAAAAGTTATTAAAATATAAAACACATATCAAGTTTTTCAGCATTTATACTCATGTATTCTTCTGCTGATTTATTGATTAGAAACAAAAACTTTTATTTTCCTACGGGTAAAAGTCTTTTTTTTTACTCGTCTCATTCAGACAGGTAAACAATGAAATTTTGACTAAAGATTAGACTAAAGAATCAAAACGCACAGAGGGGAACCTGTTCTGCATCTGTATTCCCATGTTTTCTTCCAGTGGAGCGCAGCAGGATTTATCATCGATCCCATCCCCTGTGCATTCCTCCCCTGTTTCTCATCCTGTTACGGCCACCCTGGCTCCCCGGATTACGGTCATACATAAGAGTTTCCGCAAACAGGGTTTCAAGCAGTTGTTGTTGCTGAGGATCGCAAATACTCCTGAGATCCAGATAATATTTGTACGTTAATTTCTTAAGATCGCTATGCCGTTTGCCTATCATTTCGGACAGCTCATCAAGCTTCTCGGTGTCAACTTCTGATTTTGTCATTTCCCCGAGCATTTCGCTTCTCAGTTCAGAGAGGCTGAAATTGATTTCCTTTACCTTCTCTCTGAAGCGGGGATCGAATTTCCGGAATTCACTCTGTTGTTCAGGAGTAAGATTAAGACTTTCACCAAAATAATTGCCGCTGAAAGTGCCATAATTGGGATTCGCTGTTGCAGACCTGACCGTTTCGGCTCTCAGGCTCCTGTTATAAGTATAACGCTGAAATAAAATTGTACCCAACGTTGAAACATTAAGAAGTGCCAGAGCAACAATTACCCATATAAGCAATGACCGGTTCTTTTCCTCTCTCATTTTAAATCTTTATTCTTCAGCAAAGAATTCCAATGATTCAATGTAGGAATCATTCAGATAAGCAATCTCCTCCGTTATTTGTTCTGAATAATCAACCGGCCTGATCAGACTCCCTGATGCAATTCCCAGAAACAATGATGCTGCCAGGGAAACTGTGATAAGCGCCGGCTTCAGCAACTTTCCAAATATAGTACTAAAAACAGAATTTTTATCTGTCTGGTCGATTTCTTCAATTGCAGCCATTACGCGGGTAGAGAGAAATGGATTTGATCCGACCTTTTTCTCCTCGCTTATTACCCTCTCAACAATTTTCATCAGATTCAGACTTTCCTTGCAATCCTTGCAGATGGCCAGATGTTCTTCAACCTGAAGCCTTATATCTTCGTCAAGTTTTCCTGTGAGGTAGTGTTCAAGTTGAATATTACATGATTTGCAATTCATCTTTTCTGTTTTTAATTATTAGAAACGTTTTTTTTCTTTTTCCTACGGTTTTATACTCTTTTTGTTAATCGCTGAAGAGAGTCTTTTTCTCAGATTTGCCTTTGCCCTCTGTATAAGAGCCTCAACAGCCCCCTCTGATGTATCCATTATGGCAGCTATTTCTTTCTGTGATAAATCATCATACTTGCTCAGAACAATTGCCGTACGCTGATTATCAGGCAAAGAATCAAGAGCTTTTTTAATCCATGCCCTTTGCTCATCGCGGATAAGCATGCTTTCGGGATCCTCTTCATCAATAACATTCAATTCACCTGTATCTCTCTTTCCTGAACCAAAGTAGTCATCTATCCTGCGCAGAATAAAATTCTTTGAATTGCTCCTCACATGGTTAAGGGAGGCATTAACAGCGATCCGGTATAACCAGGTTGAAAATGACGACTCATGCCTGAAACCCGGTATTGCCTTGTATGCCTGAATAAACACCTCCTGAACGAGATCATCAGCATCGTCGCGGTTATGCACAAAACCAAAACAGGTACGGAATATCACCTGCTGATATCGTTCAACCAGAACCCTGTACTGATTTTTGTCCCCTCCGGCGATCTTCTTTAGTATTTCATTATCTGTAATCAACACTGCAAGGATATGAACATTCGGGCAAAGAGACTAATAGCAGAGATATTTTTTGTAAATTTATATCAAAACCATATACCATGACAAAAGAAATTAAAGTAAAGGATCTGAATACAGATAAATTCATTTCGGAAAAAGTTGCCGAAATAGTTGCTTCCGTTGGTAACGGAACAGCTATCAATGCTCTCTCCGGAGGTGTCGACTCTTCGGTAGTGACAATGATTGGACACAAAGCACTCGGGAAAAAGCTCAGGACTGTCTTTATTCAAAACGGTCTGATGCGCGAAGGAGAAGCGGAAAAAGTTGCAGGGTATTTTAAAAAAATGGGTGTAACCGTGGAAATCATTGACGCAAGAAAGGAATTCCTTGAAGCTCTTTCATGGATAACTGATCCCGAAGAAAAACGCGAGGCAATAACGCAGACTTTTTACAAAAGTGTTTTCGGACGCATAGTCAGGGAGAGCGGAGCCAGATATCTGCTACAGGGAACAATCCTCACAGATGTGGATGAAACAGTTGCCGGTATTAAAAGACAGCACAATGTCTTTGCCCAACTTGGGATAGATCCTCAGGATACCTTTGGCTACCATATCCTGGAACCTTTGATCCAACTGCGCAAGGATGGAGTAAGGATGACAGGCAAAGCACTCGGGCTGCCGGAGGAGTTGTTTAACCGGATACCATTTCCGGGACCTGCACTGGCTGCACGTATCATTGGAGAGGTTACACAGGAGAAGCTGGATATTGTCCGTAAGGCAACATCAATTGTTGAAAAGCTGCTTGCAGGCAGTGGTGCTTTCCAGTACATGGCTATTCTCCATGACGACCGTGTAACTGGTATGTGTGACGGAAAAAGAGATTTCGGACGTCAGATAGAAGTGCGTTGCTGGGACAGCATTGATGCAAGAACGGCGACACCAACACGGTTGTCATTCGATATTCTTGAAAAAATTGCTTCATCTATACTTAAGAGTGTTCCCGGGGTAGTTTCAGTAACATATAATATTGCGACCAAACCACCCTCAACTATAGAGGCTGTGTAGAGATCTTAACCTTTATAATCCGTCATTACGGTATATGGAATTATCCATACTCAAGGACATTGTAATAATCTTCGCCCTGTCTACAGTGGTGAATCTGGTCTTCACAAGGTTTAAGATACCTACTGTAGTTGGATACCTACTTACAGGAGTTATTGCCGGACCTCACCTGCTGTCACTGGTAAGCGAAACGCATAAAATTGAACTTATTGCTGAGATAGGTGTAGTTCTTCTGCTGTTCACTATCGGAATGGAGTTCTCCCTGCAGCATCTGCTGAAGATCAGGAAAAGAGCATTTCTGGGTGGTTTTTTGCAGGTTTCAGTTACTGCCGGAGTATTTTTAATCGTCTCGAGGTTGTTCGGAATGAGCTGGCAGGAAGGGATATTTATAGGCTTCCTTGCTTCCCTCAGCAGTTCCGCCATTGTACTTAAGATGCTTCAGGAACGTTCAGAACTGACTTCAAATTATGGCCGGACAGTTCTGGGGATACTGATTTTTCAGGATCTGCTGCTTGCTCCTCTTCTGTTGTTCACTAACCTGCTGGCAGATAATTCACTGGACCTTCAGAAAGAATTTCTTACCCTTACATTTAAGGTAATCATTATTATTGGACTGGTCTATGCCGGCAACAGATGGCTTCTTCCGAAACTACTGCATCTGATAGCTCTCACAAAAAACCAGGAGCTCTTCATGATGAGCATATTCCTGATCTGCTTTGCAATTGCCCTGCTTACTTCAAAATTCGGGATGTCACTTGCTTTTGGAGCATTTCTGGCAGGGCTGATGATATCCGAATCGGAATACAGCTATAATGCCTTTGGGAACTTCCAGCCTATCAAAGATGTTTTTGCCAGCTTCTTCTTTGTATCAATCGGAATGTTGCTGGATATGACTTTTGTTATCGATAACTATCTGATAATTATATTAAGTGTGATCCTTCTGCTTGTGGCAAAAACAATTATAGCAGGCAGTACCGGTTTCATTCTCGGACATACACTTCAGGGAACTGTATTAATTGGGCTGGCTCTCAGCCAGGTGGGAGAGTTTTCATTCGTGCTGGCCAAAATCGGTTTTAATAATTCTATAATCTCTGATTATTACTACCATCTGTTCCTTGCTGTGGCAGTAATTACAATGGCCATAACCCCGTTCCTCTTTTATCTTTCTAAACCACTGGTTAATACATTATTGAAACTACAGCTTCCCAGGGTAGTTGTTGAAGGTTTGTTTCCACTGAAAGAAACTGATATTCCGGATTTTAAGAACCATCTGGTAATTATCGGAAAGGATGCAAGTGCAATAAAATTATCGGTGATGGCAAAATTGAATAACCTTCAGCATATCTCAATAATTTTCGATCCGGCAATTGCACGTGAAAAAATGAACAATGGCGATAAGGTGGTTTACGGGGATGCAGTAAATGAACCTATTCTAAGAAAAGCTCATGTAGATTCAGCTGATATAGTTGTGATATCGGTTGGAAGCCTTATACCTTCAATGGCAATAATTGATAAGATAAAACGCATCAACAAAAATGCTTATGTCCTTGCAAGAGGAACTCTGATACAAAATGTTGAATTATTATATAAGGCAGGTGCCGACCAGGTGATACCGGAAAAGCTGGAAATTGCAATCGACCTGCTGAACAGAATACTTATAAAAAGGCTGGTCCCTCAAAAGCAGGTAAACCGAATTCTCACTCATATAAGAAATACGAGTCTTGGGGAATTCAGTCATAAGGATATAGTAAACCGACCATCTGTTCTTGATGAATTTCCTAATATCAGTATTTCGGCTGTTACGGTAGAGAAGGGTTCTCAGGCTGAGAATAAATCACTTCTCGATATTAATCTGCGAAAAGAGACCGGAGTCACCCTGCTGGTAATAAGAAGAGGAACCGATATCATTGAACATCCTGTACCTGAAACAACTTTTCATGCCGGAGATATAACCTATCTTCTGGGTAATCCTGAACAAATCAACTATGCATCGGAATTACTGTTACGAAAAAATCAATGAAATACTAAAACTATTATGCCATGTTATTATCATCCTGTAGATTAATCTGTAATGTTATAAGGATTGTGGTAGTCGCAATGAACTGCCATGCAGCCTTTTCCTTGACATGAAAGATCATAATTCAACTTAAAAGGAACATCAGAAGTCCATGTGGGAACGGGTAATAAGGCTTAAGGCAAATTGACTTAATAAATCTTTCATTAAAGATATGATTTGGAAAAGTTATCTTTTAATAATCATCGTTACCTGTTTCTCCAGTGAGTACGATCGGACAATAACTTTATAAATCGTTGGTTATACAGACTAAACTCTTCCTGGGATTCTCTTACAATTATATAAATAACAGCACTTATCAGTGATGCGAAGAAACACCATACCGATGTCAGGTACTCTTTGTATAAAATACCAGTTATAACGAAAGAGATAATAATGAGAATGCCAAAAATGGAAACTCGTTTAACACTCGAAATAAAGAGAGGTGCAATTGTTACAAATCCATATATCGCGAAAGCAATGTGTCTGAGCATTTTCGGAAAATCATTTATATATTGAATGTGAAACTGATTAATCCGGGGATAAACATTCAGATTTACAAGGCAAACGGCATAATACAACGAAAGGATCAGCCCTGCTCCAAAGATCCATTTCATCACTTTTCTCTTCTTTATATTCTCTTCCATCCTCAGTACTGCCATTGGTATCATCATTGGCCAGATAACGAGCGCCATTAAAAGGAAAATGTAGGCTCCTGCCATCTGAAGAGAGTGATCTCCTCCCTGTTTGAGTGAAAGCCACACTACTCCTTCAGCTACCTGCTGAAAGGCAAAGAATAACGGAATTGTGGCGAACAGTTTTTGTGATGGTTTGTGTACCTCCCTGACAGCAGCAATACCTATGGCTGAAATAACCGCTGCCCCTGCAAAACTTGCTCCTGCTGAGAAACACATTTCTTTGATTTTAATTAATAGAAAGGACCATTTATACGGCTCTAAATTATGAAAATTATTACTAATTCAGGCACTCAATGGAAAAGGTGAATTCTTTCATAATCGGTTCATGGCTGTTCACCGCTACTCAAACGGCTTTTCTCTTCTGAAATCCGGCCGGTAATTCAAATTGCTTTCCATATCCTGCAGCCATCCGTTCCTGAAACCCAGCTTTTCCATCTCCGCTGCAACCGATTCATATTCTGACCGGTACAATGAACGGCAAAGATTTGGATGATCCTTAACATTATTGACAGGATGATATTGTGACATTAATGATATATGCACGCCAGTTGAAAGTTCTTCGGCAATACTTCTTAATACCTTTTTGCTCTCTTCAGCATGTCCCGGCAGAACAAGATGCCTTATAAGAATCCCGTTTTCAGCCCTCCCCTCTTCATCAATAGGGAGAGCTGAGCCTTTCTGGTAATACATTCTCTTCAAAGCTTTCACGACCACTTCCGGGTAATCCGAAGCATCTGAATACTCCCTGGCGATTGAGGGTGTTACATACTTGTAATCCGGTAGATAAACATCAATCAGATTCTCAAGCCCGTCAATCACTACGGGTTTGTCGTATCCATTTGTATTATATACAGTGACGGGCTTTAAACCCCGGTCATGAAGTCCGCTTATAATAACCCTGACCTGAGGCACTACATGTGAAGGTGAAACGAAACCTACTGACTTAATCCCTTCTGAAAGAATACTTTCAATGATATCAAGGGTTTCCTTCAGCGTAAAAATGTTTCTGTGAAATTTTCTGCCGGGCCTTGATATCTCATGATTCTGACAAAAAATACACCGCAGGTTGCAGCCTGAAAAGAAAATATTGCAGATCCCATCTGGTCCGCTTATTACCGGTTCCTCTCCCCTGTGGATACAGATTGAGGCTATGTTCAAACCGGCATCCATGCCACAGTAGCCCGTTCCTGCGGCAAACCTGTCAGCTCTGCATTCCCTCGGGCATAAGGTGCAGTCTGATAATAATCTTCGTTCTGCATCAATGTACATAACTCTTTCATTTAACCTCAGAAGTCCCAAAGATAATACACAGATTTTCCCCCCGATCATCTGTAAATCATATTATTTGCATAAGATTTTGATAATTTCAAAAGAATGTGTAATTTTGCATTCGAATTGAGGGGGAATTGAGACCTAGGGGACCAGAGTCCCCTATTTTATTATCGGTTTAAAATGATAGAAAAAACCAAAATAGAAGGTATTGTAAAGGAGTTCATAAACGGGACCGGACTTTTCCTTGTTTCAGTGAAGGTAAGCGGTGCAAACAGGATAACAGTACTTGCCGATAAAAATGAGGGAATAACAATAGATGAATGTGCATCAATTCACAGGCATATTGAGACTAAGCTCGACAGGGATGTGATTGATTGTGAGCTTCAGGTTTCATCTCCCGGACTTGACATGCCATTCACCGTTATTGAGCAATATCATAAGAATGAGGGTAAAAAAGTTGAAGTTATTGATATTGATGGCATCAGGTATACCGGGATGCTGAAAAATGTAACCTCCGGCGGATTTGAACTTGAAGCAGAGGTGAAAATAAAAGGAAAAACAAAAGAGATGAAAGAGCTTTCCTTCAACTTTGAACAGATAAAAACATCAAAAGTAATTTTAACTATTAAATAACATTTAGAGGTTTACACCAGATGGAAAACGTTAATTTGATCGACACTTTTTCGGAATTCAAGGAGTTGAAGAATATTGACAGACCCACCATGATGAGTGTGCTTGAAGATGTATTCAGGAGCATGCTGGCAAAAAGATATGGTTCGGCTGATAATTTCGACATTATAGTCAATATTGACAAGGGTGATTTTGAAATATGGAGAAACAGGGTTGTGGTTGCCGACGATGAGGTAACTGATCCTGTCATTCAGATCCCTCTCTCAAAGGCAAAGGAGATTGATGAAGATTATGAAATAGGTGAGGAAGTATCTGACGAAGTAAAATTCCTGGACTTTGGAAGAAGGGCAATCCTGTCGCTGAGGCAAAATCTTACTGCAAGAATCCTCGACCTTGAGAAGAACAATATTTATATCAAGTACAAGGACAGGATCGGAGAGATCGTAACCGGAGAAGTTTACCAGGTATGGAAAAGAGAGATACTGGTTCTGGATGATGACAGCAATGAACTGATACTGCCAAAGAGCGAACAGATACCTTCAGACCATTTCCGGAAAGGCGATACAATAAGAGCAGTTGTGATCAAGGTGGAGATGAGAAACAATACACCATTCATTATTCTTAGCCGTACATCACCTGTATTCCTTGAGAGACTGTTTGAACTCGAAGTACCGGAAATCTTTGATGGTCTTATAACTATCAAGAAGATAGTAAGGGTACCCGGAGAGCGTGCTAAAGTTGCGGTGGAATCATATGACGAAAGAATTGATCCTGTTGGCGCCTGCGTAGGCATGAAAGGTTCCAGAATTCATGGTATTGTACGGGAACTGAGAAATGAAAACATCGATGTAATTAATTTTACTTCAAATAACCAGCTGTTTATACAAAGGGCTCTTAGCCCGGCAAAGATTACATCGATAAAACTTGATGAAGAGACAAAGAGAGCCGAAATATACCTGAAGCCAAACGAGGTATCACTGGCTATCGGGAAGGGAGGTCTGAACATTAAGCTTGCAAGCCAGCTTACCGGATATGAGATTGATGTATACAGGGAACCCGGAGGTGAAGATGAGGAAGATGTTAACCTTGAGGAATTCAAAGATGAAATTGAAGAATGGATAATCGAAGAACTTAAGGCAATAGGTTGCGACACTGCAAGAAGTGTTCTCAACCTTTCAATAAGCGACCTTGTTAAAAGAACCGACCTCGAAGAGGAAACTGTAAAAGAGGTAATCAATGTCCTGCGTGCCGAATTTGAATAGATAAAGATTAATTAATAATAACACAAGATCATTTTTGAAGTTTTAATAAAGGCAAGGAATATTTATGACAGATGATGTTAAGGCAACAAGATTAAGTAAAGCAGCCCGCGAATTCAATGTGGGGATATCCACTATTGTGGAATTCCTGCACAAGAAGGGCTTTGATCTTGATCCCAACCCGAATACCAAACTTCCGCATGAAGCTTATATTCTTCTTGTAAAAGAATACAGTACTGATATCAGCGCAAAAAAAGAATCTGAAAAGCTTGTCTTTAAGGATCTTCACAGAAAAAAAGAATCAGTGTCAATAGATGATTTCTCAGAGAAAGCTGAGAGTGAAGAATCAGAGACAGATAATGACGTACTGGTTAAAGATTCAACCGTATCAAAACCAACTGTTGACATTAAGACCGAGATTAAAAAGCCTGACATCAAGCTTGTTGGTAAAATTGACCTGGAAAAAACATCAAAGCCAAGGGCTGAAAAACCAGCGGTTCAAAAAGAAGAAGCTGATACAAAAGCTCCACTAAAACCTGCGGAAAGCAGTAAATCTGTTAAGGATACACCTTCAGTAAAGAAAGAAAAGAAAGTTGAAGAGGTTCCTGATGAACCAAAAAGAGCCAAGGCAAATATAGAAATCCATATTGTTGGTAAAATTGATCTCGATACAATACCCAAAGAGTCAAAACCTGCTAAAAAAGATGTAAAGAAAGAAAAAGGGAAACAAACAGTAAAGGAGACCCTGAAGGAGAGAGCATCTGAAAAACATGAAGCCGAAGTCATAAAAGAAGCCGAACCGGTTGAAGATACATTAACAGAAGAAATAATTGATAATGTAATTGATGCCGAGTTACTGGAAGAAAGTATCCTTCCGGAGAAGGAGGAAGACATTGTTTCTCTTTACAAGACAGACTTCAAGAAACTGGCAGGTCCGATAGTGGTCGGAAAAATTGATCTGCCTGTTGAGGAGAAAAAGAAATCGGCGCCTTATCAGCCCGTGAAGGTAAACGGCGATTCGGACTTCAGAAGAAAGAAGAAGAGAAAAAGAATTCTCAAAGAAAAAGAAGTAGTACCTGTTTCAAACAAGGAGACAACTGATAAGAAAGAAAACCCGGGTGCCAGGAAACTTATTAAGAAGAGACCTGTAAGGGCTGAAGTTAATGAGGAAGAGGTTCAGAAACAGATCAAGGAAACACTTGCCAGACTTACCACAAAGGGAAAATCGAAAGGTTCAAGATACAGACGCGATAAAAGAGAAGCTATAAGCCAGAAGCAGCAGGAAGAAGTTGACAGGATAGAACATGAAAAGAACATTCTTAAAGTAACCGAATTCGTTTCTGCCAACGAACTGGCATCGATGATGAACGTTCCGGTTACCGAAATCATCTCAACCTGTATGAGCCTGGGGCTTTTTGTTTCAATCAATCAGCGTCTCGATGCTGAAACCATGGCAATCCTGGCTGACGAGTTCGGATATAAGGTTGAATTTGTAAGTGCCGAGCTGCAGGAAGCAGTTAAAGAGCTTGAGGATGAAAAAGAAGACCTTAAACCAAGACCTCCTATCGTAACAGTTATGGGTCATGTCGACCATGGAAAAACAAAACTTCTTGACTATATCAGAAATGCCAACGTTATAGCCGGTGAAGCCGGAGGAATAACTCAGCATATTGGTGCCTACGGGGTTATCCTGGAGGATGGACGACAGATAACATTCCTTGATACTCCTGGTCACGAAGCCTTTACGGCTATGCGTGCACGTGGTGCACAAATTACTGATATTGCAATCATCGTAGTGGCAGCCGACGACGGAGTTATGCCACAGACAAGGGAAGCAATCAATCACGCATCTGCAGCAGGGGTTCCGATTGTGTTTGCTATTAACAAAATTGATAAGCCGACAGCAAACCCTGACAAGATTAAAGAGGCACTTGCAGCAATGAATTACCTTATTGAAGAGTGGGGCGGCAAGTACCAGTCACAGGAGATTTCTGCCAAAAACGGCTTAAATATTGATTTGCTTCTTGACAAAGTCCTGCTGGAAGCAGAGATGCTTGAGCTCAAGGCAAATCCAGATAAGCCGGCCTTAGGAACTGTTGTGGAGTCATCTCTTGATAAGGGAAGAGGATTCACTGCTACGGTTCTTGTTAAAGCCGGAACACTCAGAGTCGGTGATGTAATGCTGGCAGGTAGTTGCTTCGGTCATATTAAAGCTATGTACAACGAACGCGGTAATAAAGTAGATGAAGTAGGACCTGCTACCCCGGCCCTTATACTGGGCCTGAACGGTGCACCACAGGCAGGGGACAAATTCAACATTATGGAGAGTGACCGGGAAGCAAGAGATATAGCTACAAAAAGAGCACAGTTGCAGAGAGAACAAGGCTTGCGTACACAGAAGCATATTACACTGGATGAAATAGGGCGCAGGATAGCTATCGGGAACTTCCAGGAACTTAACATAATAGTAAAAGGAGATGTTGACGGTTCAGTTGAAGCACTGAGTGATTCGCTTATCAAGCTTTCAACACCTGAGATCCAGCTTAATATTATACATAAAGCTGTAGGACAGATATCCGAATCTGATGTACTTCTTGCTGCAGCATCCAATGCAATTATCGTTGGCTTCCAGGTAAGACCTTCATTAAGCGCTCGAAAACTGGCTGAGAAGGAAGAGATTGACATTCGACTTTACTCCATCATCTACAAAGTTATTGAGGAGATAAAATCTGCCATGGAAGGGATGCTTATGCCTGAAGTTAAGGAGGAGATCGTCGCAACACTCGAAATTCGTGAGATTTTCAAGGTTACCAAGGTCGGTACAGTAGCAGGATGTTATGTCAAAGAAGGTAAGATAACCAGGAATACAAAAGTAAGAGTCATCCGTGACGGTATTGTAATCTATACAGGAGAACTTGGGTCACTTAAGCGGTTCAAAGATGATGTTAAAGAGGTTGTCGGAGGATATGAATGCGGACTTAATATCCATAATTTCAACGATATCAAAACAGGAGATATTGTTGAAGGCTACCAGGAGATAGAGGTTAAGAAGACACTCTGACCCCCGGGGCTATAAAAGGGCCTTATATTTTTCGGCTGAAAGCAGTTCTGAAAGCTCAGCCGGATTTGTTATCCTGAACTTTATCATCCATCCTTTTCCATAAGGATCTTTATTTACCACATCAGGCGAGTTTTCCAGTTCAGGATTAAGTTCAAGAATCTCTCCTCCTACCGGCATGAACATATCAGAAACTGTTTTAACTGCCTCAATAGTTCCGAATACCTCTTCTTTTTTAAGAGTTTCTCCCACAGTCTCAATTTCCACGAAGACTACGTCGCCTAATTCCCCCTGGGCAAAATCAGTAACGCCAACTATTCCGGTTTCACCCTCGATCCGGATCCACTCATGGTCCTTTGTGTATAATAACTCTGCAGGTATGTTCATAACGGATATTGTTTTAGATGAATCTCTATCTCTTTTTTATAATAGTACAGTCAAAAATAGATATTTTTTTATTGATCCAAGGTGATAATTCTCATTTTTATAGTTTCCGGCAAACCAGAAAGATCATTGAACCAGAGTAAACTTAAGACTGAATCCGAAATTTGTGTTTGAAGTAGGGAATGTGTTGGCTACAAAAGGATTGGTCATACTGTGGTCAGCGAATATCTGAAGGTTGAACCTGTCGCTGAGAATATAATCCGCTGTTGTTCCAACTGTGAATACTTTTTGTCCGACAACAGGCTGATTGACATTTTCTATCAGTTTTCTTGCCACGGTCTTATTATCACGTACTGAGAGATCAAGCCTGATATTAAGATCACTCCGTAGAGCTCTCTGACCACCGCCAGCCGTTCTGAGGATGATCTGAACCTCATTAAACCTGTAGCCGGCTCCAATTATAAGTTCATTTATGCGGGCATCAGCAATCTGGTTGCTGGTAAGATTAAGCGCTACCGTTCGTGATTTTCTCCATTCAAACCGTGTGGTAAGACTATTCTTCCAGTTCATGTCCACATTTACCAGCGGGCTGAACTGTTCGTTTATAGAAACCACATTGATCTCATACATGGGTAAAAAGTTGCGCTGAAGGTCACGTATCACGCTCACTCCACTCTGATCAGTATCATAATTAAGGTTTGTAGTATAGGAACCTATCTGATATGTACTTCTGTACTGATGCATAATGTTGATAGACCTGAAGGTTCTCTGTACAAACTCGTACTTTGAAAGCCCGTCAAAGTTGATACGCCAGTTTGGCATCATGTGAAGAGCTGATGGAAATGTCTCAAGGGTAACCTTACCCGGGTCAGATTTTGTGTAAGCAGCTATAAATGAAGGTATTAAAACATCTCTTGAGGTCTGTCCATAGCCACTTTTGTATGGACCATCAACCGGATTGCCTGTTGCCGGATCGAAATCCGGATCATAACCGGGATCCGCCTTTTGATGCTCTTCTGCCCTCCTCCGGGAGATTATTACAGTGTTTGCTTTAAATGCCTCGAAGGTGGGAGAAACATAATCTGTTGTCTTGGTGATCTTCTCAAAGGAAGTTCCCCATGAAATGACGCTTATTGAGAATGTACCCGACATTACCATATTGCGGGTACTGTCAGGGAAACTACCATTATAGTCCGCTATATAGTAAGAGCTTACACTTTCCATGTAACGTCTGTCGGCATTAAGGTCAATTCTCAGGCCGGGGAATGGTTCAATCATGCTCCTGAATGATAAGTCGTACTTGTTGTATTGAGCAGCAGGTGTATTAAGTAACGTATCTGTTGATATCCACCTGTTCATTGCCGCTTTATTGAAAAAATCCGGATCATTATATCCCAGGACAAATGGCAATCCTGGTGCAGACTTGCCATTGTAATTCGACATCCCCAGGAATGAAGTTCCCGGATTATAGCCAGGAAGAAACTGTCCCTGTGAAGAGGTGTACGTTAAGCTTACCGATCTTATTCCAAGGAGGAAACGGACAAAGAATTCACCTGTAACAATCATGGGATTCCTTTTTTTCTGAACTTCTCCGTCGATTGATACAGTTGCGCCATCAGCCTGTTCTTCTGCCGTGAAATTCACCCTGTTATCACTGATAATATCCATTTTACCTTTCACCTCCTGTCCGTCTTTGCCTGTAATCTTTACTTTTACATCCCTGGTGCCAAGGTTATGGTTTATTGATCTGACACTTTTTGCCCGGAAATTTACATCAGCCTTGCTGTATTTTACAGTCACTGTTTCAGTCTTCTGCCTCCTGGCTCCTTCCGGGCGGGTATTATTTTCTATTCTCTTCAGAAATTTTGATTTTGAATAAAGAGTTGAGAGGTTTGCCATTCCGGTCAATGTTGCCTCATTATGGTTCTTGATAGAGTTACCCATATTGATGTTCAGACTGTCGGGGAAAACCGGACCGGCAAGCCAGGTATAATCAGCGCCATACCTTGCATTGGCATTAAGCCAGGAGAGAAGAGGCAATTTATTTACAGGAATATTATAGGTGACATTCATAAAATGATTGTAATTGACATTCCTCCCTCCATTTCTGAGATTTACCATTACCGAATCGCGCCAGTCGTCGTAACTATCACTGTATCTTTGTTTGTCTACTCCTCCGGAGGGTTCATCAATTCGTGAAGTATTACTTGCCATAAAGTCAAATTTAAGCTGCCGGGTTATATCATATTTGAAATCATACATACGGTACCATTCAAAATCCTTTCTATATGATGGTGTTACACGCAGATTGGGATTATTTATATTACGGGTCTTAATCTCACTGTAATATCTGTATAGTTCTGTTCTGAATCCCAGGCTCTTTGGGAAGGGATAGAAATTGAAATCCTTAACAAGCCTTAAAGCAGAAGGATTCAGAAATTTCACATTCTTAAATGGCATTATGTTGGCCGGTTGTGCCTCATAGTTATAATTGATACCGCCGCGATAGTTCTTTTCAAGGTTGATCTCAGTCTTGGTATTGCTTCTGTAGATCTCATTGTACGTGTAGTTTGCGCTCAGGTTAGCGGGATCATAGAAATGAGGTTTTTCCCCTCTTGCACTGATACCGGCATTACTGATTGTAAATGTTTTACGCTGCGCCAGATCCTCTGAGATAGCTCTTATCGAATCCTTCTCAGCTTTATTTGCCGCAGCATCCAAAGCTTCCTTCAGAGGAATATCCGGATCAAGCTGATTATACTGGGGTTGTATTCGTGTTTGGGAGAATCCTGCGTACACCGGAAGTCTGACAGCCACTTTTTCAGGGAAGAACTTTCCAAGCTCAATTGTTGATGAAATATCATAGTTTATTATATTCTCGATGCTTCGCTCATTCACTTTCTTATCTATACTACCCCAACCTGGCGTACTGGTCTGGCCAACCATGTCGATGGTTCCCAGATCGGCCAGACGGGCCTGAAAATGCGCATTGGCTGCCCATCCGCTATTTTCAATAAAATCGCTCAGTCTGAGTTCATTAAACCATACTTCACCAGATTTCGGATTACCGTCATCATAATTCTGATTCCTGGTTTTAATCGGATTCCGTACACCGACCATAATAACCTTTATATTACTTAGGTTAGGATTCCCCGATATAGATACTCTGGCCAATCCATTTGTGTAAACAAACACATCGGAAACACTCAGTGATGAACCAGGCAGGTCCATCTGCCTGTTTCTTTCCTGCTTTGCCTCCTGAAGAAGCGACATATTAATTATGAAACTGTTCTCCTGAGGCCATACCTGGGCCCTTGATGCATCTGAATTATTGTCATACCTGCCTGGCAATGTCAGCTTAAGTGGCAGTTCATACTCATAGAAGTTACCTTTATAATCTGACCCAAGACGTACAAATGCTGTCAGTTCATTATCCTGCAAAGGTTGTCCTATCAACGCCTCGGCATGCACCTCCATCCTAAGGCTACGGTACTGACGGATGTCAATATTCATATTTTTGTAAGCAGCACGGGCATCTCCATCCTCCAGATTCTGCACCTTTAAGACCATTGATTGTTCGTTAAGCTGCCTCAGCTGAGGATTCTGAGGATCAGTAACCCTGTCAAACCCCGGAGGGAGAACATAGTTTACAGGCTCCTTCCCCGAGTTTTCCTCAATACTTACCGAGCTTATATCAAATGTGCCATCAGAGGCTTCAGGAACAGTTATCCGTTCACCTCCTTCCATAAATGATATATTATATTTTCTCCACTCTGCCCTTACCAGATCGAGTTCAGCAAACCTCATAATTACAGGTTCCTTAAAATCACTCATGTACATTCTCATAAAACGGATCGACTTAAAATCTTTTATTGATCCTACTACTTTCTGATAATCAGTTACAGGTATTTTGAACTGATACCATTTCACCTTCGATTTTTTGGTATTAGGAAATGTTGCCTCATATTCTATCTCATCCACCACATAATTCGTTCCAACCCTGATATCACCAGGCCTCAGACTTATTTTGTACTGATAATAGCTTTCCGTTTCACTGAGAGTATTGTCGCGGTTTATATCTTCCATGTCAGGGAGAGTTGACCCTGATGTAGGATAAGACTCCTGTGACATTTCCGATGTGGGTGAGTTGCCCTCCTGTCCATTGTATTTCTTATACCTTTCCAGTATATCAAGCTGGGCAGCATCATAATCACCTCCCCTGAAATAGTGGAAATTATCACTTGACGGATCTTCCACTGCTGACTGAAAAGCATCAGGAGTAATCAGGTTCTGTAACTTCTGAAGGTAGTCTGAGAAGAAATTCTGTTCATCGGGATCACCTAATCCGTCAAAACCAACATCCTGGTACAATCTGGATTCGGGAGCATTATCAAAAGCATGAACAACAGCCTGAACAGTTGGCACTCTACCCCAGGCTGTTGTATCGACATTTTTCACTTCAGGAGATCCGGGAAGACCATTTTCAAAACTCTTCCGTGAATCGCGGAGAATATCTTCTGAAATGTTTCCAAGGTTTATATAGAAATCACCTCCTTCATGACCCGGCTTCTCTACAAAAGGGTCCATAAGCCAGAATTTGATATACTGGATATTTGCAGATTCAAAATCACTTGTCAGAACCTCTCTCATCATTCCCCCCCATCTCGACTGGGGATCATTAAGAGTACCATCATTTGCCACACCTGAAGAATATGGTCCTGGTTCAGAATCAAAGTTGTATGAACCTTTCTCTGCCGGGTAGTATCCGAGGTTAAGAACAGTAATATTTGTTGGGATTCCGCTTGGGCTCTCCCTGTAGGGAAATATTTCATCTTCATATATTTCCCTTACATAGTGACTTGATTGCAGATCGGGGTTTTGCTTTATATGATCAGGTGTGGAAGAACCATTTCGCAAAAAGAGAGGGTCAATTACGTACCATGCAAGTTTAGCCCTGTTGAATCCGCTTTCAATTTTATTATTCAGCCTTGCTTCAGGGAAGAGCTGATCCTGACCCTGCGGAATGCTGGACATTGTCCATGCATTGAATGACTTAAGATCAAGAGGTATTTCACTGGCCTCAAAATCATCAATGTAGGAATTTCCTGCATTTGATATCGCTTTTGAATGTCCCGGAATAAGGTTGGCAAACTCGCCGAAGAAGGAGACAGAAGAAGGTGTTTTGGTATTAAGCAACGGGATCTTGTCGATCGCTTTGGTAAGAAACTGCCAATCTGTTTGATAAGATGTATTGAGACCCCATATGGTATTTGAAATAGGTTCTTCCCCATAATTCACTTTCTGAGTGTAAGGCCGCTCGTTAAGATGAAGGATTGTTGCTCCTATATCAAAATTCTTTGACAACTGATAATCGAGATGTGTTCCTACAAGCGATTTTGTCTGGAATCCGAAGAACTGATTACTTTCAAGTGAAACCTGGATCGGAGTCTGAGACTCAATCAGAGCAGAATTGATTATCCTTACGGTACCCATATTATAGTCAACCGTATAGTCGGTATTTTCAGCCAGCGGCACTCCTCCGGCAGTTACTTTGACGGATCCCTTTGGAATACTGGCAGCATTCAGTCTGATCTCTGATCCGGATTCAGACGAATACTGTCCGGTAAGCTTGAATTTATTCTTCTCTGCCATTTGTTTTGCTACTGTCTGGGTCGAATCGTAGAGTTCCTGGAAAACATACTTTGTTGCCAGCTTAGGATCATCTATCATCTTCTTAAGATGATTTCCGAAAGGTTCAATCACAGGAAAAATAATCTTTCCTCTGTTGATCATTATTGTTATCCCCTCAATAAAATCGAAGTATCCGTCCGATTCCCTGTCAAGCTGTGAATTGAGATTGTCAAGTCCCATAACCTGTAACAGGATCTTATCTGCAAGTTTTCCCTGTGGCAGATAATTGATTGAATTTCCGGTTTCATCATCCTGGTACAGGACATTTAATTCAAAATCCTTTTTATCGAGCTTGCCTGATCCCAGCGAATAGATATTCTTCATCATCAGGTTCCATGTGGGCAGTCTCGGAGTAAGGGTTGTTCCTTTAAGCATCTTAAGCAGAAGTGTTTGCGGAGCAGTAATACCATCAGTGGAAAATTCACCAACCTTAAATATCTGCCCTCCAAGCGTATATTCGTATGCCACCGCCAGAACCTCATCCGTATTAAGCGCTGTATTAAGTGAGATATAGCCAAGCTGCCGGTTGAATTCAAATTCTCTTTCATTGAGCTTTCTTGCATTCTCAATCTTTTCAAAATCGCGGCCGATCTGAAAGTCGGGGTATAAGGGTTCAAATGAGTTTGTAACCTGATCCACATTACGAATTGCACCGTAGGCGGTTATCAGCTGATTGTACAACATATTTGCGCTGTTCGAAGGAAATCTTTCACCACCTGGAGCAGCCTGGAATTCCGGGATATCGTTGTAAATATGGCTTGCATTCTCAGCAAGATCCATAAATGCAACAATGTTCCTGTTATTGGCTTCCTCAAAACGTGTGGTCTTATTGGTTATCCATACCTCAATTCTTTCAATATTGATCCCTGAGCTTACAACAGGCATGTTCTTCAAAGATTCATCATACACATCCCTGAAATACTGTGAAAGAAAGAAGTGACGGTTTGCTTCATAGGCATCTGCATATACCTCGAATTCAGTAAGCTGAGCACCTCCCTTAACATCAATTACTGAAGACTCCCCCTTTTGTTGTGAGAGTACAGTTGTAACAGTCAGTTTACCGAACTGCAGCTCTGTTTTGAGTCCGAAAAGACTGTAACTTCCTGTTATCAGTGAACCGGTAAGTGGCAGAGTTACATCACCTGCCTCCACTTTCTTGATAATCTCATCTTCACTTCCCGAATACTGGAGCTTTGTTCTGTTTTCAAACTCAAACATTGCATCTGTATTGTAGTTTATACCCAGTTCCATTTTCTCTCCAATAGTACCGGTAACATTCATCTGTATCTTCTCCTTAAAATCAAAAGTGGGGATGGTTCTGAGTTTTTCAGAAAGAGTGGGGTTTTCTGTTCTGGAGATATTTATCCCGAAAATAAGTTCAGCAGATCCCTGGGGAATGATGTTGATGGTATTGCTTCCGAATATTTTGTCAAATCCGGCGCCACCAACTTCGATCTGGGGTATGAGAGTGGACCTGAAACCTGATTCATCACCTGATATCCTTTGCTCCCAGTAATCCTGCATTGCCCTCCGGTATTCATATTTCCGGAACTCCTCCGGAGTCATATGAACAGGAGTTCTTATGTCAAAAGTACCGGCTTTCTGATAAAGAACATATTCATTCTTATCAGGATCATAAATCACAATTGACTTTATATTTGAAGGATTATCCAGGAAAAGGGGGGTCTTTTGCTTTGGTTCCCAGGGTATTCCTGATTCATCTTTCAGTTTCAGTACTGACTTGCGTGTTGTATCGATTGTTTCGCTTTGCTGCAAAGCAGCCTGACCACTTGAATCTGCAGGCCTTAATAGAAGAGACGTAGACAGTACAAGATAAGAAAATATCAGAATATTTTTATGTGATATCCCTGATCCCAATCTTAAGAATTACAAGTTTTTAAGCGCTCTCTTGATCATCTCCTCAACAGTCAGGTTTTTCTGTTCTCTGACTATCTTATCAAGGACCTTTGAGACTGCGCTTTTGGCAAATCCAAGCATTACTAAAGCAGATAACGCCTCTTCACGGTTTGTATTGTCTGAAAAGGCAAATATTTCACCACTTCCAGCCTGTTTGCCAAGCTTTTCCTTAAGATCAACAATTATACGCTGGGCAGTTTTCAATCCAATGCCCTTTATACTTTTCAAAATATTTACATCTGAACCAATTATTGCCTGTTCTATTTCTACCGGATTAAGCGATGAAAGCATCATCCTGGCGGTATTGGCACCGACTCCGGTAACTGAAATCAGATGCCTGAAGATTTCCCTCTCCAGAGAATCAGCAAATCCATAAAGCTGATGAGTATCCTCTCTTATGATCTCATGGATCAATATTTTAATCTCACTTTTGTTTTCAAGTTTTGAAAAAGTTGTGAGAGAAATATTTACGAAATATCCTACACCATATGTTTCAACTGTAACAAAAGTAGGTGTTAACCGGGTTAAGCTGCCTTTTATGTAATCAATCATAATTGCGGTTCTCCGTTTAAGATTTCAGGTGGCAGTTCATCAATTCTGTCGCTGTGGATTTCAATATCCTGGTGTTTCAGAGGATTTTTGGAGATTTCAGCATACATTTGCCTGTTTCTGAATATATCGCATGCCAGATAAACTGCTTGTCTGAATGAGCTTTCAGAAGCTTCGCCTTTCCCTGCAATTGCAAAAGCAGTACCATGTACAGGTGAGGTTCTGACAAACGGTAAACCTGCAGTAAAATTGACTCCCGTATCAAATGATAATGCTTTAAAGGGAGATAATCCCTGGTCGTGATACATGGACAGTATGCCGTCGAACCTGGTAAACAGGCCTGCACCAAAAAATCCATCTGCCGGAAAAGGCCCGAATGCAAGGATACCTTCCTTCTGAGCCTGCTGAATTGAAGGATTAATTATCTCAGCCTCTTCAGGACCAAGAAGAGAGTTGTCGCCCGCATGCGGATTAAGTCCAAGTAATGCAATTTTCGGCTTACGGATAGCAAAATCAGTAATAAGGGAATTATGCATCAGTCTTATTTTTCGCATAATTACCTCGATAGTTATCATCTCCGACACCTTACTCAGCGGAACATGACCTGTGACAAAACCTATTCTCATGCTCTCTCCGATCATGAACATAAGAACCTCCTCTACACCGGCTTTTGATTTCAGATATTCAGTGTGCCCTTTAAACTGGAATTTATCAGATTGCACATTATGTTTATCAATAGGGGCTGTTACCAGAACATCTATTTTCCCGCTTCTTATATCAGTAACAGCTCTTTCAAGAGAAATAAGAGCCGCCTCACCCCCATGTGAAGTCGATTTACCAAGTTCAACCCTTGAGTTGTCATCGAGGCAGTTGATCATATTTGATTTACGGGGATTTGCTTCATCAGCAGATCTGATATTATTGAAACTGAAATTAGTAATATTCAATGCCTTGCGATGATAAGCTGCAACTTTTGGTGAACCATACACCACCGGGGTGCAGATATCATTGATCATTGGATCTGACAGGGCTTTTATTATAACCTCATATCCTATTCCATTAATATCTCCATGAGAAATACCGGCTAATATATTTTTTGTCTCCATTGATTTTTATTTCAGATGATTATAGTTTTCTGCCAGTTTCCTTAAAAATGTAGCTAGCAATCTTAGTCCTGACCCCGAACCACTCCTGGTCCTGTAAAAGTCATCTTTCTTGAGCATCGAAGTACCTGCAATATCAAGATGAATAAGCGGATACTCTGCAAACTTCTCAAGGAATTTCCCGGCTATTATTGCACCGCCTTCACGTCCGCCAACATTGTTCATGTCAGCGACATCAGATTTCAGAAGTTCTCCATATTCATCCCATAGAGGCAATTCTCCTACTCTTTCATAAACATCATTTCCGCATTCAGTAAGCAGATCAATATACTTCCTGTCAGCATTGGTCATGAGAGCAATTGCCTGGTTTCCGAAAGTCATGGCAGCTGAACCGGTAAGAGTTGCAATGTCGATTATAATCTCCGGAGTGTACTTCGATGCATAACTGATTGCATCAGCCAGGATAAGCCTTCCTTCTGCATCAGTATTGCCAATTTCAACAGTCATCTTGTTGTGCATGGTGATTATATCTCCCTGGGTGTAGGCATTGCCTCCTGGTCTGTTATCAGTTGAAGGGACCAGGCCTATTATATGAAGGGGAATCCCTGATTTGGCAACTGTATACATTACACCTGCAACAGTTGCTGCCCCTGCCATGTCGCCGTTCATACCTGCCATAAAGTCGCCGGTTTTAATATTAAGGCCACCTGTATCATACACAACACCTTTCCCAACAAGCACAACAGGCTTACTGTTCAGACACTTCTCGGGGCGCCATTCGAGAATTGAAAACACAGGCGGATCAACACTTCCCTTGTTGACAGCGAGTAGTCCTCCCATCTTTAAAGCTTCTATCTTTCCCCTTGTAAGAACCTCTACATTAAAACCTGAAGCATCTCCGAGTTTCCTTATCTCCCCTGCAAGTGCAGAAGCATTCAGATGATTCACCGGTTCATTTATAAGATCACGTGTAAAATATACTGCGTCGGTAAGATCAGTAAGCCACCTGATATCCTTTTCATCTGTATTCCCATAAAGAAGGATATCTGAAGGATAATTTTTACCGGCATCTTTATCTTTTTTAGTTTTGTACTTATCAAAAGCATAGATTCCGAGAAGAAAGCCCTCTGTGAAATCCTCAATGGCCCCCTTGTAGGCATTGGAAGAGGTAACTATAAGCTCCCTGTGATTATTCCCTCTGATCAGTTTTTTTAAATTATAAGCGGCCCGTCGAAGCTCCTCCCTGATAGTATGATGAGAGGTCCCATCTTTTAATCTGACAAGGTATATGCATCGCCTGAAGGAATTAATATAAACATGATCATCCTTATCATGCAACCGCTTCAGCGCGTACTCCCTTTCTGAATCACTCAGCTTCAGAAAGTCAGGAATTTTATCACTCCCAAGCACACACACAACAGATTGATTTTCTGATATTTTTAATGCTCTTATAATTGCTGGTTTCATATCGGAATCACTGGTAATGTATAGCGGTAAAGTTAATTAAATTATTGAATGAATTGAATTCAAAGCATTACCTTTGCAGCTACTTACAGGCTGTATGGATCTTAAACAACTTTATGAAAAAGCCCTTAATCTGATTCCTCTTGACATTGAAGAAGGAGTTGAATTATATAAGTCCGCTCCGCTCGAAGAACTGATGTTCATAGCTGCCAGGTTAAGGCAAACTCACAATCCCGGCAATATTGTCGGATGGATGGTTGACCGGAATGTCAACATCACAAATGTTTGCTTTTCACAATGTACCTTCTGCAATTTTTGCAGGAAAAAGGCATCAGATGATGCTTATACCACGTCTTTGGACGATTACAGAAAGAAAATTGATGAACTCTTTGCTCTTGGAGGTGACCAGCTCCTTCTCCAGGGAGGGATGAACCCTGAACTTGGGATCGGTTTTTACACCGATCTTTTTAAAACCCTGAAAAGCCTCTACCCCGACCTGAAACTCCATGCACTGGGCCCTCCGGAGGTTGTATACCTGGCCAGAAAAGAAAAAATGTCATTCCATGAAGTGCTTGCCGGTTTAAAAGAATCAGGGCTTGACAGTTTACCGGGTGCCGGAGCTGAGATCCTTTCCGACCGTGTGCGGAAAATAGTTTCTTCCGCAAAAGCCACAACAGATGAATGGATAGGAGTGATGAAAGAGGCTCACAGGCTTAACCTGCCTACTTCAGCAACAATGATGTACGGACATATTGAAACTATAGGGGAAAGAATTGAACATCTTATAAAGCTGAGAGACCTCCAGGCTGAAAAACCTGAAAAGGCTTATGGTTTCATAACTTTCATCCCGTGGCCATTTCAGGATCAGGGAACCTCTCTTCTGATAAACCACGGGGTAAAGAGCAGGTACACAGGTTATGACTATTTAAGACTGATTGCATTAAGCCGCATCATCCTCAATAATATAAAGAATATACAGGCATCTATACTGACAGTAGGAAAGGATTTCGGAATGCTTTCGCTTCATTCAGGAGCAAATGATCTGGGATCAATAATGATCGAAGAGAATGTAGTAAGTGCTGCCGGCGCACGCAACAAGTTCAATGCTAATGAGATGCAGGAGATAATAAGGGAAGCCGGTTATGTTCCGGGAAAAAGAAATCAGAAATACGAACCGATATAGAATCTTTTACATGTCAGTTTTAATCTTTTTTAACACTTAGACATAAAAAAAAGGTGTCGCTCAAGGACACCTTTTCATTTGTATATTTTAAGACTAAAATTTGTCTTTTGTTGCTACTTCCTTATTTTCCTCGGCATCAGGATCAAATTTTGATGCTTTCTTAAACTCTTTCATCCCCTGACCTATTCCCTTCATGAGCTCAGGAATTTTGCGACCGCCAAAAAGAAGAACCACTACAAGCAAGATGAGAATAATCTCTGTCATACCTAACTTTCCCATTTCTTTAAGTTTTAGATTTTATGCAAAGTTATAAATACTTTGTTCATTAGCAAATCAAGCATAATTTATATCTATTTCCTTATAAGCCTTAATATATCGTTCCCATTTGCAAGAATCAGAAGTGAAAAAAGGATCACCATACCTGCAATCTGTGCGTATTCAAGGAATTTGTCACTGGGCTTTCTGCCGGTGACTACTTCATAAAGAAGAAACATTACATGCCCTCCGTCGAGAGCCGGGATAGGCAGAATATTCATAACAGCAAGAATTATCGACAGAAATGCCGTAAGTTCCCAAAATGATTGCCAGTCCCACACTCCGGGGAAAATGCTGCCAATTGTAATGAATCCTCCCAGAGACTCATAGGCCTTGGTATCTTTTGAAAACAGTAACCTGAACTGCTTGAGGTAATCAGTAATTGTCCTGAACCCTTTTGCGATGCCTGCCGGAATCGATTCCAGGAATCCGTATTTGATGGTCTTCATTTCAAATACCTGATCAATAGCCCGTCCTGTGTAATAAATACCCAACAATCCATCCTCGTCTGGTATAACATTTATATTTTCAGAATTTCCCTTACGAAGAATACTCAGGGCAATCGGTTTTGCTATATGCTCCCTGAGATAACTCTGAAATTCATCAGAATAAGAAAAAGTCAGGTTATCAATTCCGATAATCTCGTCATCCTGAAGCATCCCGGCATCCTGAGCAGGTGATTTCTTTGCAAACGATTTAATTTTCATCGGCTGAAAAGGAGTACGATAGGTTATGTGACCTTTCCCTTTCAGCATCTTCGGTATATATTCTTTCGGAATCTCAATATTCATGATTTGCCCGCCTCTGTCCACCTGTATTGTCTTTCTGTCATTAAGTACTATCTCGCTTGCGAGCTGCATGAAATTCTCAACAGGCATATTATCTACAGAAAGGATCTTATCTCCGTTTCTCAGTCCTATTGCATATCCTACTGAATCAGTGACAATTCCATATTTGACATTGGCAGTAGGAAGGTACGTTTCCCCCCATGCGAACAAAACAAAAACAAAAATCAGCATTGCCAGGATAAAATTGAAAATAACACCACCGGTCATTATGGCCAGTCGCTGCCATGAATTCTTTGACCTGAATTCATAGGGCTGGGGTGGCTGTTTCATCTGTTCCTTATCCATTGATTCATCGATCATCCCTGAAATCTTAACATAGCCGCCAAGAGGCAGCCAGCCGATGCCATATTCTGTTTCTCCTTTTTTAAATTTGAAAAGTGCAAACCATGGATCGAAGAAAAGGTAGAACTTCTCAACCCTTGTCCTGAAGTATTTAGCCATTAGAAAATGACCCAGTTCATGTATAATGACCAGGATTGAAAGACTGAGAACAAATTGAAGTACTTTTATCAGTATTGTCATTTTTTGTCAAGTAGTTTATTAATATAGATTTTAGCATTATCGCGTGCAGAGATGTCGGATATTTCAAGAAATTCCAGTTCAGGCGAAACTGAAAATTCAGTGTTTGCCATTGTATGTTCAACAACATCGGGCATCTGGGTAAAGGAAATTTTTTCTGAAAGGAAGGCATTTACAGCTATCTCATTTGCTGCATTCATTATACAGGGCATATTTCCTCCTTCTCTGAGGGCGTCATAAGCCAGTGTAAGATTTCTGAATTTTTTCACATCGGGTTCAGAAAAGGTAAGGGCACATTGCTTATGAAAATCAAGTCGTGGAAGATCGGTGGTGAGCCTGTCGGGATAAGTCAGTGCATAGAGTATTGGTATTCGCATATCCGGCAGACCGAGTTGTGCTTTCACTGATCCGTCGGTGAAGTGAACGAAAGAATGTATTATGGACTGAGGGTGTATGACTACCTTAATCTGTTCAGGAGTAAGGTCGAATAGCCACTTTGCTTCAATAACTTCCAGCCCTTTGTTCATAAGAGAGGCTGAATCAATTGTAATTTTACTGCCCATGTCCCAGTTAGGATGCTTCAGTGCCTGTTTAGGTGTAATTTCATTAAGCTTTTCATAAGTGTAGTTCAGGAATGGACCTCCCGAAGCAGTGAGTGAAATATGTTCAACCTGATTGCCCATCTCCCCTGCAAGACACTGAAGTATGGCTGAATGTTCCGAATCAACCGGCAGTATCCGGCTTCCCGACTTACGGGTTAGTTTTTCGATAATCTCACCTGCAACAACCAGGGTCTCCTTATTGGCCAGTGCAATTTTCTTGCCTGCCTTAATTGCTGATATCGTTGATCTTAATCCGGAGTAACCTACAATAGATGCAAGTACAACATCGACAGAAGCTGAGGTAACAACCTGCTCAATTGCTTCACTTCCGGCATAAATCTTAATACCTGTATCTCTCAGTATCTCTTTAAGCCTCGAATAGTGAGTGTCATTTCCTATTATAACGACATCGGGATTGAACTGACGGGCCTGACGGGCAAGAACTTCCACATTATTACCGGCTACAAGCACTTCCACTCTGAACCTCTCAGGAAACCTTGAAATTATATCCAGTGCCTGTGATCCGATTGATCCGGTAGATCCTAATATAGCAAGTCTATCAGCCATGTTGCGGAAGTAATCAGAATAAAATATGTTTTTCAGGGTCAAGAGGGCTTCCCTTGTACCATATCTCAAAGTGGAGGTGCGGCCCTGAAGTATATAGCTCACCAGAGTCACCAACTACGGAAAGAGCATCTCCGGCAGTTACAAGATCACCGGTTTCCCTGAGGAGGTTGGCATTATGTTTATATATTGTAACAATATTATTGGAATGTTGTATCTGAATGACATAACCTGTTTCCATTGTCCATCCTGTAAAGATAACAGTTCCATCAAGCGCGGCAGAGACAATTGCTTTTGGTTTTGCGACTATATCAGTACCAAAGTGTTTGGTCCGGACATCATAATGGGCTGAAATTATACCTTTCAGAGGCGGAAAGAAATGCATACCTGATAAACCTGTAACCGATTCATGTGACGACGGACCCAGAGTCAGATTAAATTGTTCTTCTTTTTCTACACGGGCTCTGAGTGCCGAATCAACGGGGGAACTGCTGAAGTTAATAGAAGAATAATCACGACTTGTATCCTGCCTCACAATTATTTCAGGCGGTTGCTTTCCCTGTATTATTGCACTAATATTTGCGAAATACTTATCTCTGAGAGCCAGTTCGCGATCAAGTGAATCAAGACGGATTGCACTGATAAGTATATTTCTTCGCATGGTTACATCGGGGTATCCGGGAATAAATTCGCGCAGGTTGGTGAAAGCAATTAATGATGTGGTGGCTCCAATAATGAATAAAACAAGAAAGGTTATCATCAGAAATGCCGAATATTGTGTCATTCGGATCCTCCAAACCTCTTCAAATGTTGAATCATTAATTACTGAAAACCTGTACTTGTCGCGCCAGGTACGCCTTTTAGTTTCGCTTTTTGCCATTTTACACAACCTTGACGGCCTTATCTTCGCTTTGCCAGAGGCCATGTTTTGTACAGACAGCCATTGCCGAAAGGTTCATTGATACCTCCGGCGCAACAATGTAAAAATCTATTTCAAAATGTGAAGGCTTGTTGCCGTATACACCTGCCGTATAACGTGCTTCAGCAAGCAGTGTTTCGCGGTTCCAGAGCTGAATGACGCTGATGAAATGGTCAGCCTCATCGGGGTGAGTATATTCTTCACCAAGTTTAACCTTAACCTCAAATTTATCGCCCCTCTTGACAGTGTCTGCACAGAATACATGCGGCATGTGCCTGTCGAGATAATCACGTTTAACCTCTTTCTCCTCCTTCTCTATCTCAGTAGCTTTGAATACTCTTGGCATGGTTGTATGTATTTTAAGTTAATTGCAAAACAGATACGCAAATTTAGCAATATTTATTGAAAGTCAGAAGACGGAAGTCGGAAGACCGAAGACGGAAGTTTAAATTGATATGATGGGTTTTACATCTGACTTCGGACTTCGGACTCTGGTCTTCGGACTTTTTTTAATAATTTTCAAAATAGTTTTGCTAATTGTATTCATTGTATTATCTTTGCCCCTCGATATTGCGGGGTGGAGCAGTGGTAGCTCGTTGGGCTCATAACCCAAAGGTCGGAGGTTCGAATCCTCCCTCCGCTACAAAGAAAAAGCCAGGTACGAAGTATCCGGCTTTTTTTGTTTTCAGCCCGAGCTGAGCTTGCTCATGCGAGGGATGGAAACAAAAAAACCGTAGCAACGCAAAGCGTTACGTGGCTTTTTCTTAAGTACCCCTAAAAAAAGCCCCCCGAACAGATTCCAGAGGGCTGATTCCAAAGCAAAGTATAGGAAGTAGGGTCAAACAGCTATGTTATTGTTTTCTTATAAGCTTTTGAATGTAATAATCGTTATTGTTGACTTGTCCATTGTCATCCACAGGCCATGTTTGTGTAATAGTATCGTTCTTTATTTCTAGCAACAATTTAACAGTGGTAGGGGTAGGAAACGTTTTAATCTCATCACAGCGGTTTCCAACAAGAGTAAATGTCCCTCCTCCATAGTTATTCATGGTGCTATCAGCCATTTTATATTGACCTACGTAATTGAAATATTTCCCCGACCAAATTTTCATCTCTGACCCGGTAAAATCCTTGCCAAGTTGCAAAATTATTGTATCACCATGCCGCTGCTCATAACTAATCAGGTCCCAAGCACCATCTAGTGGGGACTTAACGACTTGTTGCTGCTGAGTACAGCTCCCGAATAACGAAATAATTAGGCTTAAAAAGATAATTTTTTTCATAGTTACAGGCTTTAGTTATTAAATAATAGTAAGTTAATGATCTATCAAAGCTACGCCAGAAGAAAGCCAATGGCAAATTTATTTTAAAGCAAAACCCCCAGCATAACAATTCCAGCCATGTCTCTGATTAGAGCTTGGTTAGATATTTCTAACCTCTTGTCTACAAAGAAAAACCCCTGGCGCTAAAGCGCCGGGGATTATTGATTATCATGGTTTAGGTCACGCCATGGCGTGACCCTACAGATAATATCAAAATATGATGGAGGGACATGCCATGGCATGTCCCTCCCAGGCGGATGCAGGGCTTTTTCCTTGTTAAGCACTCCCTTTGAGGATCATGAATTAATCTTTCATGTTTCCTTCATGTACTCACCCCCATCCCCTCTCTGCTTCGCAAAGAGCGGTGACTATTTTATAATCTTCTGTAACAGGCGGATGCAGAAATTTTCCTTTGTTAGGCACTCAAAAGAGGATCATGAAACAATCCTCCATTCGCTAAATAGCAAAAACAGATAAGTGTGTATATTAATAACTTACAGGCTTTTATTTTGAAATAAGAAACATTTTAATCCTTTGTATTGTATTTTTAGTACTTAAGCTATAATCATCATATCTGCAATTTGTGAAAATGATTTAAAAAATTGCTATATTTTACTCATGTAAATTAGATTTTGCTTTTGCTAGTTTTAACCTTATATTAAACTGGGTTCTATTTAAGTTAATAAACATGTTGTCATTAAAAAATATTTTTATAGCCTCAGCATTATTTCTACTTATCATAGTGATCAAATCTTGTTGTAAAGATGAAAACATTGAGGATGTTACCTATAATGACAGTATTTATTACAAAACCATCAAGATAGGTGAACAGGTATGGATGGCTGAAAATCTTAAGACAACTCATTTTAATAACGGTACAGATATACCAAAAGTTAACGATAATTCAGTTTGGATCTCTTTAAATTCACCAGGAGTGTGTTTCTATAATAACAATGAAAAAAATTACAGAGATATTTATGGTGCCTTATATAATTATTTTGCTGTTGCAACTGGTAAGTTATGTCCTTCAGGATGGCATATACCTTCAATAGAAGACTGGTCCCAGCTTATTTACAATTTAGGCGGCACAGACAGTGCAGGCATAAAACTAAAAGAAGAAGGTACTGCCCATTGGCCAACTCCCAATAATTCAGATAATTCAAGTGGTTTTACCGCACTGCCCGGAGGTTATCGTGCACCTTGGAATGGAACATATACTGGAATAAACATGCAAGGTCTCTGGTGGTCGAGTAGTTTAGTTGAAGGGCAATTTTATATGGGGACACAATATGAAAGAAGACCACTTTTCTATGGACTAAGTACATGGTCAGATAGTATTCAAAAATTAGTTTATCCTTCAGTAAAACCATCAATTAATGGAAAGGTAGTAGGTGCAAGTATCCGCTGTATCAAAGATTGATTATTACTTAATAATAGATAAAACCTCATCAAGTCCTAAAACTTTATCCATATCATTTATCAACTCAAGGTTAGATATTTCAAACCTCTTGTCTACAAAGACTCTTCTTACAGGTTCACAAAGTAATCCTTTATAAACCTGATTATTAAGGAACTACTATTTTGTATGACCAAAAATATAAAAGAGACCCAATTGAAGTCCCCTGTTGGTCGATTTTACAGCATCGTCTTTATTTATGTTGCTTAGTCCAAGATTATATCTTGTATCAATGCCAAAGCCTGTTGATGGAACTACATAGCTTGCACCAATACTCACACCAAAGTCAACAGGATTCAGATTATCCTTATTGTCTGCGCTTACCAGAAAACCCACTTGCGGGCCTGCCTGTAATCTGAATCCATTGTCAAACATAAATTGAAGCAGGACAGGCAAAATCTATCCACTTTCAGCATCGGACCGAGGTGTGTATAAATATTGATTTTTATAAGAGTATACTCGTGTTTTTACAGGATTTCATTAGCCCTCCTATCAACTCAATTAACTTCGATCCTGGCACAATACAAAGCAGATCCTTCAGAAGATACCAAATTGAAATCGAAGGTCCCGTCGGATTTATATCCTAAAAATTATGGTGTATTTCTTCCAATTTCTACTATTGGCTTAAAGATTATTTCTTACCTGTTATCCGGACAAATTTTTCACGGTAAGTAAGACCTATCGGTATAGGTTTATTGTCAATTATTACCTGATGCTTCTCAATAATATCAATATGTTCTAATGAAACCACGTATGATTTATGGATCCTGCAAAACTGATCCGGAGGCAGCATATTAAGAACATCGTGAATGCTCAGATAGGAGACTATTTTTTTATCAGGAAGGAAAAATATTACATAGTTACCAAGACCTTCAACGTACTGGATTGCATCAATCTTTATCCTGTATATTTTTGTACCTTCTTTAATAAAGACCACCTTGTCTTCTTTGCCCCTGGATTTCTTTTCCTCCCTGACAGACCCTGCTTTTAAAGCTGATAATTCTTTTGCTTTCATTACAGCTTTAAGAAACCTTTCAAACTCAAATGGTTTTAACAGATAATCAATTACATTGAGCTCATAACCATCCAAAGCATGCTCGGAATACGCTGTAGTAAGTATTACCATAGGAGGGTTTGATAAGGATCTGAGTAGCTGCAAGCCTGTCATTTCAGGCATGCTGATATCGAGGAAAATCAGATCAGGTTTGTTCTCTGCCGTATAATTCAATGCCTCAAAAGGATCCCTGAAAGTTCCAAGCAATTCAAGAAAAGAAACTCTGGCGATGAATAAAGTCAGTATGTCCAGCGCTTTAGGCTCATCATCAACTGCTATGCATGTCATATCCTTTAAGTTAATCTGATTACCAAATCTACATTAAAGATATCATCCCCTGAATTTATTTCCAGGTTAAATTTATCCTGATAAATAAGTTTAAGGCGGTCCCTGATATTACTCAGACCAATCCCGGGATCAGGCAAATCATTTTTATAATGTATCGAATTACTGATACTGAATTTAAGTTCACTATTTAGTACCACAAATTTAATATCTATAAAAGAATGTTTCCTGATATTGATCCCATATTTAAAAGCATTTTCAATGAAAACAATAAACATAAAAGGATGTATTCTTATATCTGAAATGTCTCCTTCAATCCTGAAATTGATCTCTACATCGTCTTTTTCAGAAAATCTCAATTTCTGAAGCTCAATATAACTTCCAAGATATCCAACCTCTCTTTCCAGCAATATCATTTTCTCATCCACTTCGCTGAGCATAAATCTCATAATATTAGAGAGTTTTGCTATTCCAACTGCAGTTTCGTTATCATTATTCTTCAGGGCGAGGGAATAAAGATTATTGAGAGTGTTATATAAGAAATGTGGATTTATCTGGGATTTCAAATACTTTAATTCCAGGGAGAGCTTTTCTTCAACAAGTTTCTGTTCATTAATCTTATTCCTGATCCATTCTTTAACAATGCAATATAAAACAGACTGACCTGCAAAAAAGAAATTGACAATTAATTCCATCACGTATCTCCCATGATCTGAAGTTCTTCTTGAGAAATAGTGCCATACAAACTGATTGTCTATCTGTACTTTCAGGAAAGCTATCAGGATGATAATAAAGATGAGTACAAGCGAATAAAGTACAGGTGTTAGTTTTTTCTTATTCAGAGCAGGGAAGAGGACAAATATGTTGAAATAAACAATCAACATGTTTAAAATGACACTGATTATAAGCGGAAAAGTGAAATACCTGCCATGCAGATACTCAAAACTCATGAGATCATACCGGATTATCAGGTAAGTTGGTAAGGTCCACAATAAGATATGTGATATTACCTCAATATATGTTCTGGTGAGTTTACTCATTCCCTTTTATTCTCTGAAAAGATATAATATTATCGAATAAGTATCAATTCTACATATAAATTATTCCAATGATCATTTTTACGATTCAAACTTATTGATTTTCTATCTGAAGTCATATTTGGTAATAAATCTCAACATTTAGATAATTTTTCACAATGCTCGTATAAGTATTTTGTTCTCTATTAGTGCTTTACATTATTTTGTCGATAAGTATTAATTTAATAAATTTTTATATCATGAAAAAAGCATTTTTGTTTTTAATAATACTTGAAACGATTGTCAATTCAGTCAGTTCTCAGAGTATTTCCGACCTTCTCGATGGATACTATGCATATAACAGATTCAACGGAAGTGTCCTTGTAGCCCGTAATGGCGAAATAGTTTTTCAGCAGAATTATGGTTTTGCCGACAGGGAGAATAAATACCCTGTCAAAGAATCAAGTTTATTTAACCTTGCTTCAGTTACAAAGGTCTTTACAGCAACGGCAATTCTTAAGCTTCATGAGGATGGAAAACTTAGTATATATGATAAGGTTGACAAGTACATCCCGGGATTTATCAATGACAATACTGACAGCTTAACACTTATCAATCTTCTCAACCATACATCCGGGATGAGTGCGAATCTTGCCCAGACGGATAATTCCAGTAATCACGGAAAAATAGTCGTGTCTGACAGTGAAATCGTTACGACAGACCAGCTGATATCAAGATTCAGAGATACCAATTTGAATAGCAGACCAGGGGAAAAATTTAATTATAATAACTATGGGTATCTCCTTCTGGGTTATATTATAGAAAAGGTAACCGGTATGGATTATTTGGATTATCTGAATAAAGATATATTTTCTGTGGCAGGAATGACTAACACCTTTGGTCAGCGATTTCTTCCGGAACAACCGGTAAATGGTTATATCGGAATAGGGACCACCAATATAATGCCAGTAAAGGAGGATATGTTTCCAGGGTGGCTCATAGGTGCAGCAGGCTTGTATTCTTCAGTTTCTGATCTTCATAAGTTTCTTGAAGCTATCTTATCACAACGTCTGCTTAATGAAGAAACTTTGAATCTAATGCTTGATACGTGTTTTGTTATCAACAAGGGAAACAAGTTATGGACTGCAGGGTGGGAAAAGAATGTTTTGGATGGTGTGAATCTATACTCACACGGAGGCAGCATTAAAGGTTTCTCTACAAGAATCGGATTTGTACCTGAAGAGAACATTTCAATAGTAATTCTATCTAACCTGGTGAAGGATAAGTCACAGGATGGTCCCTCTTCAGTCAACTATTCCTGGGTTGATGAAATTACCGAGGATATCGTAAGGATCATGAAAGGCAAAAACGTCGCATATTTGCCAATGCCTGCAAAAAAACATGGTAATCTAAAAACTGGCAGCTACTTATTGGATGATGTCAATTTTATAAATATTACATCCCGCAAAGATTCATTGTTCCTGGAAACAGACAACCAAGGCAATATTACCCTTTTTAATTACAATCTTTACAAGGAAATAACTGACTTATCGTCAGAATATGAGGTCTGTAAAATATTTGTATCGTATATTACAAGTGGAGATCTTAAGGATTTCGGAAAATATGCAGATGATAAAATGAAGAAGGCAGCATTTGATGAAAAGGGGAACGTCGCTACTATTGATTTCTGGAATTATATCGTATCAAAGGCTGGTAAATGTTCCTCAGTAAGCATATATAACAAAGATGAACAAAACGGTAGTAAGAATTATTCATTGGCATTCCACCTTGATAAAGCTGAAGTCCTGATGCAACTCTCATTTAATGACAATTCACAAATAAACGGGTTTTATATTCTAAAGGTATTCCCAAAGTGTGATATTCATACCGTTAAACTAATACCAACTGGTAAAAACGAGTATTTTGTTAATGGATACAGCTATGGGGGATTTAAAGATTTCCATGTTAAATATGACAAACCTGCCAAAAGAATAAGTTTTGAAAGTGGTAATGAGGTTATTACGGCTTCAAGACAGATCAACTCAAGGGTAACCATGTCTAAGTGAAAGGGATTTACTTCCAGATATACCACAAAGCTACTTATTACAGGTACAAAATGATAATTCCTTTGATGATGATATAAGCTCCTTCAGCTTAAGTAGACTAACATTGTATCATCAGATAAAGGTTAGATTTTTCAGACCTCTTGTCAACGAAGAAAAGCCCTGGTGCGAAAGTACCGGGGCTTTTTCCTTAGGTTGCAACCATATAAGGATCATGAAATAATCTATACCTTTAAACCCAAAGAAAAAAGCATTAATGAGATTGAATTTTTACAGTCTTAGCAGCGGAAGCAGCGGAAATTGTTATTACCTGGGTAACGAGTTCCATGGAATACTCATAGATGCCGGAATTTCAGCAACATCTATACGAAAATTTCTAAAGAATATTGACGTTTCCATGCGGACTATTATGGGTGTTCTGATAACACACAATCATATAGATCATATCAGAGGACTGGAAGTGCTTACCAGGAAAGAGAGTCTTCCTGCATTCACCACTGATAAAATCTGGAAGAGTATTCTCTCTCCAAAAAACAAAATATCCAGAGACTGTATCCGCGAAATACCGGTACAGCAAAAATTCAAAATAGCTGGTTTTGATATCGAAGCATTCCCGGTTTGTCATGATGCTCCTGAAACCATAGGATTCCACATTTGTGCCGGTGAGAAAAAAATAACCATTGCCACCGACCTTGGACACATCTGCCAGACAGTTGCTCCATATATTAAAGCAGCCAATATGCTTGTTATTGAGTCGAATTACGATGAAGAGATGTTGATTAATGGCAGATACCCTCCATTTTTAAAGGCAAGAATACAATCAGACAATGGTCATTTAGGAAACCGTCAGACATCGGCTTTCCTGGCAGATATTATCAATGACAATATCAGCCATATCTGTCTTGCTCATCTGAGCAAGAACAACAACACTCCCGAAAAAGCTCTTCAGGCCCTGCAACAGATATTCTCCGAAAAGGGGATTATCCTGAATCCTCATCAGCAAATATCAATTCTGAACCGTAATATCCCGACTGACATTTTAAGGTTGATTGAATAGACCAATTATTTAAAACCTTATTCTATATTTATAATTCTTCCAAGATCTCTGAACAACTGACAGATGAGAATTAAAGATACCATTGATAAAATACCGGGAGGATTAATGATCATCCCATTGTTACTGGGTGCAATCATTAATACACTTTTCCCTCAGGCATTAATGATAGGCGGATTTACCACAGCAATGTTCAAACATGGCGCTTTGGCTATTTTAGGTGTCTTTTTATTTTGTATGGGTTCCCAGATCAGCTTCAAAGTGGCTCCTAAAGCTCTTAAAAAAGGGCTTATCCTTACAGTTTCAAAATATGCTATTGGTGTTGCTATCGGACTTGTTGTTGGAAAAATCTTCGGCCCTGCAGGATTGATCGGCTTAACACCACTGGCAATTATTGCAGCTATGACAAACTCCAACGGGGGGCTTTATGTTGCATTGACTGGCGAATATGGCGACGAAACAGATGTTGGCGCAGTTTCAGTTCTTTCATTAAATGATGGTCCGTTCCTTACAATGCTGGCCCTTGGCATAGCAGGCCAGGCATCAATCCCTTTTCTGGCCTTTATAGCAGTAGTAGTACCTATAAGCCTTGGAATGATCCTTGGAAACCTGGACCCCAAAATGAAATCATTCCTTTCCGGTGGCCAGAAACTCCTTATCCCTTTCTTTGCTTTTCCACTTGGTGCAGCAATGAATTTATCAGATGTATTCGGGGCAGGTTTGTCAGGGATCCTGCTTGGAGTAATGACAGCATTCCTTACCGGCTTCGGGGGTTATTACTCGCTGAAGGCATTCGGCGAAAAAAGAACAATTGCCGGTTTTGCTGAAGGCTCCACTGCAGGTAATGCCATTGGAACTCCTGCTGCCCTTGCAGCAGCAGATATCACATATTTACCCTTTGCAGCAACTGCTACGGCTCAGATAGCAGCATCGTGTATCGTAACTGCTATCTTATGTCCCGCTATTGTGGTTATTATGAATAATTATTTAAAGAAAAAGGAAGCTGACGGGCCAGAGACCGCTAAATTTGTAATAAAATAATCTTCGCAAATGGAGAATAATCATTCAGTCAGACTTGCTTACGGGAAGCATGGCATTGAAATGAAAATTGGGGACAACTGGAATGTCACAGTGATTGAACCACAGCATTTAAGTGGTTTAGCTGATGCTTCTGATGCAATTACCAAAGCCTTACGCAAACCTTCAGGTTCCCTTCCTCTTAAACAACTTGTGAAATCAGAGGATAAGGTAGCGATTATTTTCAATGATATCACACGACCTACTCCAAATAAACTTATAATTGAGACTATCCTCCGGGAGATAAAGCATATACCCTATACATCTGTTCTGCTTTTTAATGCAACCGGAACACACCGGCCAAACACCGAAAGTGAGTTACGCAGCATGCTGGGCAGTTATCTGTATGATAATTTCAGGATTGTTCAGAATAATGCCTTTGAAGAAAGTCAGCTGGAGGAAATTGGCACTTCATCGTTTGGAAATGTAATCCAGGTCAATAAAGAACTGATATCGTGCAACATTAAAATACTTACCGGATTCATTGAACCGCACTTTTTCGCCGGCTTCTCGGGGGGAGGTAAGGCAGTAATGCCCGGGATGGCAGGGATTAAGACCATTCTTGGCAACCACAGTGCAAAAAACATTGGCAACAGTAATGCATCATGGGGCGTAACTCAGAAAAATCCGATATGGGAAGAGGTCAGGGAGGCAGCAATCATGGCCGGAGCCACTTTCCTGGTAAACGTTACCCTGAACAGTGAAAAAGAGGTAACCGGGGTATTCGCAGGCGACATAATCAAATCGCACCTTGAAGGGATAGAATCTGTAAGAAAGACCTCGATGGCAGCTGTGTCGTCAGAATTTGATATTGTAGTAACAACAAACTCGGGTTACCCACTCGATCTGAACCTTTACCAGACAGTAAAGGGAATGAGCGCTGCGGCAAGGATAGTTAAACCAGGCGGAGTTATAATCACCGCAGCTGAATGCAGTGATGGATTCCCCGATCATGGATTATTCAGTCAACTGTTACGTGAATCTGAAAGTCCGGTCCGGCTTCTTGAAACGATCTGTTCCCCTGGCTTTTCCAAGCAGGACCAGTGGGAAGCTCAGATTCTTGCCCTGATCCAGCTTAAGGCCGATACATATCTCTATACTGATAACCTGAGCGACGAACAACTGGAGATCTCCAGGATTAAGAGGTGTCATGATATTTATGACCTGATTGAAAACTTCAGGAACAGGCTAGGCAAAAATATTTCAATCTGCATTTTACCTGAAGGGCCACAGACAATACCATATCTAAATAGGTAGGTACATGCCATGGCATGTACCTACCTATCTTTTGTCAACCGGTTATTTACCGTGCGGTAAATATTCAGCAGGTTTTCATTTTTGAGCTCATCGGGCAATAATTCATCAGGCCAGTTTTGAAATGCCACAGGTCTTGCAAAGCGTCTCAATGCATCTCCTCCAACAGATGTAAAACGACCGTCTGTTGTAGCAGGAAACGGCCCTCCATGCTGCATACTCAAACAAACCTCAACACCTGTTGGTACACCATTTATTATGAATCTTCCACAAAGTATTTTTATATCGTCAATTAAATCATCATTGTTCTTCATATCATCGGCGGTGGCCATCATTGTACAAGTCAGCTGACCTTCCATTGACCTGGCAATAAGGCTATACTCATCCAATGATTTACAACGCACAACAAGTGAATAAGGACCAAATATTTCTTCCTGCAATTTTGGGTTCCTCAGAAACTCTTCTGAAGACACTGTTGCTATTGTAGGAATACCGCAATAATCACTCTTTTCCAAATCCGATACTGCTACCACAGAAACACCATTTTCCATCAGGATGCTGTCGCGTAAGGTCATAAAAGAATCTGCAATTTTTTTATGAAGCATTTTTGCAGGTGCGATCTTCCTGATTTCTTCACTAAGTGTCGCAAGAAAATCGTTCATATCCTTGCTTTCAAGGCCGATAATTATTCCAGGATTTGTACAGAACTGACCGACTCCCAGGGTTACTGATGCCGCATACATTCGGGCTATTTCCTGAGATGATTCTTTTATTTTGCCGGGCATCAGGAATACAGGATTCACACTTCCCATCTCAGAGAAAACCGGAATGGGGACCTTACGTTCATTTCCCCATCTGAAAAGCTGTGTTCCCACAGAAACTGATCCGGTAAAGCCGACAGCTTTCGTATACGGATGCTTCACCAGTGCCTCTCCAATATAATGTGAAGGAGAATATATATGGGAAAACAGACCTTCAGGCATTTTCATTTTTTCTGTAGCAATTTTAATAAGTTCTGCTACCATTTCTGATGTTTTAAGATGTCCGGAGTGGGCTTTCACAATTACCGGACAGCCTGCTGCCAGCGCGCTTGCCGTGTCTCCGCCTGCAGTGGAGTATGCAAACGGGAAATTACTGGGACCAAATACAACTACAGGGCCCAGCGGGACATTCATCTTCCTGATATCCGGTCTGGGTGGAGTGCGGTCCGGAATTGCGGTATCAATCCTGGCATCAAGCCAGTCACCGCTTTCACAATGGTCAGCATAGCTCCGAAGCTGAAAAACAGTTCTTACTTTCTCATTTTTTAATCTGGCTTCAGTAAGGTTGGTTTCCTCCATGCAGGTTTTTATCAGATCATCTCCCGCTTTTTCCAATTCATCTGCAATAGCATACAAGAAGGACTTTCTCCTTTTTAATGAAAATTTGCTGTAAATCCTGAATGCGCTCCATGCCTTTTGCATGACAGCATCAACCTTCCGGTTAATCATTTCAGATGTCTTCATAATTTATTTTTTAATCAGATTATAGAATTTAGAATAAACACTCCAATGAGTCCGATAAATGAAATAGAAGTTTCCATTAATGTCCATGAAAAAAAAGTTTGTTTTAAAGAAAGGTTGAAGAATTCTTTAAACATCCAGAATGCTGTATCATTTACATGCGACATAAAAACACTTCCGGAACCTACAGCAAGTACCATTAGCTCAGGCGATACATTAGTCGTTGCAACCAGAGGAGCCACTATCCCTGAAGCTGTTATTGCAGCCACCGTTGCCGATCCAATTGTAACCCTTAAACAGGCAGTAACCAGCCATGCAAACAGAAATGGTTGCATCTGCCAGTCTTTGCTGAATGATAAAATATAGTCAGCTGCACCACTGTCGCTCAATACCTGCTTGAAAACACCCCCGGCAGTAATGATCAATAAAATAATGGCAATCCCCGAAATACCATCACTTAACCATTTCATTACATTTTCCATTTTATGACCGGCACGTAAGCCAAAAAACCATGATGCAATTATTACGGTTATCAGTAAGGCTACGTTTGCATCTCCGGCAAAAACTAAGATATTTTTCAGAAGAGAACCATCAGTAAGAGCTCTGTTGGCTATTACTGAAAGTGTGATAAGCAAAACCGGCAACATGGCAATTAAGAAAGATGGGAATGCTGCAGGCAATTCTTCAGGTGTAAAATCTTCCTTTTCACCAAATAAGCCGACAAGGTTTATCTTTACATTTTTAAGTAATCTGCCGAAATAAGGACCTGCTAGAACTATGGCCGGAATCGCAAGAACAAAACCATAGATCAGGGTCTTACCCATATCTGCCTTAAAAGCATTTACCAGTATAACCGGGCCCGGATGGGGTGGTAAAAAACAATGTGCAGTTGACAATGAAGCAGCCATAGGAATCGCCAGATATAAGAGCGGTAGACGGGTCTCCTTTGCAATTGAAAATACCAGTGGGACCAGGATCACAAATCCGGCATTGTAAAAAAGCGGGATCCCAACCAGAAAACCTGTAAGAAGCAAAGACCACTGGATATTTTTAATACCAAAAGCTTTTATAAGTGTCAGAGAGATTTTCTTTGCGGCACCGCTTGATTCCAGTATTTTTCCAAGAACTGCTCCCAGGCAGATAATAAGCGCCAGACCTGCCAATGTACTTCCTACTCCGGTTTCAACAGATTTGATGATCGCAGCGGGCTGCATTCCAAGAAATAATCCTGAAAGAATAGAAACGATTAAAAGCGAAAGAAAGGCATTTACCTTTTTAACTGACAAAAAAACCTGTAATGCAATAGCCAGGATAATAATAATAAAAGTCATTCTAACTGACGGTATTAGTCAATTTTCCTATTGAATCAATTGTTATATTTATCACATCGCCGCTCTGTAATGTAAAACTGCCCGGGGGTACTATTCCGGTACCTGTCATAATTAAACAACCATGAGGGAAACTACACTCAAAGAAAACATATTTTACCAGTTCTTCAAAGCTTCGTTTCATCTGGCTGACAGATATACTGTCCTCAAATACAATCTGCTTATTCCTTATAATCTGTAAATAAATTTTATTGTTCCTGTCAAATGGCGTTTCCGAAATATAAATACATGGTCCCAATGCAGCACAACCATCATATGTTTTGGCCTGTGGAAGATACAAAGGGTTCTCTCCTTCAATGCTACGGCTGCTCATATCATTCCCGATTGTATAACCTGTAATTTTGCCAGATGCTGAAACCACAAGGGTGAGCTCGGGTTCCGGTACATCCCATGTACTGTCCTTCCTTATACGAACAAAGTTGTTATGTCCCACAACACGGGACGGATTACTTTTAAAGAAACACTCAGGTCTTACAGCTTCATATACTTTTCCATAGAAATCTGCTCCTCCTGCAACTTTGCTCTCTTCCTGCCTGCCAATTTTGCTTCTCAGATATGTAACACCGCAAGCCCATAATTCCTGCTGACTGCCAATCGGAGGAAGTAATTCGTCAATAACTGATGAATCTTTTGGGGTCACTGAGGATAAGAGGTTTGTGGTTTTGGCAAAAAGATTATCATCATTAATAAAGCTATCCCAATTATCCAGTATCAGGTAATAATTATTATCCCTTTCAATTGCGATCCCTGTTTTAGTTTTGAATAATCTCATATTTCCAGGATTTATTCTGTTCAATAAAGTTCTAATGCGAATCCCTGAGGACTACTGAACCGGATCCCCCTTTAAGGAAATCAAAGTCACATCCCCGGTCAGCCTGTTCAACATGCTGCATGAACATACGTACATAACCCCTATCGGCATCGGGTACCGTGCGGATCCAGGAATCTCTCCTTTTTTTCAGAATATCTTCAGCAACATCCAGTTTCAGAGACCGATTTTTTACATCAAGGTCAATCATGTCTCCGTTTTCCACCAATGCCAGAGTCCCGCCAACAGTAGATTCGGGAGAAACATGTAAAACAACAGTTCCGTATGCAGTGCCGCTCATGCGGCCATCAGAAATACGGACCATATCGGTGATCCCCTTTTTGATAAGTTTCTGAGGAAGTTCCATGTTTCCAACTTCCGGCATTCCGGGGTATCCAACCGGTCCTACCCCTTTCAATACCATTATGCAGTTTTCGTCAATATTGAGGTCAGGATCATCAATCCTGGCATGGTAATCTTCCATGTTCTCAAAGACAACTGCCCTGCCCCTGTGCTGTAACAATTCGCCTGAAGTTGCCGAAGGCTTAATTACAGCTCCATTCTCACACAGGTTCCCCTTTAATACAGCAATTCCGGCTTTCTCCTTCAGTGGTTTTTCCAGAGTTGCTATTACATCATAATTATAACAGGGAGCACCGGCACAATTTTCACCAATTGATTTCCCGTTAATGGTCATGGCACCAGAATGAATGATATCTTTGAGCTGATCTATGATCACTGGTAATCCTCCGGCGTAATAAAAATCCTCCATCAGGTATTTTCCTGAAGGCATAAGATTCAGCAACAGAGGCATATCACTTCCCAACCGGTCAAAATCATCCAGATTCAGATCAACACCAATCCTGCCGGCCAGTGCAAGCAGGTGAATTATCAGGTTAGTCGAACCCCCGACTGCTGAGTTTATCATAATTGAGTTCTCAAATGCCTCTCTTGTCAGTATATCCGACATTTTCATGTTTTCGTTGACCATCTCCACAATACGGTTGCCTGACAGGTGTGCCATGACTTTTTTTCTTGAGTCTACCGCAGGTATTGCAGCAGCGCCCGGCAAAGTAAGGCCAAGAGCTTCCACCATGGCTGCCATTGTCGATGCTGTTCCCATTGTCATGCAATGACCTGCACTCCGCGATACGCAACTTTCTGCCTCTGTCAAATCGGCTACTGTAAAAGTCCCGGCTTTTAATCCTTCAGAGATCTGCCAGGTCGATGTTCCCGATCCGATTTCTTTACCCCTGAACTTTCCATTTAGCATCGGACCCCCGGGAACTACAATAGTTGGAAGGTTCACACTTGCGGCACCCATAAGTGTTGAGGGGGTGGTTTTGTCACAACCCGTCAGAAGAACAATACCGTCCAGAGGATTAGCCCGGATCGTCTCTTCCACATCCATGCTTGCAAGATTCCGGAAAAGCATTGTTGTGGGTTTCATAATTGTTTCACCAAGAGACATTACAGGGAACTCCAGCGGAAAACCTCCGGCCTCGTAAACGCCCCGTTTTACAATTTCAGCAAACTCTCTTAAATGACCGTTACATGGAGTCAGATCTGACCATGTATTGCAAATGCCAATTACCGGTTTTCCCCTGAACATGTGGTCAGGGTGACCCTGGTTTCTGAGCCAGCTGCGATGAACGAAACCCATTTTATCATTTTTCCCGAACCATTCAACGCTCCTTAAGTAAGATTTTTTTCCCATACTATGTGTTATATAATTAAAAAGAATCTCAATGATTTAAAGTGTATATTGGTCTGCCTGACAGGTTTTAAAACCGGTCCGGTTTCACAAGGAAACTCCACGCCTCCAGGGAATAAAATCAACCTGCTCATTCCTGATACCAGCAGGTTCTTTTATCCCGCTGGCTACTTCAATAGCATAATTCAGAATCCGTTCAGCAGTTTGTCCGATGCTCTCCTCTCCATCAATTATAGTACCTGCATTAATATCAATGATATCGGACATTTTTTCAGAGAGAGAGGTATTAGTAGATATTTTTATTACGGGTACAACAGGATTTCCTGTTGGAGTTCCAAGTCCTGTTGTGAATAAAACCAGATTTGCCCCGGAAGCCACTTCAGCTGTTACCGACTCAACATCATTTCCCGGAGTACAAAGCAGATGAAGTCCGGGTCCATCAGCTTTCTCAGGATAATCAAATACTCCGGTAACAGGAGAAGTACCGCCTTTTTTTGCAGCTCCTGCAGACTTCATTGCATCTGTAATCAATCCGTCCTTAATATTCCCGGGAGAGGGATTCATATCGAAACCAGAACCAACAGATACTGCTCTTGCATTATACATCTGCATAAGATCCAGGAATTTATCAGCATGGACCTGTTTTGTGCAGCGGTCATAAATATTTTGTTCTACGCCGCTTAGTTCAGGAAACTCCGATAAAATTACTGACCCTCCAAGAGCAACAATCAGATCAGAAACATGCCCGACAGCAGGATTGGCTGAAATTCCGGAGAATCCATCTGACCCGCCACATTCCACTCCTATTGTAAGTTTTGAAAGTGGTGCAGGTTTTCTTTCAATCTGATCAGCCATAATAAGCCCGTTAACAATTGACCGGATCGCCTGTCTGATCATCTCATCCTCAGTCCCGATTTCCTGTTGCTCAAACTCAAAATATGGCTTTGAGAAATTTGCATCACGTTTTTTTATCTCTTTTTGTAAGATGGAAAGCTGAGCATTCTGGCAACCCAGACTAAGAATTGTTGCTCCGGCTACATTGGGATGAGTAATATATCCTGCAAGGAGTCCGCACAGTTCTTCCGAATCCTGTCTGGTCTCCCCGCATCCTCCGCTATGTGTGAGAAACTTTATCCCGGTTACATTCTTAAAAAGGTTTGTTTTGTAATTGTTGGCATGAATTTTTGTTTGAGCAATCTTTGAAGTCTCTTTCGGGGAACCTCCTTCCTGGTGTTGTGAAATCAGTTCCCGGGTGAACTGTATATAAGGAGAACTCTGTTGGTATCCAAGCTCAGAAAGTACTGCTTCCTTAATAATTTCAATGTTCCTGTTTTCACAAAAGACCATGGGAATTACAAGCCAGTAATTTGCAGTACCGACCTGTCCGTCAGGCCTGTGATATCCCATGAAACTCCTGTTCTTAAATGCGTCGGTCCCCGGGGGTGTCCACTTGAAATTCCCGGTAGTGTTTCTTTGTACCTCACTGATTGCATTAACAGTATTTTCTGTTGTAATGGCTGTCCCTTTCTTAATAGCTTTAACAGCTATCCCCACCTTAATTCCGTACAGATAGATTGTTTCGCCAACGGGAATATCGGACAGAGTGAATTTATGTTTTGCAGCAATAAAATCATCCAGAACTAATGGCAGATTATCTATTGAGACCTTTGTGCCTTCATCTAAATCTTCAAGAGCTACTGCCACATTATCCTGAGGGTGCAGATGAATTATCCGGTTCTTAACAGATTCCGGATCTCTTCTAAGAGGATCTTCGACAAGATTATCAGCAGACCGGATATGTTTTCCCTTGTTATTAAATGCAACTCCGGTAATTCCAAAAGCCATTCCAAGAGATGACAAAGAGATGAAATTTCTTCTTGAAAGCTTGTTCCTGAAATTCATTCCAAAAAGTCTCATTCCGGAGGTTTTTTATAAACCCTTAAATATATCAAAATATATCTCTTATTCTTACAACTACAGATATATTTTGAAGGAATAGCTTTATTGACTTTTGACCCTTTCAGTCCTTGAGACAGCGAACAGAAAACCCATTTTTCTTACTGTAAACGCCACGGTTTACATTGCTGCCACTGTAGTACAACCAACGGTCCCGTGCTGACTCAGTTCCGGTCGCTGTAGCCGACCACCAGCCTCCGTCTTTTCCAATATCATTGAACGTCCCATCTTCGTCACGGTAGCCCCCGGGAAGAGTTGTAAAGCCAGTCGCATTTCGTTTTTCATTATAATCGGTATTACCAACGGCTCCGGTATTTGATGAAGAATCCCATCCGGCAACTGATGCCGATGACTTTGCTAATTTATTGCCGGAAGTTGTTCCATCATAATTATACCCGCTGGCAATCAGGTAGTTTTCAAGCGTTGTCCACTCTGCATCGGTGGGCACATGCCATCCTGCCGGGCATAAATTTCCGGTATCAGGTAATTTTGGGCATTTGCATCATATGCCAAAATGTATGTAACTAATAAGAGTAGTCTTTTCATAATACTGTTTGCAAAAGCCGGGGATGATGGCCACATATGGTCAGTCAGATTATACTTAAAAGTAAAGATTCAGTTTATCTCCTGATAGAATGTTACAAAATTTTAAGTTTCTATTGCATAATTCCCACATCAACAACCAGATCGCTGGAACCCTGTAGATTTCACGACAGGCTTACCTGTTGTTGAGTGGAGTGGAGCAACATTATTTGAAATCTATGCCGATGATCTCATGATCCGGAATCGAGGGAATAGAAAGGCTGATCTTATTATCTTCGATCTTAAACGGGATTTTTTGCCCCCTTACTAATAAGTGTACTCCATACACTTTTATTTTATCCGGAATCTTAACTATTGCCTCGGCTGATATGGGTAACAGTTCACGGAAGGGGCCTTTCATCATCATCGGATTGGTGAGATTAACGAGATGTATAGTCATCGAATCTTTTTGTTGCCAGGCTGTGACATCTATAACTCCGGAACCCTTTACCTCAACAACAGGCTCTTCATTCAAAGCCCATCTAATTGTATTACCTAATAATCTTCCATGGTCAGCACACATGACCTGCCAGAATGTTCTGTCAATATCTCCCGGAAAATAGGCTACTCTTCCTTTCCCTGTGTCATTAAGATACAATTCACGGATATCAGTACCGGTTATCAGAGGAAATACGTGTTCCATAGGCAGATCCGGATATGTTGGTATCAGAGTTATGGGAGAAGGAAGAGAAGCCAGCGGTTTAACCTTCACTCTGTAAATGGTATTTATTATCCTGTAGGCATCTTCCAGTCCGGCCAGCACAGGGTGGAACTTCTCCGATGCAGGATCCTTTTTAAGCCGCAGATAACTGTTCTGCATCGGACCCTCAGTTCCATTGTCAAAGGAAGCGCCAAACAGATCAGAAAGACCAAAATCTGATCTTCTTTTACCTTCTTTATCATAAAGTGATGTCTCAAAAGTAGCCATAAGACTACCACCCTTTCCGACGAATTCACGCAGGTGTCCGCACTGTTCTTCAGACAGTTGGGCTATGTTGGGCAGAATAAGTAACCGGTACGGCTGAAGATATTCCTGACCCAGCAGCCTGTCATTAACCATTTCAAATGGTATTCGTGCCTCAATCAGAGCATGGTACATGCCTGAGGAATGATCACCGCTTCTTTGTTGCCATTTCTCATTGCCATAGTTTTTTTTCTGTTCCTGGAAAACAAGGCCGACACGTGCAAGTGGCTTAATATTTCTCAGGTATTTTTCATTCCTGTAAAGAACTTCATAGATTTTTTCAACCGGATCGAGCCATCTTTTGTCATAGAGCACACCGGAAAATTTTGTAAACCATGGACGCATCCCATTGGCGACACCTTCTGCAACCCAGGTTCTTATTTCTGCTTCAGTCTGCACAGAGTCTTTCCACCTGTATTGCTCCTCGAGCCCAACGCTGAATATGCCTCCGAGGGGTTTCATTCCTATTGATGCGCGCAGCTCTTTGGCAACTCTTCCATTCGACCATGGCAATTCATACCCGCTCCTTGCCTGATGGTCGGTGAATACTATATCTGAAAGCTGCCCGGTTATAACCTTGTCAGGAAAACCGTTCGGGATAAATCGTGAAGTTGGTTTCTGTTTGCGGATGATATCATCCCACAGCAGCCAAAGCTCCTTGAGCCTGCCTGTGCTCCATTCCATGTATTTCTGATAAACAGGATCAAAGCTGTCAGCACTCACCGGCAGATCACTGCCTGAATACTCTCTGAAGTTATTAATGCAGTGTTCGCAGTAGCAAATACCATGTCCGGCCCAGCGATTTGAAAATATGCCATCTGGCTGGTACATCTCCATTATCTCCTTATGTACCATGGTCATGAACTCGAAGTTATAAGGCCCAAGGGCGCATGTCACCCACAGCTCCGGGTTCGCCCAGTGACGCCGTTTCTCACCTTTATTGTTAACTGCAATCCAGTCAGGATGGGCCTCATATACATTTTGCCATGTTGCATGCGGATCGCTACGGGCAATCACCGACATATTCATATCGCGGCATCCCTTTAAAAGATAGCCAAATGGATCCATGCTGCCAAGAAAGGTGCTTCGATGATGGAATTTAATTTCAGTGGGATAATACGCAACAATACCTCCTGCGCTCAATGTGGCTCCGTCTGCATGAACACGTTTGAAATAGCTGAGCCAGAAATCAGGATCAAACTGACCGGGATCATTTTCCACCAGTGTCAGTTGCGCCCACCGCATCGGCCGGTTGAACCAGGTTTCATCCGGAAGTATTATCATTCTCTCAAATAATGAAGGTGTGCTGATTGCATAAGCCCCCGTAAATGCTGTTGTTCTTATAAAATCTCTTCTGTCCATAATAAAAGAATTGATCCTCAAAAGATACCAAATTAAAATATGAAAATCCGGAACCTGACTGAGTCATAATAACTAATTTTTTTCTGATGACACTCCCTGCAGGATTATTAAGGGGGGGATTTGGTATTTTTTCACTTTGTAATTGTATGAATGATGTAACTTATAATCAGAATTTTGTAAGAGTTCCCCTGATGAGGTGACCTATCTTTGCAATATGAGAACACCTAACCTTTTAAAATCAAAAGCTCATCAGTGCCGACGCAAGATTGTCATTGATGAGATCCGAATACTCCGCAATTTCGAGGGAAGTCATCTGATTCAGGATAAAATATTACGAGAGCTGACAAAACTTCACTCATTATGGTTTAAAAGTTCAGGCAGCATCATGAGGGAAGCAAAACTATAGGGCAAGATATATTGATAATTGGTTAAGCATAATGCTGAGTTATATAATCAGGTAATCCTATCTGTTCACATCCGCTATTTCCGGAAATATGTGAATTATGTAAATTTTCCGCAGAATTGTGTAACGCATTTCCTGGTTATAAATTCTACCTTTTCATCAAAATTCTTAGTCCAATTCTTGCCTCATGAAAGTACTCATGTTTGGATGGGAGTTTCCTCCTAATATATCAGGTGGTTTGGGTACAGCCTGTTACGGCCTATCGAAAGGATTAGCCTCATTAGGTGGTGTTGATATGACTTTTGTCGTTCCTAAAGTTTACGGTAATGAAGACAAAAATGGTATTAAACTTATCGGCGCAGGAGATGTTGAACTTTCAGGAAAAACATTGTTAAAACAGAGGCTACTGGAAATGAGAAAACCTCATTATTCTGAAGAACAGATTTCTGCTTACATAACTCCAAAACAATATAAAAAGCTTTTAGAAAAAAAAACGAGACTGGTTATTGGTAAAGGGGAAAAAACCATCTCTTCCGGCAAACTGGAATTTGCAGGGAAATACGGATCAAGCCTGTTCAATGAAATATCCCGGTATGCAGTTGTAGCTTCTGAAATTGCAAGACGTGAACCGCATGATGTAGTCCATGCCCATGACTGGCTGACATACCCGGCAGGTATTGCAGCAAAAAAAGCGTCGGGGAATTCTCTTATTGTTCATGTACATTCTACAGAATTTGACCGAAGCGGTGAAAATCCTAATAGAAATGTATATGAAATTGAACAAAAAGGTATGGAGATAGCTGATAAGATAATAACAGTGAGCGATTTTACACGCAATATAGTAATCAGGAATTATAACATAAACCCATCAAAAATCATAACTGTACATAATGCCGTGGATTCAGCCATCAATAATCCTCTCAGAAAATCACAGGAGAAGGGAACAAATGATAAAATAGTCACATTCCTGGGAAGGATCACAAAACAGAAAGGCCCCGAATTTTTTGTAAAGTCTGCTTATAAAGTTCTGCAGAAGATGGATAATGTCAGGTTTGTGATGGCCGGCAGCGGAGAAATGATGGAAGATATGATCAAATGTGCGGCCAGGTTAAAAATTGCAGACAGGTTTCACTTTACCGGATTCCTGAAAGGCGATGATGTCACAAGGATGTACGCAATGAGTGATTTATATGTTATGCCATCAGTTTCCGAACCATTTGGAATTTCAACATTAGAAGCAATACAGAATAATGTCCCGGTAATCATATCGAAGCAATCAGGTGTATCAGAGGTAATTACTCATGCCATAAAAGTCGATTTCTGGGATATTGATGCCATGTCGGATGCTATTTATGGAATACTGAATTATCCTTCACTTGGAAAATACATGGTAAAGAACGGTAATAAGGAAGTAAACGATTTAAGATGGATAAGAGCTGCCGAAAAAGTGAAAGAGATTTATTATCATGTAGCCGGCCGTAAGGCAGGTTAGTGAAACAGTATAAACTAAAAGAGATTATTATGAGCCTGAAAAAACAATTCTTCGAGACAAAGCCGGTTTGTAAAGTAACATTCAAACTGACAAAAGACATTGTCAATTCTGCCAGAAAAGTTAACCTGGCAGGAGATTTTAATCACTGGAACACAGATAGTATTCCGATGAAAAAACTCAAGGGCGGTGAGTATACTGTCACTGTTGCCCTGCAAAAAGGCAAGGAATACCAGTTTAAGTATCTCATAGACGGAAACTCCTGGCTGAATGAGAAAGAAGCGGATAAGCTTGTTCCAAACGAATTTCAAACTGAAAATTCGGTAATAATCGTATAACTATCATTACCGGACAACCAGGAATTTCAAAATCCTAACCTGATATCAGGTTTAGTGTTAAATCAATTTCTCCTGATTCTTATTTACACAATACAAACTGTGTGAATTAGGTAATTCTTCTTAAAGGTTTTGTAATGGTTATTGAGACATTTGAGACGACCTTTGCTGCCTTAATACTTTAAAATAGCAAGGTAAATCAAAACAAATATTTCTAAACATTAAAAACATTACAACTCTTGAACAACAAAACAAGGATTTGAGAGTAAAGTTGTATGCATATGAAAAGAGTCAAAGTAATTGGGAATCATTTAAGCGTGAATTTAATAACGACATGGATGCACTTGGAGAAGCATTTAGGAACTTAACGGTTAATAATAAAAATTAAGAGATAAAAACTATCTGTTATGCATTGCCCCCGATCCCGCAAAGCGGGAGACCTGGGGTAAGTCCCCATTACCTGTGAACGAAAACCCTGGAAAGCCTTTTCAGTTTATGAAATAGAAACATGATTTTCTTAGACTATTACAAAATTTTAGGTTTAAATAAAACGGCCACAGCAAAGGACGTTAAAAGTGCCTATAGGAAATTAGCCAGAAAGTATCATCCCGATTTAAATCCTAATGATAAGGAGGCAAAAAAGAATTTTCAGCAGATCAATGAGGCGAATGAAGTATTGAGTGACCCCGTGAAACGCAAGAAATACGACCAGTACGGCAAGGACTGGAAGCATGCTGAAGAATTTGAAAAAGCGAAACAATATCAGGAACAAACATCAGATTATCAGCACCCAGATTACTCCGGTACTCAGATGGAAGGGGATTTTTCCGATTTTTTTGAATCCTTGTTTGGTGGATCAGCAGGTGCCGGAAGGAGCAGCCACGTTAAATACAGAGGCAAAGACTTTAATGCTGGATTAAAGCTCGATCTCAGGCAGGCCTATAAAACCCATAAACAAACCTTAACAGTAAACGGGAAAACCATACGGATAACTATTCCTGCAGGAATTGAAAATGGTCAGACAATTAAAATTTCCGCACATGGGGGGCCTGGAGTAAATGGCGGACCAAATGGTGATTTATATATTACATTTTCAATAACAAATCAATCAGATATTAAACGTTTGGGAAGTGATTTATATATAAAAGTTGATTTGGATTTATTCAAAGCCATATTGGGAGGTGAAATTACAATTGATACATTAAAAGGAAAGGTAAAACTGAAAGTAAAGCCAGAAACACAAAATGGATGCATGATTAAATTAAAGGGAATGGGATTTCCTGTTTATAAAAATGAAGGGCATTTTGGAGATTTAATTGTAACCTATACAATTAAAATCCCAACGAATCTAACGGATAAGCAAAAAGAATTATTTACAGAATTGTCAGGATTGTAATTTAGTGTACAGAAATAATGCAAACAGATTATTTAATAGAAGTAGATGAGTATTGTACCAATAACAACATTGAAGTTTCATTTATCAGTTCATTGGAACAAAACGGTGTAATAGAAATTAAAACCATCGAAGAAAAAGGGTTTATTGATGCCCTGCAGCTTCAGAAATTAGAAAAGTGCATTAGTTTTTATTACGAGTTGGATATTAACCTGGAAGGTATTGAAACAATAATCCATCTGTTAAAGCGTATTGACCTGATGCAGGATGAGATCAGACTGCTTAAAAACAGGCTCAGTTTCTATGAAACGGAATTCTAAAGAAACCCGGTTGTTTTTATACCGGCAGCCTGCCGATGTGCAACTCTTTCTGGGCTTTCGAAAGATACTCGAATAATGACATGTTGTGAAGCTGCTCAACATCTTTGATCTTATTGACATTCACTATTACTATATCACCCATTCCCTTTCCATATTCTCCTTTGAAATCGTAGGTCCCTGCCATTACAATAAGATCGCCCGACTGAATCTGCTCCCTGTACTTTTTGCAGGCAATATTCACCTGGTAATCGAGGTTCTTCTCAATAATAATTGACTGGAGCTTTTCAAAATCCTGTATATCCTGTTCTATTATGGAAGGCTTAAGAAAATCAAGTTCATGTTTTATATTATATGACTCATCTTCAAACCCTTTCAGGAATGCCCTTATTGCCCCGCAATCGGAATGCCCCAGGAAAAATAAAATTGGTGTTTTCAGATGATATATTCCGTAGTCAACAGATCCTTCTGTTGAAAGTATCTGGTTACCGATATTCTTTATCGCGAATACCCTGTTCGATGTATCGGGCAGCAGGGAATTTAGAGGGACTCTGGAATCACAACATGTTACCAGGGTTATATAGGGTTTCTGCTCATAGCTAAAGCTCTCGAAATACTCCTTTGGATGTGTCTGTGTGAAATAATTATTCCCCAGTATAATTTGTGTAATTATCTCCGGAGGAAGCAGCTTGGCAGGCTTGACCGGGGCTTTTTTGATATCGGGCTCAACCTCTCCGATTGCAGTAACAATCATGTCGTGTAATGTATCACGTCGGCTGACATGCCCCAGCAGGTGCTCAATCTCTTCAAGTCTCAGCCGGTCACGTACTCCTGAATGAGCCTCTGATACCTTTAAGTCAATTCCACGGGCCGACAGATTTTCATGTAACCTTTTTATAAGCCTGGCACCGCTGGAATCAATATACGCTGAAGTGCTTAAATCGAAAATAACAGTCTTAAGCGAGTCATTTGATTCCTTTATTTTTGCCCAGACTGTCCTGTAAATAAATGCCGTATTGAAATAAAACAAACTGGCTTCTACCCTGAATAAAAGGATTCCGGGTATCAGTTCATTATCAGGATGCCTCTTTATATCGGTGTACCTGTTAGTACCTGGTATCCTTCCAAGAAAAGCAATATGAGGGCCCGATACAGCCCTGATTATAAGAATCAGAGAAAACAAGGCAGCAATGAGTACTCCCTTAAGAATACCAAATACAATTACAGCCACAAGCGCTATCATTGCAATAATAAAATCAAACCGGTTGACCCTGTACATCCGCTTCATCTCTTTGATGTCCACCAGTCCCTTAATAGCAACAATAACAATTGCAGCCAGTACAACAGATGGGAGGTTTTTCAGTAAGCCGGTCAGAAATAAAAGACAAATTCCTATTGTAACAGATGCAATGACAAGTGAAATTGGTGTTTTGGCACCAGCTTTTTCATTGACAGCAGATTGCGATAAACCTCCGCTTACCGGATAACCCTGACCCAGTGATGTTGCAAGGTTTGCCACACCAAGGGATAGAAGCTCCTGTCCCGGATCGATTTCATACCCGTTTTTCTGAGCCAGTGTTTTTGCTGCGGATACACTTTCGATGTAGGCAAGCAGGAAAGATGCAAATGCCAGAGGAAGAATATTCATAATATCATCCAGGATATGATCTGAATTCAGATCAGGGAGACGGAAATCAGGCAATCCTGCAGGAATTATCCCAACAGTTTTGAAACCCATGGAACCAAGCGGGGAAAATGAAATAATAAGAATAGATATCACAACCACAATTATTGCTACCGGTTTGCCAGGCAGAAGCTTATTGCCGGCGATCATAAAAATAATTGCCGCAATGCCAAATATCAGAACAACCAGGTTGGTATCAGGCAATTGAGTTATCAGGGCTGCCAGACGGCCAAAAAATGATTCACCGCCACCTGCCACACCAAAAAGTTTGGGTAACTGTGTAAGTCCGATCAATATTGCTGCACCGGCTTTAAATCCTACCAGAACAGTTTCGCTTATAAAATTAATTATACTGCTTAACCGGAGGAAGTATGCCATAACGCTCATTACCGCTAACAACAGTGCTGACAATGATGCCAGATCAATCCATCGCTGAACATCACCTTCAGCAAATCCGGCTAGCGTTACTCCGATAAGCATTGATATTGCAGATGTGGGTCCGACAGCAAGCTGTTTTCCGGTGCCGAGCATTGCATAAAACAAGCCTCCGATAAGATAACCATACACCCCGTACTGCGGAGGCAATCCTGCCAGAGTTGCATAAGCCAGCGATACAGGTATTGCATAGGCAGCAAGAGTAACTCCTGCAACTGCATCTTTGCCAAGGATTCCCGGTGAATACTCATGCAACCAGCCTATAGCCGGAATATGCTTATTCAGTTTTGCTTTAATATAATTCCCTGCAGTCATAAATAGTCATAAATAGTTACATTGAAAATAATAACCCAATAAGTGCTAATATAATTTAATTCAATTGATTATTCAAACTATAGGCTGAGAACAAATGAGGGAGTGGGGGAGATTTGAGATATGAGATGTGAACTGTTATGCCATATTAACAGTCTTTAACTTCCTCTTCCTTTTGATTTCATATATTTGTAATATAATCATAATTCTGTGCCATGGTAACATTGATCATCCCAACACTGAATGAAGAGAAAACCGTAAAACAAGTAATTGAACTTGTCGGAAAATCTTCCCTGGTTAATGAGATCCTCGTCATTGATGACAAATCTTCTGATGATACATTAAAAGTTGCAAAATTGCCGGCTGTAAAACTCTATACCAGTACAAAGCTGGGGAAAGGTGCTTCAATGAGGGACGGTATGCTGCTTGCAAAGAATGAGGTTATTGTCTTTCTCGATGCCGATATACTTACATATCCCAATGATGTTGTGGAAAGGCTTGCCACGCCGATAATAAACGATGAGGCTGATCTGGTCAAATCATCTTTCGACAGGCAGGCCGGAAGGGTTACCGAGCTTGTTGCAAAGCCGCTGTTAAGCATCCTGTTCCCTGATCTGACAAGGTTTTCACAACCTCTGAGCGGGATGATAGCAGCCAGGAAAAGCCTTCTTAAAAAGGTAGAATTCGAGAATGATTATGGAGTTGATATCGGTCTTCTTATTGATATGAATATTCTGGGTGCAAGGATCACTGAAGTGAATATCGGATATATTGAAAACAGGATGCAGAGCTGGGAGGCCCTGGCCAAAATGTCGCGGGAGGTCTCACTCTCTATTATTAAAAGAGCCAAACGCATTGAAGGATACAACCTTGAAACCCTTCAGAATATGAGTATTATCCGTACGCAGATGGATTATGCAATCAGGGAAGGACTCCGGGGCCTTGAAAAAATGATAATATTCGACATGGATAATACACTTCTGGAGGATAGTTTTATTACAACTGCTGCTGAAGCATTCGGGTTCAAGAAGGATCTTATAAAAACTGTTACTGAAACCGACAATGCCTACCTGAGGACCAAAGGTATAGCTAAACTGCTTAAGGGAAAGTCAATAGATGAAATCCTTAATGTAACTGACAGCATCCCCATAATCAGGGATGCAGAATTTGTCATTTCCGAACTTAAAAGCAGGGGGTATATTTGCGGAATAATCAGCGACAGCTATGATGTGGTCACAAATCACATTAAGAACAAGCTTGGTATGGATTTTTCAATTGGAAATGAACTTGAGTTCTCCAGAAGCATCGCCACAGGAGAGGTAAAGGTACCGTCATCCTTTTTAAGAACCGGAAAAAGCAAATGTAACCACGACTTCTGTAAATCAAATGTTCTGCTTCAGCTTGCAGAACAATATACTATTGGACTTGAGAAGATAATTTCGATAGGCGACAGTGAAAATGACATATGTCTTATCAGGGAGAGTGGAAAAGGTATTGCATTCCGTTCAAACAACAACTACCTAAACCTGATTGCTGACCATACAATATCCGAAAAAAGCTTCCTGGAGTTGCTTGATATCGCGCAATAGACCTATACCCCACATAAGACCCTGAATTTGTCAGCTTAAAAATCGTATTTTTGGATATAAGTAATAATAAACCTCATGCTGACCAATTATGTAATTCTAGGCCTCTGTGTTCTGGTCATCCTTTCATACCTTTTTGACATTTCATTCAAATACTCGAAGATCCCCGGCGTTGTACTGCTGATTGCACTCGGCATAGCAATTCAGCTGATTGTGAATTATACAGGTATCAGAATACCCAATATGCGATCTGTTCTGCCGATTCTGGGTACACTTGGATTGATTCTCATTGTAATGGACGCCAGTCTTGAAATTAAACTTGAAAAAAGCAAGGCAAAAGGTCTGTTGAGAGGGATCCTTTCGGCATTCGTTCTTTTCACTGTTTTTGTGGCTATACTGACAATATTGCTGGTAAAAATATGGGACCAGCCTCTGACTGAGGCTTTGCTGAACAGCATTCCTCTGGGGATCATTAGCAGTGCCGTGGCAATATCATCTGCTGCCCTGCTCGACCGTGATCAGAGGGAATTCATAACATTCGAGAGCGCTGTTTCTGATATTATAGGAATACTTGCTTTTGATTTCATACTGATCAACCAGGGATCTATCGGCCACGGACTGACAATTTTCGCTTTCAACGGTCTTATAACAATTATCATCGCTGCCCTGATGACGGCTATCCTGGCACTTCTTCTTCACAAGATTAAACATCATGTAAGCTATATTATTATCCTCACATCAGTTATACTGGTTTACGTACTTGCAAAACTGGTGCATCTTCCTGGCCTTTTTCTTGTTGTGGTATTCGGTCTATCGCTGGCAAATAATCATCTCGCAGAAAACACAATCGCAAACAACTTCGTTGATTTTGATAAATTCCGGGATGATCTCAATTCATTCAAGAAAATACTCGCCGAACTGACATTTCTTGTAAGGTCATTCTTTTTCATAATGTTTGGATTTTACACCAGCCTGACCGGATTCATTAACCAGCGCAACTTAATTATCGCCATTGGAATAACTGCCGGAATATTTATATTCAGATGGATCTTCCTTAAACTGCTGCTTAAAAAAGTTTCCGGGAAACTGATATATTTTGCGCCCAGAGGATTAATTACAATATTGCTATTCTTAAGCATACCTGACGGATTAAGAATTGACCTGATAAACGAAGAGGTTGTAACTCTGGTAATTATTATGTCGATATTCGTTATGATGATCGGGAATATGCTGCCGGAAAAAAGAAAAACAGAATCAATTTTAAAAGAGGAAGAACCATTGCTGATTGATCCGGTTACATCTGATGTGAAATAGTCTTTTATTGTTTAACCTGAATATTGGGCTTCAGCTCAGATGCATAAAAGAGGAATTCCGACTTATCGAAAAAATGTATTTGTATCAAGTACCCTTTCAGTCCATATTTTTCAAGACTTCCCCGGATATATTCCTTTGAAATGAAAGCATTCCTTATTCCTTCCTTAATATGGCTGGTGAATATCCAGTGATAGAATTCTGCATCTTTATTCTGATTGTCGAATCCCGGATTTTCTATTCTGACTGCCATTCCCATAAAGAATATTTTATCCTTCCCTCCTATGTCAATTGAAATGATCAGGCTGTCCCTGACTGGTACAAAAAGGATGTTCATCCCCTTGTCAACCCAGTTATCCAGGGAGGTGATACTGTCATTCTCAATGTATTGTCCTTCTGATATATGGTAGTAGGAGTGATCCCTGACAGAGTCAGCCGGTGACTCTCCTTTCAGAATATAAGGAATGATGCTAAGAAGAATTAACGCACTACGTATCAGGCTTATCTTCATTTAGTTGTATATTTCAGAGTCATAATATTTTGACTGTGAAGATAGGGAATATTCCATTAAAATCAGAATTATGGAAATTATACCCATGTATTGCAACCTCGGGGAACTACTGCTTATAGCCCTCAAAACATATCAAACATTATTGCAGCCAGGGATGCCCCAATGAGTGGCCCGACAACCGGTACCCATGAATATTTCCAGTCACTGTCTCTTTTATCAGGGATTGGAAGGAAAAAATGCATTATTCTTGGGCCAAGATCACGGGCCGGGTTTATTGCATATCCTGTCGGACCGCCAAGGGAAAGGCCAAGCCCCAGGACAACTATAGAAACGGGAAGGGCATTCAGCGAACCCAGTCCCACTTCAGGTTCAGCCATATACAGTACGGCCAGTGCAAGTACATATGTGCCGATTACCTCTGTCAGTATATTATACCAATAACTCCTGATATTTGGAGAAGTGCAGAATACAGCAAGTTTTAGATCACCATCCCGGGTGGCATCAAAATGCTTTTTATAAGCAACCCAGACCAGAAATGCCCCGAACATTGCTCCCAGCAGCTGGGCACATACATAAAGGGGCATAAGTGAGATCGAGAACTTACCTGCCAGCACAAGCGCCAGAGTAACAGCAGGATTCAGATGAGCACCGCTTACAGGTGCTGCTATAAGCACACCTGTAAATACCCCGACGGCCCATCCGAAGGTTATCACGATCCAGCCGCTGTTGTTTCCTTTTGTCCCTGCAAGAAGAACATTTGACACTACTCCTCCTCCAAAAACAATTATCATAGCGGTTCCGAAAAATTCTGCAAAAAATGCGTTCATAATGTTATAATTATTTCATTAATAATTCAGGTATTTCTGCATTTTCTCCCATTCTCCCATTCTCCCCCTCTCCCCCTCTCCCCTTCTTCTTATCTCCCCTCTCCCGCCCAGGCCTGTGCTGCTTTAACTGCCCTGTGCCATCCGTCAATAAGCACTTTTGTATCCTTCGCTTTAACGGAGGGAGTAAAGGCCTTGTCTATTGCCCACTGTTTCTTTATTTCATTAATACTTCCCCAGTATTTTACTGCCAGTCCTGCAAGATAAGCAGCGCCAAGAGCTGTCGTTTGAGTAATTTCAGGACGCACAACCTTTGCCTGGAGGATGTCAGACTGGAACTGCATTAATCTGTCATTCACAGTAGCCCCGCCATCCACTCTTAGCTCAGGTATTTTCAGACCCGAATCCTTTTGCATTGCAAGCAGCACTTCAAGTGTCTGGTAGGCTATGCTGTCGAGCGCTGCCCTTGCAATATGAGCTGCTGCAGTTCCTCTGGTAAGCCCTACAATCGTACCCCTTGCATGCTGGTTCCAGTAGGGCGCTCCAAGACCTGCAAATGCAGGTACAAAGTATACTCCCCCGCTGTCTTCCACATTCGCTGCAAGTTTCTCAACATCGGCTGATCTTTTTATGATTCCAAGACCATCCCTCAACCATTGCACAACGGCTCCACCAATGAAAATACTGCCCTCGAGTGCATAAATGGTTTCCGTGTCAATTTTCCATGCAATAGTTGTCAGCAGCCTGTTCTTTGATTCGACAGGTTTGGAACCGGTATTCATCATCATAAAGCATCCAGTGCCGTAGGTGTTCTTAACCATTCCCGGTTCTATGCACATCTGTCCGAACAATGCAGCCTGCTGGTCGCCGGCAATGCCTGCCACAGGAATTTCCGTTTCAAATAGTCCTGAGGTGGTTCCATATACCTCGCTTGATGATCTGACTTCAGGAAGAATGGCTGAAGGAATATTGAAAATCTTCAGAAGTTCACTGTCCCATTCGAGTGTATGAATATTGTAAAGCATTGTTCTTGAAGCATTGGAAACATCTGTAATATGAAGTCGGCCACCAGTCAGTTTCCATACAAGCCAGGAGTCGATTGTCCCAAAAGCCAGTTTTCCGTCTTCTGCAAGCTTTTGTGCACCCTTTACATTATCCAGAATCCACTTTACTTTGGTAGCAGAAAAATATGCATCAATTATCAACCCTGTCTTCTTAAGGATCTTTTTGTCATATCCCTCTTTCTTAAGCTTGTCGCAGAAATCAGCAGTGCGCCTGTCCTGCCATACGATGGCTTTATAAACAGGATTGCCAGTTTTTCTGTTCCAGACAACTGTTGTCTCCCGCTGATTGGTGATGCCTATTGCTTTAATATTTTTACCGGAAAGCCTTGCTTTTGTTATTGCCTCAAGTGCAACGCCTGCCTGTGTTGACCAGATTTCATCAGGGTCGTGTTCAACCCAGCCCGGCTTTGGGAAAAATTGCCTGAATTCCTTTTGCGCTGTTGCAACCGGACGACCGTCTTTGTCAAAGATAATCGCCCTTGAACTTGTTGTTCCCTGGTCGAGAGCCAGGATAAATTCTTTCATGGATATGAATATATAGGTTCAAAATTAAATTATCTGAGCAACTTCCTGATATTTTTTCGGTTGCCATCATTAGCGGCGGGCTTAATATTGAGGATACGACAGACAAGGTTGTAAACATCTGTATTCTTAAGCTCGCTGAAACTGTAATTCTTTTTAAATGAAGGACCTGCTGCATAAAAAATCGAAAAGAGATCGGGATTATAATTATCGTAACCATGAGCACCTTTGTTTGAGAATGCAGAAGGCCGGGTTCCGATGCTCCACGAGCTGTCGGCAACAACAACAATCTCAGGGATCCTTGGATGGGTACCATAGTGCCATTTTGAAGGAAGTTCTGATTTCCTCCAGGCTCTTACACCCGATGCTCTGTTTATAAGAAGAAGTAAACTGTCGGCTTTCCCTTCTGCAGGATTTATCAGATATACAGGATTACCTCCTGATATAGATGCAATCATTCTGTCGGGAACAAGCGATTTCAGGTTAATATACTTTTCAGGCGATACCGAAGCCATACCATGATCAGATATCACTATCAGGTTTATTCTGTCGCCGTAAGGCAGAGAACTAAGTTTGTTCCGCAACGCTCCGATCAGACTGTCAAGTCTCATCACAACTTCCCCGGTTTCCGCTGAAACAGGACCGAAATCATGGCTGGTTGCATCAGGTTCATCAAGGTAGAGAGTTAAAAGTTCAGGCCTGTTCTGCTCAGGATAACCGAGCCATTTTACAATAGTATCTATCCTCTCACCATAACCCACTGATTCGTCATACTTCTTCCAGTATGTCGGATGCATTCCTCCGACAGGTGCTTCCGATCCTACCCAGAAGAATGAAGCAGCTTTAACGCCCTGCTTTTCAGCAGTAACCCACATTGGTTCTCCTCCGTAGAAGTCCGGATTCTCAACTGCTTCCCTGTCGCCTATCCGGTAAAACAGCCCAAGGTCGGGAGCCGGGAAACTGTTGCTTATTAGTCCGTGATGGTCCGGATAGAGGCCTGTTGCTATGGAATAATGATTTGGAAATGTATTTGTGGGAAAAGAGGAGATCATCCTTTCCGCTCTGACTCCGTCGTTTCCCAGTATGTCAAGGTTGGGAGTGTTGTACAAATCAGGATAGTCCCACCTGAAAGCATCAAGGGAAACGAGAAGCACATAGTTTTTATACGGTTTCCTTTTCCCAGGGCTGAAGCCGGTTATAACAGGCAAGACTATAATGAAAAGCAGGAACAAAGCAAGCACAAATTTTCTCTTTACCCTTACTATTCCTGAAAGACTGATGTTGATAAGTTGCATGCAGATTAAAGTATTTATTATCTGGATACAAATCTACCTGATCAGAGTGAATTTTACCATATCCTGACATGTATATTCAAAATTAAGATTGCCATCTGAACCGGAAATTACAAGCTTCTCTTCATCAGCTCCTGTCTTCAGCCTGTACTGGCTGCCTGGCTTAAGACCCGATACAATGAACCTGAAGATCCCTGGCGACAGAATCGACCACTCCATTATCCCTTCATCCCACTGTGCTATATCTACTTTAACCGGGTCAATAATACTTTTGGTTACTGACAACCGGGCAATATCTTTATTCCCCGGGTAATATAGCAGGTTATTTCCATCAGTACTGACTCCAAAGCTCTGCCCGGCAGTAATAGTGAAATCGTCATTGGAGAGTTCATATTTATCCTCATTCAGTCTGACATTATATTTCTTTCCGGTAAATGTATAACTGAATTCCGTTCCATTAAGCTCTTTTAGCATATTGGGTTCAATACCGAACCTGTTCCATTTAGGCCTTATTCCATAAATATCCCTGTACAGAGCAGCAATTGTTGTGCTTGAACCGGCAAGAATATCAGAACCCTTTCCTTGCTGAGTAGTCCTGCTGAAACGCTGCGAGGAAAGCCCGTCCTTATTATACTGTTGCAGAAGATTCTTAATATATTTTAGAGCAATAGTTTTATCGTATTTCACATACGATCGCACACCGAGATAACCCCATGTTGGAAAAATATCCCCATTCTCATAGTTTGGAAACGGCCAGTTTACAGGCTTGTAGACCTCCTCTTCCCTGAATGATTCAAAGCAAAGGGGCCAGTGAAACAGCTTCTCGGCAGAAGTCTTTTCCTCGATCTGGTCAAGTATCTCCTTTATTCGTACGGGATCTTCACAAAGCCCAAAAGCTATGGCTGCAAAATTTACAGGAGTTACCAGGTTATCACCATGCAGCGATCCATCCTTATCCCTCCAGTAGATATATTGCCTTTTTTCAGGGTACCAGAACCCTCCGTATTGCACAGGTTTATTGAAAGCCACTTTCAACCTGTCGGCGATCCTTGAATAGTAGGCTGCTTTACCCGTATCTCCCAGGATAGATTCGCACCCGGACCAAAGATTCAGCGCCTCATACATCTGTGCATTAACAAAAGCGTTCTCGAAGCTTGCCCATACAACATCTATCCAGTCGCTGCATTTGTTTTCTCCGGTATTATCATTAAGCATTTCAAAGATCCCGTTATTGTTGGAATCTCTTTTAATAAGCCAGTTCAGAACCTTTTCACAATTCTCCTTATGTGATCTGAGCCAGTTCAGGTCACCTGTCTGATGAAACAGCTCAACTGTATTTATCACCTGCGAGGGCTGGGCATCAATAGTGTATCCCCAGGGGCAGTCGTAGTAGCCTGTTTTGAAATTGTAATTGCTCTTCTGAGCTTCAGGAATGTCGTGCCATCGTGCCAGCACCCTGCCATCGGCTTCAATTGCCTGGTCCCGTTCCTGATCGAGTGTTGAAGCGAGATTTCTAAGATAGTTTTTATCATTTATTGCCATTCCTGTTTGTGCAAAGAATGGTTCATGCAGGCACTTCCAGTTGGTTACCCATCCGTTGCCTCCTGTAATGTTTCTGTCAACTACGCCATATCGTCCTGTAGTGTTTAAAAGTTCCCTGACCGCCACTTCATCTATTCCGGGCAGAGTTCCCCTGTCATACTCCTTATCATAGTCTACATAGCTGATATTAAGTATAACCGATGCAACACCCATATCCACATTGAAGGGAGCAAATACGTCCTTCTTTTTACTTACGAACCTGCTCAGGTTGTAACGTTGCCCCAGTTCATCAGTTGTAAGATACTGAGTGAGTTTAAACTCTTCATCCTGAGCATGGCTGAATGAGCAGGCAATGTGACCTCCTGTCTGAGAATCTGCTTCAATCCTTAATCCATTGCCTGATTCAGTTTCCCAGAATGTTACTCCGTTGGTATGTACTCCATATGTGTCATTCAGATTCTCAAAATATTTACACCATACCACGCCACCTGTGTTCAGGATACCTGCCTTCCATGTGTTGAGTTTTTCAAAGTGCCAGGCAGGCATGGCCATATCATCGAGTGTCCCGCGATTTCTGTACTGCCTGTTTATCTTCCATTCAATAGTGCTGCCGGCAATTGCGAATTCCCAGGTCTCTGAAACAGTCATCTCTTCATCTCCGAAGATAATATTGCGTATTGTAAGGCCGTTTTTACGTTTCACAACCTTTGCCCGGGCAGATGACTCAGGCGAGGTATATAAATTATCCGCTGTTTTTACCGAAGTAAAGGCTCCTGAAGCAGAAAGAGTATTCCTCCCTTTAACTATCAGTCTGCTGATCCTGCAGCCTTTACTGTAATCAATTTCTATCTGAAGGTTACCTGATTTGTCGGCAATAACAACTGCCTTTTCATCACGGGAATGGGTTATCTCCTGTGCAAAAGATGAAAAACTTATCAAAAGCAACAATATAACTGATATACAGCATCTTGATTGCATATCTAATATGTATCATACCCCCTCTTGCAGAAGGGGGACAGGTTAATTACTCAATAAACTTCAGGCATGAAGGGGATTCTATCTTAAAATCCTTTGATGGAAGCTGAGGAAGTCCTGTTTTTTTATCAAGGCTGAAAAGTGAAATATTTCCGGAGTTTTGATTTCCGGCTATAAGGTATTTTCCTGAAGGATCGAGAACAAAATTACGCGGCCAGTCTCCTCCGCATGAAGTGTGACCAACAAGAGTGAGTTTCCCTTCAGGTCCGACCTTATATGTCACGATAGAGTTATGACCTCTGTTTGAACCATAAACATATTTACCATTCCCGGCTACATGGACATCGGCACAGAAATTCTTTCCTGAGAAGCCTTCAGGGAGAGTGGAAAGTGTCTGTATTTCATTCAGTTCCCCTGAGTTACCGACATTAAAAACAGTCATGGTTGAATTAAGCTCATTAATTACATACATTCTGGTGCCGTCTTTCCCGAAAGCAAAATGACGCGGGCCTGCTCCTTTTGCAAGCTTTGCATATCCATTATTTATAAGCTTCAGCTTTCCTGAAACTGGATCAAGGTCATATACTGCAACCCTGTCGAGGCCGAGGTCAGTCACATATATCTTCTTCCCACCTAAACCGGGAGCTATCATATGGCCACGGGAGCGAGTGCCCTCCTCTCCTTTATATATTATTGTATCGCTCACTTCAAAGGGGATTCCGTTTGCATCAAGCCTTACAACTGCTACAGAACCACCTCCGTAATTGGCTACCAGGAGGAAGCCTTCATCAGCAGATAAAGAGATATAGCATGGTCCTCCGTTAGGAACTGAAATTTCATTCAGTTTTTCAGTTTTCCCGTTTTTTGCATCGAAGCGGAGAGTAGAAACGCTTCCCGCCCGCACATCTTTTATCCTGCCGACTTCATTTACAGCATAAATGAGGCTTCTTTTCTTTGAGATACAAAAGTAAGATGGATTTGTACCTGCATCCGACTCTGAAACTGTGGTAAAGGTCCCCTTCGAAAGATCAACATCAATTATGTGAAGCCCTTTTTCGCCTTCCTTAGCATATTTTCCGACATAGAGCCGGGAAAGCTGGCAATTGGCAGCATCTGAAAACAAGACTGCTAATAACAGCACCAGTCCGAAATATAAAATCTTTTTCATTTTTAGTTTTAATGTTATCAGTTACACTTCGAAACTATCGCATTCACGGTAAGCCTCTATAACTCTTGCCTCTCCCTCCTTTGTCCTGTTTTTCATGCCGTGCTCCATACATATAACTCCCTGGTAGCCTTTCTGATAGATAAACTTAAAAACATTCTTATAGTTTATCTCTCCGGTTGTTGGCTCCATCCTGCCAGGATTATCGCCACAATGCAATGCTCCTATCTCGCTCCATGCAGCATCCAGGTTCGGAATCAGATTTCCCTCTGTTATCTGCTGATGATATAAATCCAGGTTTATTTTGCATGAGGGGCGGTTCACTGCCCTGCAAATTGAATAAGTCTGCGGCACTCCTGTAAGGAACAGACCCGGATGATCCCTCAGGGTATTGAGAGGTTCCAGTACAATTGTCAGTCCTGCCGGTTCAACGATATCACAACAGTACCTCAGGTTATCGATCACGTTAGCAGTCTGAAAATCGCGGTCAAGCTTTTCATCATATCTTCCGGGAACAACAAGAGCCTGCTTTGCCCCGGTCCTTTTTGAAACCTCAACACCCTCTTTCATCTTATTGATGAGCATTTCACGTGTCTCAGGCTTGTTAAGTACAAATGAGGTAACTGAAAAATCGGCGTAAAGGACGAATGGCCCAAAGTCCATCCCTAACCGCTGCAGCTCACTCAGATACTTTACCTGGTCTTCAGGAGAACGACCCATAAGCCCGTTATCGAACATGGCTCTGAAACCCATGTCATTACAGAATTTGATATTATCGATAATATCATTGCCTGCATGTTCGCGGAACATCCCTACTGAAGGTGCATACTTCAGTTTGAATGGTGTAACCGCATCGGGGGTTTTTGCTTTGGTTTTCTTCTTCCCGTCCTGGGATCCAAAAACTGCAGGAGCAGCCAAAATGGCGGCTCCTGCTAATGTGGCTCTTTTTATGAAATTCCTTCTTGAATCTATCATAACAGAATCTTATTGGTTATATCATCTAAAACCGACTGTTTGTTACTGCCCGGGAACGTATGGAAGACCGGCGACCGGTACTTCCTTAGGGATGTTAACAGGTCCAAAATCAAATACTTCAGGCCCAAGCTTAAGGTCGGAGTTCATCATCTCTTCGTAAGTTGTCTCCTTGCCTGTATAGGCCGATATGCGTCCCATAATGCCAACCATAGTTGAGATGGCGGTGTTTTCCAGTTCGTTGAATGCCTGACCGCTGCGAATGGCGGTAACCAGGTTGATATGTTCCTGAACATAAGGATCAACGCTTACATTGTTGGTTGGTTTGCTGTCTTTATCAAGCGGATACCCGTACTTCCAGAGTTCATTTCCGGTTAAGTCGAGAACCACGTTCCTGCAGTTTGTGGAGCCTTTTGCTCCCTGTAATCTTTCGGATACGTTGTTGACACAGCCGTTTATCTGCCTGCACATGCTGTGAGCATGAATTCCATTTTCAAAGGTATAGTCTATACTGAAATTATCATACTGATCACCTGTCACCCTTCTGAGCCTTGATCCGAAACCAACAGCTTTAACCGGGTGTGACCCTGTAAACCAGTTCAGTACATCGAGGTTATGAACATGCTGTTCCACAATGTGATCGCCGGAAAGCCAGGTCCAGTTCACCCAGTTACGTATCATGTATTCCATTTCGCTCCATTTCGGGTTTGGATCGCGATGCCATAGCTTGCCGCCATTCCAGTATACTGTTCCTCCAACGATATCCCCGATGAGTCCCTGTGCAACCTGCTGCCAAGTAGCAACATAGTCGCGCTGATGCCTCCTCTGGGTACCTGTTGCAATGCTCAGTTCAAGTCCTTTTGCTTTCTGGGCAGTTGCCATGACTGACCTTGCGCCAACAGGATCAACACAAACAGGTTTTTCAGCAAAGATATGCTTCTTGGCCTGGACGCAGGCAGCAAGGTGCTCAGGACGAAAATATGGAGGAGTGGCAAGAATTACAATATCAACTCCTGAATCAATTACTTTCTGGTAAGCATCGAAACCAACAAAGCAATTTTCAATGGGAACATCCTGTCCCTTTTCTTTCTTTATAGCTTCCCGGCAGGAATCAACCCGATCCTGGAATGTGTCGGCCAATGCAGTAACCTGCAGACTCGGGCCGGCACTCAGAAAGTTAATAGCAGCGCCGGTTCCACGTCCGCCGCAACCTATCACACCTGCTTTTAACACCGGCCCGTCAGGAGCCTGGTCAAGCATTGTCGGAACAGCAACGACCTTTTTACTTTCGCGTGAACAGCCTGCAATGATTGATGGAACCACAATACCTGCTACACCTGCTGTTGCTGCTTTACCAAGAAAATTACGTCTTGAAATGCTGAATTTTTTCATACTGATAAGGTTAGGTTTTATGAAAAGAATTATTAGTCTGCAATTTGGTTGAACCTCTGTAAATATAAATAATAAAATATAATATTATACTGAAGGTTAAGGTTTTTTAACTATTTAATGATGTGGTTTCATGGTGAAACATTTCCTGTTTTCTCATCAAACTCGCATACTACCCTGAAACCAACATTGAAACAGTCGGAGTACCACCAGATGCTCTTTGGCATCTGAGGGTCGGTTTTCAGCCATGCTTCTGTACGGGTATAATCGCGGGCCGCACTTCTCAGAACATCTGCAGTGCTCTGGAATGAACCCCCTCTTACAACATGTTCATCACCGCTATCAGGTCCTTTCGGATCCTTCACAACCCCATCAGGATATAGTGAATAGGCATCGGGCTGATACCAGTCTGAGCAGAATTCGGCAACATTTCCCGGCATGTTTCTCAGGCCGAAAGGATTGGGTTTTGCTCTGTCGGGTGGTTGCGTCTTGGATAAGCTGTTTGCTTTATATACAACGTATGTATTTATAACTGCAGTATCGTTTTTGGAGAGCTTAGCCTTCAGTCCTGTCTTTTGAAATTTATTTGGATCTCCGGGGAAGAAATATGGGCCATCAGAACCTGCCCTGCAGGCATATTCCCATTCCGCTTCAGTAGGCAGACGGTAAGTTTTCCCGGAAACGGAACTAAGCCATTTACAATATGTTTCTGCGGCATGATAAGAGAAGGATATAGCAGGGCGTCTTCCCATTCCCCATCCCTGATCGGGTTGTCCGTAGGGAGGAGTTGCTCCGGAAATTGCATCGGTCTTATCAGACTTTATTTTTCTTGTTCCCTCAGTATCAGTCGTTCGACCTTCTGCAGCAGTCTGTACATAGAATGCAAGATATTCATCCCAGGTGACTTCAATTTCGGCCATAAAGAAAGGGCTGATCTCCACCTCACGTTTCGGTCCTTCGTCAGGCTTCCTGAATGGTTCATCATCAGGACTGCCAATTCTGAATTTACCTCCCGGAACAGCCACCATATTGAAAGCAACTGAAGAGCCGGGTATCTTCTCGGTGTAATTTATGAATTCTGATACTTCTGCAGGTACGGTAAAGATCTCTTTTGGCGCAGCAGAAGTAGCTCCGAAAGTTGCATTGCTTCCATGGGTATACCCTTCAATATGATGCCCTGCATTCAGATGACAATTTATACAGTGAAGCTCATCGGTCTTTTTTGTCTGGGTATAATAGAGATGTGCATTCTCCCCTTCCTTTGTAAGCTTCGCAGGGAAAAGGTTCACATGACATTTAGTACAGCTGCTCTCAAAAACATGCCCCCTGGCAATTTCAAGTCTTCCGCGCTCTTCCCAGTTAAACGATGCAGAGTCCTTGGTCCAATAGCTCCAAAGATCCCTTAATCCTGTAGTAGCTTTTGCCCATAAATAATTATCGCCTTTAGGAGGAAGATGGCACTCAACACATCCGATCCGCGATCCTGACTTCGTATCATAATGAACTGACTTCTTCCAGGCTGCATCGGCCAGGGGGTGAATATGGCACGACATGCAAAAGTCATTTGATGAAGTTGTATCTATTGCCTTACCCCCACCAAGTATCAGCAAAACGCCTACAATCAGTCCCGGTAAAAACCATAAGAGAAATCTCTTCATAATTTAAAAAATTTGAGGCTTAAGATATGCAAATATCTCTCACAAGAAACATAGTGTGATTATTTTCACAATAAAAACTGACAAAACCAGTTACAGATTGTTATAATATAAAACAGTAATTTTATAACTTAAAAATCCAAATTGATTTTTTTGAGCTAACGGATCGTACTTCGTCCATACACTCTCGTGTTGGTTCTCATATTTACCTCCTTTCTTTCTTTTTATGCCGTTTAAATGAGCCTGTCAAGCTCCTCCCATTCGGCTTTATAAAATTGATATTCATTCATTTTAAGTTCTGTTTGATGCCCGTTTCTGGTTATCTTTGCAGGTACGGCAATAAACCACTCAATAAAACAGCGATGTTCCTGCTTTGTAAATCTATTTTTCTTCTGGTGCACCCTCCGGCTGGTGGTTGTTTTTTTGTTTGTGATTTATAGGTTAACAACTTAAATATAAACATAATACATCACCTTTTCTAATTTTTATTTTACATTTTTAAGTGTTATCTTAATTTGCGATACAGCACGAATAGTTAGAGTGATTTTGTATCATTTTTACGCCTCTATTTGAAGCTCATATCTGGCTTTTCGAATTCGGCGGCCTAATCACCGGAGTTTACTTCATCTGCCGTTCAATACAAGCTCACTGAATCGATTCATGCCTGTACCGCCATCGGAGCCCGCATCATAGATGTATCCATATACTCTCATGCCATCTTTGCGGGTGTATACGTTTCCACGGACCCACGATCCAAGTATGTTGTCGACCCGGAGCTTCGGAGGTTGCCATCCACCATTGTCGTGCGTGCTGAGGATGCTTCGGGAAGACTCAGCAATGAAAATCGCATACACTGTCTCGCCGTCGATGGCAGCATCGGCACCGGCTTGATGTGAGTCGACGGCGTCGGTGACCACCCTTAGATCGGTTACCATGACTGCATCCGTAGGCGGGGCATCATTTACAATCCGTCGTTCCCAAAGGTTCCCGCTTAAGAGCCGATAAATAATGACGACCTCATTCTTGTGGGGAATAAAGAGAAGTGGAAGCACTGCGCCATATTCCGCCCTTGAAGTCCCGGCACCTGTCGCTACCTGTTGCCTTGACGTGAAGGTACCATCGGGAAGAAACCGTCGATACCAGATGGTGCCATCGGTTCCATAATAGGCGAGATGAATAATGTCGTTTGCACCGAGCACTGCTTGTGGCCCAGCCTGGTTGGGTTGAAGGTCGAGATCAAGTGTTTTTACCTGGCTCCATGTGCCTTCGGGCGAGCGTATACTGTAATGTATTTTTTCTGTACCAAGATAAAACGCGACTATGCTTCCGTCTGAGCGCACTACCATCGACGCATTCTGGGCGATGGCGTTCACGGATCCAGCCAACTCGTCCCGGATAGCCCAGGTATCAGGGTGGGTTGGATGATCAGACGTACGGAAAGTATGATAACGCACAGATTGGGTCACTTGGTGAATAATATGAATCGTGTTATCCAATAGTCGCGAGTCAACCGATTCGAGGTCATTTGTCCTGGGGCGGTTTGCTCCATCCATTTCGTACCAGGTACGTCCGTTGTCCGTGGACTTTATCATCATGAACATATTATCCGTCTCTGTCGGTTCCATGATGAAGTAAAGATTTCCGTTGGAGGCCTGCCAAGGGCCGATCCGGCCAGGGGTTTCTACGAATGTCCCGCCAACATGGCCGAGCGGGATGGACAGGCGGAGTGCTGGATTATGTTCATTTCCCAGTGCGGTTCCTTCAGTGTCGATCATCCTAAATTCGAATGTATCACCTTCATTGTTGGTCACTGCCCCATCAGCAAACCGGCGAATGACCACCGGCCATTCGAACTCGCCATGAACATTCGCGCCGCTCCATACAGGCGTAAATTCGACGAAACTAATACCAGTGCCAGCCTGGAATGGTGCGGCCGAACCTTTCAACAGATCGTTGGTTGACATGCCGTGCTCGTAGGCTGGGCAGGTAACTATACTGATTCGCGGGGTTTTGGCTTCTCCATTGAAGGAGAATTTCCGAAAATCGATTGTACTATTCGACGGAACCTGAAATCCAAGTTTTGAGTGCGGGATATCAGTATCAAGCTTGACATCCATTTCCAGCATATCATTCTGGAAATTAATTTCAATCCTGCGGTTTTCGGTTTCAATTTCGATTTCGAGCCATTGGCCAGTAGTAATAACGGTGGTTCTCTCGACGAGAATCCTTTCTATCCCATCAATAATATGGCTCACACGTATCGTGCCAGGTGTAGGCTCGAGCTGTACGAGACAGTAGTTACTGATATCGGCATAGCCCACAACGAACGCGATCCCGCGGTGATTTTCAGGGGCCAATCGGAATTGAGATGCAATTTCTGTAGCCTCCCAAGGTGGGGTGAAGAGCCATACAAGCGGCTCTTTATCCGATTTGGCTCGTAGAGCGTTCTGATGGTTATCGGTCACTACGACCAATTCTGAGGAATTGCCCTTCACAACAGTCCATCCCTCAGGTTGCGTGCCGGCCTCAAGTTGTTTAAAATTCATACTAATATAGCGTTCCGGGTGGGGGAAGTCGTGTGCCTCGACATTGGTCCAGACTCCGCTATTTAGTCTGTACTGAAGCCGGAATTGCCGACCACTAGTTGGTCCTGCAGGGCGCTCCAATTCAAATCGAATGCGGAAAGGTTGGTCTGCGTAAATGGGAACATTCTCATTCAGTGCACCAGCCCATCCTACTTCAGAGTTTAACGTCGCAGCAAAGTCGGAACGAACGCGAAATCCAGGTTTGCCGCGCCCGTCCATCTTCGCAGGTTGCTTTGTACAGGCGGTGAGCAAGAGGGTCATCAAGAATAATGCAAAAATCAGATTGTATTTCATCAGCGTGTTATCCATAGAAAATATAAATAAAGAGTTAAACTTAAATATTCAAATTGAATTTTTTGAGCTAAAGGAACGTAATTCGCCAAGGTTAATGTTTCCCCTGCCATCACATGCCCTTTTACCTGCTCAATCCATGTCTCACTGGTAGAGCGTTGTTTGTAAAGCTCATGCAATTCAATAGCATCCATATTAAAGCTGCTGATGTAACAAACATACTGGGAAACCGGTAATATCGTTTCTGTCCAAGATAGGTAACCCGTACCTATTCCTTTACCATCCACATGGCCTTAAATACCCGTGGTTTGTCCCATCCATTTGCCTTATAACTAAAGGCGGCAATCCTACAAATCTGACCTATACCACTTATAGAGGCCAGTGTGATTGCCATCAAAACCTGGTTGATCCTGCTAAATAATCTATTCTGCAAGGCAGATTTAACAGGGTTGATACAAAACTTTGTGGCATTGTGCCACTCAATGGGAAAAGTTGAGCTAATGGATCTTATGATGTTTTGGCGATTCATGTATTTTGCTACCATATTCAGTCCATCGTATTTAGTGATGTTACTTCCTGTAAATGAAGCTTTGACAACTTTTGTTTGGTCGTTTTATTTTCTTTTTATATTTTTCATCTTTAAAGTGATGTTTTTTTGTTTGTGATTTTTGCGTTAACGACTTAAATATAAACAAAATACATCACTTTTTCCAATTTTTATTTTGTATTTTTAAGTATAAGAAATTTGTCACTTATGAAAAGGATATTTATTCTGCTGCTGACGTTTGGTTTTGCTGTTACTGCTTTTTCACATCCGTGGAAGCCCCGGCATTATATCATAGTTGACACTGATGCAGGAGTAGATGACATGAAAGCAATTTCGATGCTGCTTGCCTCGCCCGACATCAGGGTGCTTGCAATAACCGTTTCACCCGGAGCGCTGAATGCAAAGGCCGCCTGGGTAAAAGTAAAAAGCCTTCTGAATGGATTTTACCACGAGGGCATACCTGTAGGGATAAACACTTCATGTAAATTCAGATCGCCTGATCTCCCATTGGCATTGAACTATGTATGGGGAGAGGAAAATCAATTATCAGGAGATATAGCCCCTGAATGTATTGGTGTTATACGCGAAATACTGAGCACAGAGAATAATAAAATCAGTATGGTATGCCTCGGAAGCCTCTCAACTGCAGCTTCTGCTTATGCGGAGATCCCTCAGTTCAGGCAAAAGGTAAAAGGGATCATATGGAGCGCTGACGGGCTGAATGACAAAAAGGGCTTTAACTATAAGATTGATGCTCAGGCTGTCAGTAAAATTTTCGGAAGTGGCATCCAGGTAACCGTAGTAAAAGGAACAGGCGACATGAAATTATATGACGCTGACCTAAACAACAATATCTCATTTGTACATTCTGCGTATGCAAAGAGATTAACAGAATTTTTTACATCAGAAAAGGCAAAGAACCACAATTTTTCATTTGGAATGACTGATGATGCGATACCAGTTTACATGCATTACCCTCAATTATTCAATGCCGAAACAACAGCGAAAGGCATTGTTGCATCGCCTGCCGACATAGGCCTGATCAGGGAAAAGACTCTGCGGATACTTAAAGGGGAAACGGTTGAAAGAAATCAGGTTATAAAGGAATTTCCGCTGACTCCTTCATTCTATTTCGCAGATATTGAACCATCTGTAACGGATATAATCAACAAATACGGTTTGGATGAATGGGTGTCAGGAGTGATCGCAAATGAGTTACACAGGCATCTTGGTGTTTTTGCCATAATAGGTGTTAAAATGGGGATCAGGGCCAGAGAATATTTCAATACAGGGGTGGATGAATTTATGGTCACCTCATCAGCAGGCTCCGAACCTCCAATGAGCTGCATGAATGATGGTCTCCAGGTAAGTACCGGAGCAACACCGGGCCACGGTCTGCTTACTGTTAAGCATGAATCGCCTGCATTACCTTCAGCCGAATTCATTTATATGAACCGAAAAATAAGGCTGACCCTTAAACCTGAAATTGCATCGCTCATAAGCAATGAACTAAAGGAGATAAACTTTGTCTATGGCCTCGACAGTGACATTTACTGGGAACTGGTCAGGAAGAACTCTATCAAATACTGGCTGAATCTCGACAGGCACGACATCTTTGTAATAGAAAGACTTTAGGGGAGAGAGGGTGAAGGGGAGAAAATATTGAGTGATTATCAAACAATTGGGGCATGATTTTTGTTTTTTAGTTAAATTACTACCTTTAATTATATGAAAAAGGTTATTGTTCTGATAATATTTTATACCCTGCTTTTTTCAGGTTGTGAAAAAAACAACTATGATGCACCAGGGTGTATTAAGGATAAGATCAGGGAATTTACCAAAACGGTTATTTGTGATTCCGGAGCTTCAGTCTCACTCTATATATTAAACGGGAAAAATGTTTATGTATTTTCTGATGGTTCATGCGGCGCCGACCTGGGAGCTGCTGTCTATTCAGAAGACTGCTACTCTCTGGGCTTCCTCGGAGGGATTACCGGAAACACTATCATACAGGGTGTTAAATTTTATGATAAAGCAGATTTTGTAAAGAGGATCTGGAAGAATTAAAACAACCTCACCCCCTCCCGTTCATCGCTCCCGGGAGAGGGGTTGGAGTGAGGTCTTCTATTTGTTGTAATTATCAAAAAAATCATTTCCCTTATCGTCGGTGATAATGAATGCAGGCATGTTTTCAACCCGTATTTTTCGTATAGCTTCCATACCCAGATCTTCAAAATCCACCATCTCAACAGATTTTATGTTCTCCGCAGCCAGTATGGCAGCCGGACCTCCTATAGAGCCCAGGTAAAATCCTCCATACTTCTTGCATGAATCAATAACCTGACGGTTGCGGTTGCCCTTGGCAAGCATGATCAGCGATCCCCCAAGGCTTTGGAAAAGATCAACATATGTATCCATTCGACCTGCAGTTGTCGGGCCAAAACTACCCGAAGGCATACCTGCAGGTGTCTTTGCCGGTCCGGCATAATAAACGGGGTGATTCCTGAAATATTCCGGCATAGGTTTGCCTTCATCCAGCATCTTTTTGATCCTTGCATGGGCAATATCTCTTGCTACAATAAGTGTACCTGTAAGACTTAGCCTGGTCTTTACCGTGTATTTTGTCAGCTCTGCAAGCACCTCCTTCATAGGACGATCGAGATTGATTTCAACCGGTTTTTCAAGTTCCGGGGCCTTTGCAGGCATAAACTTTTCAGGATTACGTTCCAGCTCTTCCAGGAATATCCCATCGCCGGTGATCTTTGCTTTTATATTCCTGTCGGCACTGCAGCTTACGCCAATCCCCACAGGGCATGAAGCTGCATGCCTCGGAAGACGTATTACCCTTACATCATGTACAAAATATTTGCCACCGAACTGGGCTCCTACTCCGTATTCATGACAGATCTTCTCAATTCTTTTTTCCCACTCAAGATCCCGGAAAGCGCGTCCTCCCTCATTGCCTGTAACCGGCAAATGATCGAAATAACCTGCAGATGCCTCTTTTACTGTTTTCAAAGTTGCTTCAGCAGAGGTACCTCCGATAACAAGCGCCAGGTGATATGGCGGACAGGCTGATGTTCCGAGTTCCCTGATCTTTTCCTTAACGAATTTTACCAGGGATTCCTCATTCAGGAGTGATTTGGTCTGCTGATAAAGGAATGTCTTGTTTGCAGAACCTCCTCCCTTGGTGATAAAAAGAAACTCATACATATATCCCTCTCCCGAATAGATGTCTATCTGGGCAGGCAGATTCGATCCGGTATTCTTTTCATCAAACATTGTAAGAGGAACTACCTGTGAATACCTTAGGTTCTTATTTTTATATGTTTCATAGATTCCCTTTGACAGATACTCAGCATCATTGACACCGGTCCATACCTGTTCACCCTTCTTTGCCATAACAATTGCTGTTCCCGTATCCTGGCACCATGGCAGATCTCCCTTTGCAGAGATAACTGTATTCCGAAGCATCATGTAAGCTACAAAACGGTCATTGTCAGTCGCTTCCGGGTCCTTAAGAATGACAGCCAGCTTTTCAAGATGCGATGTCCTCAGATAAAATGAAAGATCCGAAACAGCTTCCTTGGCAAGAAGTTCAAGACCCGGAGGATCGACCTTCAGGATTTTTCTGCCATCAGCTTCAACTATCTTAACATAATCTTTTGTAAGAAGGCGGTACTTAGTTGAATCCTTATCAATCTGAAAAGGTTTTTCATATCTGAATTCCGGCATGATAAAAGATTTTTCGTTAGTAATGAAAGATCTTCAAGAAAGATGCTTTCTCAAAAATACAAAAAAATCCTTTAACCACAAAGGTCACAAAGGAATCACACAAAGAACACAGAGATAGTCAAAAAAACAGATTTTCTTAGTGCCCTCTGTGCAATATTCTTTGTGTGGTTAAAAACTATTCCTGACTTACTAACTTCAATGTAACCTCGCCTTTGAAATTGTCACCGGGCATCAAAGGCTTTCGTTCATGCTCAAGGTGTGATGCAAAAAATATCTCAGCTCCGCCGTTTGAATAGTCTGCCACAAGAAAATCCACCTGGTTTGCACTTACCCATTGAGCCTGAAGAAGGAATGTTGTTGAATACAAAAATGACATCAGAAGGTACCTTTTACTCATAATACTGGTTTTACAGGATATTAATAAATTCAAAATTCTCTTTAACTCTTATTCCTTTTTCGGTCATTTCAAGAGTGCAGCATTCTACATGTTCATCATGCTGAAAAATTAGAATATAATTGTTCTCCAGAGCCTCCTGAAGTATCCTCTCCTTCTCTTCGATTGTCTTCAGAGTTTCAATATCATAACTCATGTTCCATAAGAGGGGTATATGAGCAGCGGTTGGTATAAGGTCGCCTGTATACACAAAAGTCTTTTCGTTATATTTTATAACTGGTATCATTAACCCTGGAGTATGACCGTAGCATATTCTTACAGAAAATCCCGGAAACAATTCCCCTTCATCTTCAATAAGATTAAGCTTGCCGCTTTCTTTAACGGGTAAAAAGTTCTCCTCTGGATATGCATCTTCTTCCCTTGGATTATTCTTTACTGCCCATCCCCACTGAGCTCTGCTTACATGATATGCAGCTCCGGGAAAAACCGGCTCATATCCCTTTCCGTCTGCAGATCTCTTAATGCCTCCGCCGCAATGGTCGGCATGAAGGTGAGTCAGGAATACGTCTGTAATATCTTCAGGAGTGTATCCTCTGCGTTCAAGCCCTTCAATCAATCCTTCTCCTCCATGCAGGTTTACATGTCTGAAGAACTTTTCATCCTGCTTATCGCCCCAGCCGGTATCAACCAGGATTATATGGCCCGCTGTTTCAACAATCAGTGACCTTAGTGTAAGCACTATAAGGTTCATCTGATCAGCAGGGTAAACTCTTGACCATAATACTTTTGGAATTACACCAAACATTGCACCTCCGTCGACTTTGAAGTTGGATATATTGAAAAGATTGAGTTTCATCAGGCTTTTTTTATTATACAATATTAAGAATTTTAATACCTTTAAAATCGGTAATATGAAATCAATATTTAAAATTCAACCCATGAAAAAAGCTCTTACAATAATTATTTGTCTTGTTACTACATCTGTTCTGATTGCGCAAACAGGAAAAGTCTCTGACAATCTTTCGTTGCCGAGTACGATATTAAAAATGGACCGTAAATATGCAATCTATCTCCCTCCTGATTATGAGACATCAAGCCGTAGTTACCCTGTACTTTATCTCCTTCACGGAGCCGGTGATGATCAGACCGGCTGGGTACAATTCGGAGAGGTGCTGTATATTGCTGACAAAGCAATAAATGAAGGTGTTGCAACTCCTATGATCATTGTGATGCCTGATGGAAATACGGGCCGCCGAGGATATTTCAACAGTCCTAAGGGAGACTGGCTTTACGAGGATTTCTTTTTCCAGGAATTCATGCCCTACATTGAAAAAACTTATCGAATCAAAGCTGATAAGCATTATCGCGCAGTTGCCGGTCTCTCAATGGGAGGTTACGGCACATTCATATATGCACTTCATCATCCGGAATTGTTCGCCTCAGCATGTCCGCTCAGTGCTGCCACGGGACCAAAAACTTTGGAAGAACTTAAGACTGACAGGCTTCTGCAATCAACCGACGATGTTACTGATGCACAAAAGGAGGCATATTTCAAAAGCTACAGTGTGCTTAATATCATTGAAAATATTCCTGATGACCAGATAAAATCAAATAAGCCTGAGGATCAGAAAAAGAGGGTCAGATGGTATATTGATTGCGGTGATGATGATTTTTTATATGAAGGCAATGCACTGGTCCACATCGCAATGCGCAAAAAGGGAATTGCTCACGAATACAGGGTGCGCGACGGTATTCACAACTGGGTTTACTGGCGTGCTGCACTACCAAAGGTTATGGAATTTGTAACGATGGATTTCCATCAATTCTAAACGGAATGCTTTTGGGGGCCTTTTGATGTGAGAAGGAACATAATCCTGAGCATGAATCTTATCGTCTGGTATGAGCTCCAGTCAAATAGCCTGTTGGGCCAGGTTTTCCTGTGGATATAGTTCTCGAAGGTAACCTGGCGACAATCATTTTTGATAAGGTTGGTCAGCAGTTCATCAAATGTTCCTGTAAAATCCTCATCAAGGATATTAACATTCATCTCAATGCTGCCATAGTCACTCAGGTGATTGAGGTTATAGCTGCCTATTGTACACCAGATACCATCAACCGTGGCTATTTTAGCATGAAGGTTCGAAGGAAGGTATTCATATATCTTTATATTATTCCTGAGTATAAACCTGTACAGAAAGTTGGTTGCCCGTTTGAACATGGGTGCATCTGATTCAGCAGAAAGGACAATTGTTATATTAACGCCACGACGGCTTGCATTCCTGAGTAACTTTCGCTCATTCCTGCCGGGAAGAAAGTAGCTGGCCATTATTATCATCTTCTCCCTCGAGTGCTTAAGAGCCGACCTGTAGCTTTTCAGTATCTCAATCTTGTTCCTGTACCAGTTATTCTGAAGCACTTTAATTCTGACATTATCCTCATAATATACAGGATTATGGACCATTTCACGCGATCGTTCATTTCTTTTCAGGAACGCCTTGTTCCACAGCTTCTTAAGGATAAATAATACATTAACACATTCAGGTCCCTTAACAGAAACTGCAAAATCAAGCCACTCTTTCATCCCTCGTTTTCCATGGTACCGGTTTGCAACATTCATTCCTCCGATTATAGCATGTTCTCCGTCCACAAGCAGAACTTTATGATGCAGCCTTAAGCTGAGCTGAAAATCCCTTGAAATCATTACCGGAGAAAATCTGCGGAAGAAAACTCCTGCTTTCTCAATCTCCTCCTCAAGATTCCCGGGGAATGATCTTCCTCCGTAAGCATCAAGAAGGAAATAAACTCTGATGCCCTTTTCCGACGCCCTTTTCAGTGCAGAAACAACTCTTTGTCCGGTTTCATCATTATCAACAATATATGTCTGGAAGTGAATGAAATGTTTTGCACTGTCAATTGCTTCTTCACATGCCTCAAAATAGGAGCTGCCGCTCCTGAGCAACCTGACAGAATGACCACTCTTATATTGATGACGCGAGGGTAATTTCATTAGTCAAATGAGATTTGTTTCCTCATTACAAATATATGACTTTAAGTAAGAAGAATCAGGTTGCAGCAGAATACAAATAATAAGTGTTATTTTTAACCTTATTTTCAGAATTTGTAATATGAAAAGAAGAAAGATGATTGAAAGCATGGCCGGAGCAGCTGTTGTCACCGCAGTAAATCCACTGAACCATGTTCTGGCCGGAACAGAGGAGGAAAGCATTACCCTTAAAGGGAATATACGTCATTCGGTAAGCCAGTGGTGTTATGACGACATTCCCCTTGAGCAGTTTGCAAAAGCCTGCAAGGAAATGGGACTGGAATCAATTGAACTTCTCGGGGAAAAAGACTGGCCTGTGGTTCGGAAGGCAGGATTGAACTGTGCTGTCGGTTATGCAACTGACTGGGGAATCCCCAAAGGATTCAACCGGTTGTATAATCATGAGAAACTAATTTCAGACTTTAATGCAATGATCCCTAAAGCTGCTGCTGCCGGAGTCCCTGCACTTATCTGTTTTTCAGGCAACAGGGAGGGGCAGGATGATAACGAGGGGCTCCTTAACTGCGCAAGAGGATTACGCCAGGTTATGCCTTTGGCAGAAAAATATGAAGTAACAATTGTAATTGAACTGCTGAACAGTTATCAGCATGAGGATTATCAGTGCGACAGAACCAGCTGGGGAGCAGCCCTTTGCGAAATGGTAGGATCAGAAAGATTTAAGCTCTTATACGATATTTACCATATGCAGATAATGGAAGGCAATATTATTGAGACTATCACAAAATACAGTCAGTATATAGGGCATATCCATACAGGAGGTGTGCCGGGCAGGCATGAACTTGATGAAACTCAGGAACTGTATTATCCTGCTATAATGAATGCACTGGTTAAAACAGGCTATAAAGGGTATGTAGGGCATGAGTTTGTCCCCACGATGAAGGATAAACTGGAATCGCTGAGAAGATCCGTGCTTATCTGTGATGTATAATATGAAAATACATTTCATTGTCATTTTCTGAACAAAACCGGGTTTTATGCTGCAACACACAACAGGGTTGTTCCTGTAAAAGTATTCGGAGAACATAATATGCAAAACCTTTCAGCAGCAAAAGAGGCCTGCATGTTGTCGGGTATCAGTGAGGATGATTTCTACAATACGATTATGAGCTTTGAAGGCACCTCTCATCTCCTGTTTACCTTTTTATGAGTTCGGGAGACTTTAATGGATTCGAAATTACAGGATTATTGGACTAAGCTATGATAATTGAATATGTTTAAATAAACTTAAATATGAAAACCCAAACAGAAATGCGGAATAGCTACAGAGGAAACTACTGTTTCCGGACCAGCGTTGTTGCTTTGAGCTCTTTCTTGATGGCAGTTTCTTTTACCGGATGCATTTCAGATGACCTCCCTTCCTCCAAAAATACGGGCACACTAAGAGTATCAGCTGATAACCCCCGGTACTTTGCTGATAGTACAGGTAATATTGTCTATCTGACAGGAGCACATACATGGTCAAATCTTATGGATGCTGATACAAATTTTCCTCCTGAACCCTTCGATTTTAACAAATACGTCAACTGGTTAAAGGAGCATAATCATAATTTCATCAGGATGTGGACCTGGGAAATGTTAACCTGGCAATCCAGGACATATCGTCCTGATAATTCATTGAAAATCTATCCTCATCCCTATGAACGAACCGGTTCCGGTTTTGCAACAGACGGAAGGCCGAAATTTGACCTTACGCGTTTTAATCAGGAGTATTTTACCAGACTCAGAGAAAGAATAGAAAATGCAGGTAAACATAACATATATGTATCTGTAATGCTCTTTGAAGGCTGGTCAATGCAATTTGCAACTGACGGTTGGAAGAACCACTTTTTTAATCCTGAAAATAATATAAATGGAATAAACGGCGACATCAATAATGATGGAAGTGGTCTGGAGATTTACACCCTTGCTGATACAACAATAACAGGGTTGCAGGAGAAATATGTGAAACATGTAATTGATGCTGTGAACCATCTTGATAATGTACTCTTTGAGATCTCCAATGAAAATCATCCCCCTTCAACAGAATGGCAATATCATATGATAAATCTTATTCATGATTATGAAAAACAAAAACCAAAACAACACCCGGTGGGAATGACTTTCCAGTATAAAGGAGGAAGCAATGATGCTCTTTTTGCCAGTCCGGCAGAATGGATCTCACCAAATAATAGGTCAAACAATGTGGATGTCAGGAATGATCCCCCTGCAGCTGACGGCAGGAAGGTGATACTATATGACACTGATCATCTGGGAGGTATCTGGGGAAATCAGCCATGGGTATGGAAAACATTCTTAAGAGGTATGAATCCCTTATTTATGGATCCATACGATGGCGCTTTTATTCCTGATCCACCGGATAAAAACTGGGAACCTGTTCGGAAAAACATGGGGTACACACTCAAATATGCAGCACGGATGAATCTGAAGAATGCCATTCCCCACAATGAACTTTCAACTACAACATATTGTCTGGCTGATCCCGGGATGGAATATATTATTTATCAGGAGATCTCTGATTCTTCATTCGATGCAAGCCTGGTAAAAGGCAGATATAAATACGAATGGTTTAATCCAACCAAGGGTATTGTGGAAGAATCAGGAACCATTAAAGTACCCGATGGTAAAAGAACTTTTAAAGCAAGATTCAGTGGAGATGCTGTACTATATCTGAAAAATTCCCGAAAAGTCAGTAAATAAAATCTGAAAAGAATTGTATTCGACCTTGAATATCATGGATATGATCAGGCAATAGCACAAGTTGCCAGGGCAATGAAAAAAATCAAATAGTGTTTTTTAGGTTAAAAAATTTTGCAGATTTAAAAAAACATCGTTTCTTTGCATCCGCATTTAAAAGTTCTTTGCATGGTCCATTCGTCTAGTGGTTAGGACGTCAGGTTTTCATCCTGGTAACAGGGGTTCGATTCCCCTATGGACTACAAAAATAAATTTAAGACAATAACTGTAAAAGCATGGCAAATCACAAGTCGTCAGTAAAAAGGATCAGGCAGACTGAAGTAAGAAAAGAGAACAACAAGTATTACGCAAAAACAACCCGTAATGCTCTCAAGGCTCTTCGCGCCACAACCAACAAGGAAGAGGCATCAACCCAGCTTCCAAAGCTTACATCAATGCTTGACAAGCTGGCCAAGAAGAACATTATTCACAAGAAAAAGGCCTCCAACCTTAAATCTTCACTTGTAAAGCACGTTAACAGCTTATAAGAATTTATAATATTAAAAGAGGCTGTCCCCAGGTTGGTGGACGGCCTTTTTTTATTATCTTGCACAGACATTTCAAACTCGTGCTAAAATGTCAATCAAAATTACAGAGTGGGCTGTCGAGGACAGGCCCAGGGAGAAGCTTATTCAGAAAGGAACAGCCAGTCTGAGTGATGCTGAATTGCTTGCAATCCTTATCAGTTCAGGTACAAGGCATAAATCGGCAGTTGACCTTGGCCGTGAATTACTCGGCATAGTAAACAATAATCTCAACAGCCTTGGAAAACTATCGATTAATGATCTGAAAAAACTACATGGCATAGGAACTGCCCGTGCTGTGACCATAGCTGCGGCGCTTGAACTGGGACGCAGGCGAAAACTTGCTGAAGTGCCTGATGTACCACAGATAAAATGCTCAAAGGATGTTGCTGATATATTCCAACCACTGCTGTCGGACCTGCTACATGAAGAGTTCTGGATCCTGTTCCTCAACAGGTCAAACAGGGTCATAAACAGGATGAAACTCAGCCAGGGTGGCATAAGCGGAACTGTTACAGATGTCAGACTTGTTATGAAAAAGGCAATCGAATATCTTGCATCGGGTATCATAGTCTGTCATAATCATCCCTCAGGGAATCTCAATCCCAGTGAGTCAGATTCGAAGATCACCCAGAAAATAAAGGATGCCGGAAACCTTATGGATATACAACTTCTCGATCACCTGATAATCTCGGATAAGGACTACTACAGTTTTGCGGATAACGGGTTGATATGATATAAGACGGAAGACGGAAGACAGAAGACGGAAGGCGAAGTGAGGAGTGAGGTTAACGGTCATCCGAATAATCTGTTACAATTCTGACTGCAGAATTATCACTGCATGAACAGAGTAGTTCCTTAACAGATTTATGAAATACAGGATGAATAAAATCAGGTGCGATTTCAATAAGAGGCACAAGAACAAACCGGCGATCAGGAATATATGGATGAGGTATTCTCAGTTTATGGTAAGCTATGACGTGATCTTCATAAAACAGAATATCAATATCTATCACACGTGATGAATACTGCTTCTTATCTCTTACTCTTCCCATTGATCTTTCGATTTCAAGCAATGCATCAAGAAGATCAGGTGGTATAAGCTTTGTTTCAATCTTTATCACCATATTAAGGAACTGATTATCAGCATCGAACCCCCATGGTTCGGTCTCATAAACTGATGATGAAATTAAAATACTGCCAATCTCCTCCCCGATCCTGCAGAGAGCATTTTTCAGGTTCTCTTCCCTGTTCCCCAGATTTGACCCAATGCCCAGAAATACTTGTCTCATTGCCATTTCAATCATAATACAAAAGTATTAAATACATGCGTACCTTTACAGAATAATATAGTTTTTTATATATTTGAAACCCAATTAATAAACCTCCTTCACATGAAAAACTTTCTGAAATATACATTTGCAACTATAACCGGGATAATAATCACATCTATACTTTTTTTCATTATAATGATTGCAGCACTGAGCGCTCTTGTTGCATCAGGCGATAAACCTGTATCTGTAAGCGAAAATTCCATACTTGTGCTGAATGCCGGAGTCATTATACCTGACAGGGGAACTAAAAATCCATTTCAGGGACTCGATCTGATGGATATGACATTCACCCCGTCGGTAGGTCTGAATGAAATACTCCGGAATATTCAAAAAGCATCTGCAGACAGGAAAATCAAAGGAATCCTTATTGAGAACGGACTTCTTCCCTCAGGCTGGGCAACAACAGGCGAGATACGCAAAGCTCTGATGGAATTCAGGGATTCGGGTAAATTTGTCATCTCCTATGCCGATTACATACTCACACAACAATGCTACTATCTGTCAACAGCTGCCGATAAGATATACGTCAGTCCCGGATCAATGGTTGAATTCAAAGGACTCAGCAGCGAAGTAATGTTCTTCAAAAATGCACTGGAAAAACTGGGTATTGATGTCCAGGTAACCAGGCATGGCAAATTCAAGGGAGCTGTTGAACCATTCATTCTCGATAAACTCAGCGAGGAGAACAGGGAGCAGATAAAAGACTACACAGGATCAATATGGGAACATGTAATTGAGACTGTCTCTGAAGCCAGGGAGATTCCTGTAGAAAAGCTTCGCCAGGATGCCGATAACCTGACAGGCAATCTTGCTACCCTCGCTTATGAAAATAATCTGGTTGACGGACTTATGTACAGGGATGAACTGATTGACACTCTCAAAGCGCTTGCAGGCATTGAGAAAGAGAAGGAGCTGAAACTTGTAAAAATGACCAGATATGTCAAAGTACCGGATCCCGCAAAAGTCTTTACCTCCAAAAACAGGATCTCTGTAATATACGCCGAAGGGAATATTGTTGCAGGCAAAGGAAATGAGACAAATATCGGAGGCAGGCATTATGCCGAAGTAATAAGGAAAGAAAGGCTCGACACTGCAGTTAAGGCAATTGTACTGCGAGTTAACTCCCCCGGCGGTAATGCAATTGCATCGGATATTATCTGGCGGGAACTTATGCTAGCCGAAAAAGTCAAACCAGTAGTAATATCAATGGGGAATTATGCCGCATCCGGTGGATATTATATCTCAGCCCCGGCAACAAAAATATATGCAAGTCCTGCAACGATCTCGGGTTCAATTGGAGTATTCGGACTGCTTCCCAATGCAAGAACTCTCTTCGAGAAAAAACTGGGCCTCTCAACTGAGACCGTAAACACAAATAAGAATTCCGATTTCCCCTCAATCTTCCGGCCGATGAACAGCTATGAAAAAGAGATAATGCAGATGAGCATTGAGAAGGTGTACAGTGATTTCGTCAGTAAAGTAGCTGATGGAAGGAAAATTTCTTTCGATGCTGTCGACAATATCGGACAGGGAAGAGTATGGAGCGGAACCAGAGCTATGAAGATAGGACTGGTAGATGAGATGGGTGGACTGAATGATGCAATAACCGGAGCCGCACAGCTGGCAGGTATCGACAAATATAAAATCAGGGAACTTCCGCAACTTGAGGATCCTTATACCAGACTGTTAACACAGCTGAGCGAAGATGTTCGCATGAGCCTGCTTAGAAAAGAGCTTGGTGAATCGGTGGAATATTACAACAGGCTGATGGAATTGAAAGATCTCACAGGTATACAGGCCCTGCTTCCATATTTCATTGATATCCGCTGAAAAATGGGAAACGGCAGGATACTTCTATATCCTCTTTCGTTAATCTACGGACTGGTTACCGTCATCAGGAATTTTCTCTATAATACCGGGATATTACCTTCTGTTGAATTCCGTTTACCTGTAATATGTGTAGGAAACATTACTGTAGGAGGAACAGGGAAAACCCCTCATGCTGAATACCTGGCCGGATTGCTCCGAGAGAATTTCAAAGTAGCGGTACTCAGCAGGGGATATAAGAGGACCAGCAGTGGTTTCAGGGTGGTGACAACATCATCAACTGTAGCTGAATCAGGTGATGAACCATTACAGATATCGCGGAAATACCCCGATGTTCTGGTGGCTGTTGACAGAAACCGGGTTAAAGGGGTCAGGAGAATCATGGAATTACATCCTGAAACAGAAGTAATAATTCTTGACGATGCATTTCAGCACCGCAGGATCACACCGGGGTTTTCGATACTTCTGTCAGATTTTAACAGGCCGGTAATCAGTGACCACATGCTTCCTTATGGAAATCTCAGAGAGAGTATTTCAAATATGAGGAGGGCAGATATAATACTGATCACAAAATCTCCTGTTAATATAAATCCGATACAAAGAAGACTTATTGTGAAGGAGATAAACAAAGCTCCTTATCAAAACCTCTATTTTACATCAATAAAATATAATCCGCCGGTACCGCTTTTTGACAGAAAAGAATCATCAGGTCCAATTCCTGACCTCAAAAAGCTTAACGGAACAGGTGTCGTCCTCATCACAGGAATTGCAAATCCAATCCCCCTGAAGGAATATCTTCAGGAGACTGCCGGAGAGATAATACATCTTCGCTATCCCGATCACTATACATTCCGGGAAAAAGACCTGAATGCAGTTTATAATGCATTCGATCAGCTTAAAACAGCTTTGAAATTTGTCTTAACAACAGAAAAAGACTCTGTGAGGCTAAAGGAATTTACTAATATTGCTGACCCCATAAGGTCGGCATTTTATTACATCCCTGTCGGAATCTGTTTTTTGAATGACGACACTGCTGAATTTAATAAACTTATAATCGAATATGTTAGAAAAAATAAACGAAACAACAGAGTTTCTGAGATCTGAAGGGATCATTGATCCTGATGCAGGTATAATACTGGGCACCGGACTTGGCGGACTTACAGCAAGGATGAAAAACTGTATTGAGATTGATTACAGGAACATTCCCAACTTCCCGGTATCTACAGTTGAAGGGCATGATGGGAAACTTATTTATGGTGATTTCGGAGGAAGAAAGATAGTTGCAATGAAAGGCAGGTTTCACTATTATGAAGGTTATGGCCCGGAGCAGGTTTCATTCCCGGTGAGAATCCTGAAGTACCTCGGAATCAAATGCCTGTTTCTGTCGAATGCAGCTGGCGGTGTTAACCCGGAATTTCAGATAGGAGATATTATGGTAATAACCGACCATATTAACCTTCTTCCTAATCCGCTTCTAGGGCAGAACGATGACAGGATTGGCGTACGATTCCCCGATATGGGCGAGGCATACGACAAATACCTTATAAAGAAAGCCCTGATTATTGCAGGTGAAAATAAAATAAGGATACATAAAGGTGTATATCTGGCAACCAGCGGACCCACTTTTGAAACTCCTGCCGAATACAGATATTTCAGGATTATTGGTGCAGACGCAGTTGGCATGTCAACTACCCCTGAGGTAATTGTTGCCAGGCATATGAACCTTCCATGCTTTGCAGTAAGTGTAATTACCGATCTGGGAATTGAAGGGAAGATAGAATATGTTACCCACGAATCAGTCCAGATTGAGGCCGAAAAAACAGAATCACGCATGACAACCATTATGACAGAGATGATAAAATCACTATAAAATCTCTGCCAACTCACTAAATATCTTTACATTACCGTTGGCTAAAGCCAACGGCAATTGATTTAATACTACCTTAATACTGTACACACTTTTTTCCACCTTTCCGTTTTTCCCTTATCATCAAACAGATTGATAAGGATTATATAGATCCCTGAATTAACCGGAGAGCCGTCATCAGCCGTACCATCCCATAAAAATGTCGCTTCAGCTCCGGTAAGCATATTCGACGCAATCTTTTTTACAAAACCTCCTGCCTCATCAAACACCGATACAGACACTGCATTAGCATTTCCAGTTAGTGAAATGCTTATTGACAGAAAATCTTCATACCCGTCATTGTCAGGTGTAATCTTAGTTGATGAAAGGCTCATCTTATCTGTCTGACCTAATAGTTCAGCATATACAGAATTCGGACCACCCGGGGTACCCCATCCTGAAATTTCAGTTGCAGAATGCCAGCTGGCAGTCTCTCGCGACAAATTGCATTTTCCTGTTTTTTCAAGTGCTATCCCTTCAAAACCGGAGAGAAGGGGATTATGCATGTCTTCACTGTATGAAACTTTATCAATAACATCCAGCTCGCTGTTGAACAGTATAAGCAATCCCTCATTATCAGACATTGAAGGAAGAGATGATATTTCAAACAGACTTTCAGGAACAGAAGATGCATATCTGTCGATGATTTTCTGCCTGTCGGATGTTACGGCAAAATATGTTCCGGGCATGATGCATCTTTTCTCCTGCGAAACAGGGACCAGATCGGAGGTATCAGCCATTGCACCGTTTACTGAAACAAGATGAAGTCTTGAGGCATCAATAATCCTGTCTGAACAATTGTAAAATTCAATGTAATCAGGATCACCCGGAACAGGATTGAAAAGCAGCTCATTAAACAATATCTCACCTGCCGAAGGGGATTCTGCCAATCCAAATGCAAAAGACGATCTCTCCATTTTGTTTCCTGCAAAATCTGTAATATTATCCGGAAAATCAATTATATAACTGCTCCCGAAATTCAGTGGAGCTGACAGCTTTATTCTGAATTCACGGAATAAGAGATCAGCAGGATAAACATTTTCGATAACCGGACCTTCCTGAATAAAGCTTTTCCCGTTGCCGTAAAAATCAGAAACCGGTTCAGAGAATCTGCAGGTAATTATGGTACTTTCAGCAGGGAAAACATTCAGAATACCATTAAACAGCATATCTCTGTTTACACGCGAAACTGAGTTAACCATGCCTGGTGTTCCTCCTTTCCTCGAGACTGAAGCTGTCCAGTTTTCTTCGTAATGAAACGGATATGATGCGTCAATCATCTCAAGCGACCACCCTCCCTTCGATTTCAGATCATTGCCATACCAATTCGCTGAGTAATCAACACCATGAATCATAGAGGATGATGTATCACTCAGGCATAAAAGTTTTCCCCCATCAGTAAGTGCCGGGAATTGCTTCAACCCGATTGTCTGTCCAAACTCTCTGAATAACATAGTGTCCTGTAAGGAACTGATAATCTTAATCTCTGAAGGGCCTATATTTACAGGAGGAAAAATGATAATCTGATCTCCGGAAATAAGCTTCCAGTTTTCAAGATTATATGAGAATTCAGTCCTGTTTGTTATCTCAAGGTACTCCCTTCCCGGAAGTGAAACAGAGGGAAGGGGGTCGGCCATTATCTCAGAAATAATTATATCGCCTCTCTCTGCCCAAACCGGAGTAAAACTAATCATTGTATCCTGACTCACGTTCCCGTTCTCATCACATATATGCCTGATATTCAATTTATTCAATGTCTTGTTAATGAATTCATCAGCGAATTTCAATACAAATACCTGATCATTTTTATTTACAACGGAAAATGGCTTATTATCAACTGAATTAAGATAAAAGTTATCAATACTGCTGAACTGTTCACCAGGATATTCATTTAGTGTTATCTCAACCGATTGTTTTCCGGTGATCCTGTATTTTGTTACTGCAGGAGGAGTTGTATCTGCATAAAACGTACCTTCAATGCTTATATCATCAATCCACAGAAGACGGTCGCGGCTCGATGAGTACCTGTAGAATATCACAAACCATGTTGATTCAGATAATTCAGGTTCAATACCATAGCTGGTTGTGATTAAGTCTCCGTTATTCCGGTACAGAGAAAGAACCCATCTGCCATCAGGATATCTTTCCACCTCTATTCTGACTATGTTTGTTGTTCCAACGTCTGTCTGCCAGTTTACACCTGAATTGACAACAGGTGTCAGAAGGTTTCCTTTAACCTTCCATAGCCGGAGAGTATCATCATATCCGGTAAGATTAACGCCTACTGCGAATCCATTTGTATTACCATCAGCGGGTATTGAAGAAGGCCGGGCATCTGAGAACAGGAATACTGACCAGTTATTTGAAGAGGAAGGATCGTATCCATGTCGCAGCACAAATGACCAGGTTGTAACGCCTTCATCAGGATGAAGATTGGGAACAGGAATTCCAATAAGGTCTGTTCCGGCATCGGGGTTATCGTAAATATGGTGCAGGGAGTACTTTCCTGACAGGGCTCCTGCCGAGTCGGACGACCACCGATACGGGCTGCTCTGTTCCCAGTTTACCGGGAATCCCGATTCAAAGCCGTCAAAAACCTGTCCTGATGCCAGGTATGGCAACAACACAAACAACAAAATTACTTTTTTCATGCAGCGCGACGAATTGAAAAAAAAGCTAATTTTGACGCTCATAACAAGAGAGTAAAGTTAATAAATATTTCAATCATTTCAAACAAATTACCATCATGAAAACAGCTGTTGTGGGTGCCACCGGGATGGTCGGCCAGACAATGATCAAAGTACTCGAGGAGAGAAATTTCCCTGTAACACAACTTATTCCAGCCGCTTCGGAAATGTCGGTCGGTAAAGAGATCATGTTCAGGGGAAAGGCTGTAAAGGTAGTAAGCGTCAGGGAGGCAGTTGATGCAAAACCTGATTTTGCGATATTTTCTGCAGGTGCAACAATATCAAAGGAATGGGCTCCCGAATTTGCAAAGAACGGGACAGTTGTTATCGATAATTCGTCATTCTGGCGCATGTACAAAGAGGTTCCTCTGATAGTGCCGGAAATAAACAGTCATGTTATTAAAAAAGGTGACCGTATAATTGCCAATCCGAACTGTTCAACTATTCAGATGGTAATGGCTCTTGCTCCACTTCACAGGAAATACCGCATAAAAAGACTCGTTGTTGCTACATACCAGTCTGTTACCGGCACAGGAGTAAAAGCTGTGGCTCAGATGGAGAATGAAAGAGCCGGGAAAAAAGGAGATATGGTGTATGCTCATCCCATTGACAAGAACTGTTTCCCTCATGGCGGATCGTTTCAGCCTGACGGTTACACCAGCGAAGAGCAGAAACTGATTGATGAAACACGAAAAATACTGGAAGATCAGACCATTATGGTTACAGCAACTGTTGTAAGGATCCCGGTAGTAGGAGGACACTCTGAAGCCGTAAATATTGAATTTGAAAAAGAATTTGACATTGATGATGTGAAAAAGCTCATCAACGGGTTCCCCGGTGTAGTGGTTTACGACAACCCTTCCATGAATGAATACCCAATGCCCCTGATGGCACATAACAGGGATGAGGTTTTTGTGGGAAGGATAAGAAGAGACCTGTCGAAAGAGAAATGTCTTAATATCTGGATCGTTTCAGATAATATAAGAAAAGGCGCTGCTACAAATGCAGTTCAGATCGCGGAGTATATGGCAGCAAATAAGCTGTACTAGGAAAATTCAGTTTTTCTCTGGCATTTTGGGGCTGTTGAAAAAGTCTATTTCTACCCCCAAACCCCCCAAGGGGGGCTTTATAACTTCTTGGATTTCAATAAGTCCCCCCTGGGGGATTTAGGGGTGAATTGGAGAAGGTCGACTTTTTCAACACCCCCAAACTTTAATGACCAAACTGCATCTTAATCTTTAAATCCGTTTGCTTTTATTGACACTCCTTATAAAACCTTTTTCAGGCTCTTTAAGTTGACGGCTATAGGGGAGTGAGTTTATAATGTCTCGTAAAGCAATTCGTTATAAGGATATCTCCGGACGTGGATCTTCTTTACCTCTTCGTACAGCAGGGTACGTAGCTCTTCAACATTTTCCTTAGTCTTTGCCGATATGAATACACTTTTCTGATTCTCATTGTTGCCCATCCATGTCTTCTTAAGGTCCGGCAATGAATAGTTCTCCCTCATTACCGGGGTAAGGTCATATTCATCTTTGGCCATATATGTAAAGGCATCTGTTTTATTGAAAATTACTATCACTGGTTTACTGGCCGATCCAAGTTCCTTCAGAGTTTCATTCACTACATGAATCTGTTCTTCAAAGCTGGAATGTGAGATATCAACTATATGCAGCAGCAGATCTGATTCCCTCACTTCATCGAGAGTTGATTTGAATGATTCAACCAGGTCATGGGGCAGCTTTCTGATGAAACCTACTGTGTCTGAAAGCAGAAAAGGCAGATTCCCGATTACAACTTTGCGAACCGTGGTATCGAGTGTTGCAAAAAGCTTGTTTTCCGCAAAGACTTCCGACTTACTAAGCAGGTTCATTATTGTTGATTTGCCCACATTGGTATAACCCACTAATGCAACCCTTACAAGCTTGCCCCGCCTTTTACGCTGTGTTGCCATCTGGGTATCAATCTTTTTGAGCTGTGTCTTAAGCAAGGCTATCCTGTCCCTGATAATCCTCCTGTCAGTCTCAATTTCTGTCTCTCCGGGGCCCCTTAGTCCTATTCCTCCGCGTTGCCGTTCGAGGTGAGTCCATAAACCTGTAAGACGGGGAAGAAGATACTGATACTGGGCCAGCTCCACCTGTGTTCTGGCATGTGAAGTGCGTGCCCGCTGGGCAAAGATATCAAGTATAAGGTTTGTACGGTCAAGGATTCGGCATCCCAGTTCCTTTTCAATATTTCTCAGCTGGCTCGGAGAGAGCTCATCATCAAATATGGCTAAATCAACATTATTATCCTTAACGAACAGAGCAATCTCTTCAATTTTACCTGATCCGACAAATGTTCTGGGATTAGGAGTATCCAGTTTCTGGGTAAACCTTTTAAGCGGCCCGGCACCAGCTGTTTCAGTCAGAAAAGCAAGCTCATCCAGAAAATCATCAACCTCTCGTTCGTCCTGACCAGGATATATTATTCCAACAAGTACTGCTTTTTCGAGTGGTTTTATTGTCTCTATCATCAACCTGCCGTCTTTCTGTCGCCTTTCGCCCTGCGCCCTGCGCCCTGTGCCCTGTGCCCTGTGCCTAATTTATATACCTCCTGTTACTCTGTATTGCTCCTCTTATCGCCAATTTCAGATTCTCCGAACACATCATAACCATATCAAGGTCGCCCGGGAAGGGAACTTGCAGTTTTTTAGTTCTTTCCAACAGTTCAGGTGTAAGAGCCTGAATATCGCCCAGGGCCCTTGCTGACACATTTTCAAAGGTTGAGCGGGCTCCTATCGGGTCCTTCTTGAGCAATTTATTTGGGTTAACCTGTATCACCTCCACATCTCCGTCTATCCTGCATGCCTTTGACTGATAAGTTTCCACAAGTGCACATTGGAGGGTCTTATATCTTTTTGTCTTGATGTCATTGCCAAGCGAATCTCTCATTACATTACCTTTCTTATCAAGTACATAATCAAAGCCATCTTCTACGTTTTTCTTTACAACCGAATCTTTCTGCATCGTCTGATCGGGAGATACTCCCACATTCTTCACATTCACATTTATAAAATAATCATATTCGGTATTGTTATTGAGATTCTGGGTATGATATTCAACCCATTCTGAGTTGAGAGCCGGGAGGTCAAGAGCCAGCAGGTCCTGTTCAAACTCAGGGGGGAATTTAATTATCGACGTGTTCTGAACAGATACAAATACCCTGCTCATTCCCATATATTTTGACTCCTGAATTTTATTATCGATTCCAGGGTAATCACCCATATACTGTTTTGCCCTTATGAATTCCATGTATGCCTGACGGTAATTATCTTTGATTTTTCCATCCATAAGCTGGTTCCCGTGAGCAAAATAGAAATCGGCGGCTTTACGTTTTGCTTCAACCATTTCGGCTATGTAATCCACATAAGGAAAATCTACAGGAGTTCCGTTAAGATTAAGCGGGGTAACAGTTCTGACAAGTGTCTGCCTGGAGCTGAGTGACTGATATATCTGGTATATCTCATCCCAGCTGTTGGCACGTCCTTCCATCTTAAGATAGCGGATCCTTTCATTGTCAAGTTCATTGGCAACTCTATATGATTCGGAAAGTATCTGAATCTGCTTCTCATCATTACGGTCTCTTCTCAATTCCTTTACAGCCTTGTCAATTGCGGCATCGTAGTTGCCTCTGGTAAGCTGTTTTTTTGATGAACCGCATCCTGATAACAGAATTGTCAGAATGATTATAATCGGGATTATCCTTTTCATAATTTCATTGTATAAAATGTTATAAAAATATCAAAACAAAGAATCAGAAGTTAAATAGTGTCAGACAATATATGTTAAGTTGTTCAAAAAACAAAATTAAGCCACATGGAATATCTTACCCGTACCGGCTGACCTCTCTGAAGTCCCGGACTCCATCTGGGAGATGCCTGTATGGCTTTCACAGCTTCATTATCAATTAAAGGAGCCACCCCCTTAACCACTGTTACATTACTTACCGAACCGTCAGGTTCAATAATGAATGTCATGTATACTTTACCCTGCAACCCTGCTTCAATAGCAGCCTGGGGATAGTTTGTCCTTTTCTGCACCCATTCTCTGAATTTATTTATATCTCCACCCCTGAATGAAGGCATCACCTCAACAAGGAAAAAGGGCTCATCCGATTCGATACCATCCTGACCTGATATTGCTTCCTCATCCGATCCGAAACCTATTGCATCTGTCTCTTCTCTTGTTGTCTGAGCCATCAGATCATCTGTGGTAGCTGTTTTTACATCTGATGGCATAATTGTATCAACCACAACCGGTGGTACATATTTAACTACTTCCTGTACACGTTCAGAACCAGGCGGAGGCGGAGCAGGCGGTACAATAACCCTTTCAGAGGGTGGTTCCAGACTTTCCATCCGGACAGGAATATATGTAAGGTTCCCGGAAACAACATGGTCTGTCCTGCCGGCAAAAGCAAAAGGCAAAATCACTATCATGGCTGCCAGGGCAGTTGCCATGATAATACCTGCGCTTACAACCCGGTTATATTTCTTCCGAAGCTGATATGCACCATATTCCCTGTTCCTGTTTTCAAAGATCAGGTCATCAAGATCAAATATGTTTCTTATATTATCAAACACTATTCAGCCGGGTTATTTGGATCAACAGTTTCATTATCCGCTTTTCAAAAAGTACGCCAAAATTACAAAATAGTGGCATTCCGCCAAAACTCAGTTACCTCATGTTTTATTATTATCATATTTTCACCACATTTGTTCAGGGCAAACAATTAAAAATAACCATGTCTTCATAGCGCTGTTATATGGGTAATCAGAGAATGCTGATCAGGACGCTGGGTCTCGGCTACGTCATAATTGTTGTGATTGCAAACATCTTAGGTTCAGGAGTATATAAGAAAATTGCCCCTATGGCTGCCGAACTCAATTCTTCAGTATGGATACTTCTGGCCTGGACAGCAGCCGGCATAATTACTCTCTTCGGGGCCCTGGGCAATGCAGAGATTGCAGGGATGCTGGCAGATACCGGGGGCGAATATGTTTACATAAAAAGAATATATAACCGTTTCTTCGCTTTTATATACGGATGGTCACTCTTTACGGCAATTCAGAGTGCCGCTATTGCTTCAGTGGCTTATGTCTTCGCCCATTCTCTTAACAGCATAATTCCTTTGCCTGAAATTCTTCCCTCGCTGCATGATTTTTCAGTTGGCGGAGTATTCTTTCCATTCCATGAATTCAGGATCAAGCTGACAGCCATCCTGCTAATACTGATACTGACATACCTGAACATTTCAGGACTGAAAATCGGAGCGGGGATCAGCAGGACTATACTATTGATTGTGTTCGCCGGACTACTTACGATAGTATTTGCCGGATTGAGTAACCTCACCGGCAGATCGTCAAATTTCATGAGTGCTTCTGAACTGCCGGGAGCTACAGTTACACTGTCTTCCTTTTACACCGCAATGCTTGCAGCTTTCTGGGCCTACCAGGGATGGGTTTCTGTAGGTTTCATTGGCGGAGAGGTAAGGAACCCTACGGCAAACATCCCGAAAGGTATAGTTGCAGGTGTATTTATTGTGATAGCCATTTATATCGTGGTGAACTTTACCTATCTGACACTTCTCTCAATTCCGCAGCTTGTTCAGATTAATGAATCAGGATATCAGATTGCTGCCGTAGAGGCAGTCAGAAGTTTCTGGGGAACCGGAGGCGCCATGTTCATTTCACTGCTGATACTTATTACCACCCTGAGCTGCACTAATGCTTCGATTCTCACCGGTGCCAGACCCTATTATGCAATGGCACACGACAGGCATTTCTTCCCGGCCCTGAAGAAGATCAATAAAAATAATGTTCCGGGGGCCTCCCTTTTATGGCAGGGTATATGGTCATCTGTTCTGATTCTTTCAGGCAATTTCGATCAGCTGACAGACATGCTTATTTTTACGGTCTTTATATTTTACGGGGCCACATCGCTGGGAGTATTCATCCTCAGGCGGAAGATGCCTGATGTTCACC